>JBBDYK010000103.1:0-6895 GCA_040901665.1 Pirellulales bacterium | reverse complement strand
TACGGCGACTATGAAGGCAAAACGACTGCCGAAATCCGCGCGATGCGCCCCGATTGGCAGCTCTTTCGCGACGGTTGTCCGGGCGGAGAGTCGCCCGCCGACGTTGCCGCCCGGGCCGATCGCACAATCGCGCAGCTGCGCGCCGTGGGGCAGAATGTGCTAGTGTTCTCCAGCGGCCATTTCATCCGTGTGCTGACGGCGCGGTGGCTGGGGCTTGAGTCTTTTGCCGGCAGGTATCTCCTGCTGTCCACGGCCACACTGAGCATCGTAGGCTACGAGCACGAATTGAGCGAGCCGGTGATACGGCTTTGGAACGACGACCGGCACGTGGGCCATTAAAACGGAGCGGAGCATTGACCATGCGCGAATTGCGATGCAAAGGGACAAGCCGATGAACGTGCTGGTGATCGACGTCGGCGGAACGCACGTCAAGATTTTGCTCACGGGTCAGACCGAGCATCGCAAGTTCGACTCGAATCCCGCGCTCACTGCCGCTCAGATGGTCGAGGGTGTAAAGCAGCTTGCCGGCGACTGGCAGTACGATGCCGTCAGCATCGGTTACCCCGGCCCGGTGCTCAATGGCAAGCCGGTTGCCGACCCAGCCAACCTCGGCACGGGCTGGGTGGGCTTCGACTATGCCGCGGCCTTCGGCTGTCCCGTCAAGATGGTCAACGACGCCGCCATGCAAGCACTCGGCAGCTATGCCGGCGGCAAGATGCTGTTCCTCGGTCTTGGTACCGGCCTCGGTTCCGCGTTGATCGACAACGGCCGCCTCGAACCGATGGAGTTAGGCCACTTGCCCTATCGCAAGCGCACGTACGAAGACTACGTCGGCCTGCGGGGGTTGAAACGCCTGGGGCGCAGGAAGTGGGAGCGCCGCGTTAACGACGTCGTCGAGCGCTTTCGCGCGGCGCTACAGCCCGAGTACATCGTGCTCGGAGGTGGCAATGCAGACTTGCTCGACCGGCTGCCGCCCGATTGCCGATTGGGCGACAACGCCAACGCATTCACGGGCGGCTTCCGGCTGTGGCACGCCGATTCGACAACCAACCCAACCGAGCGGGCGGGCTCGGCGGAATCCTAGCGCCGACCGTTCCCCTCATGGAGATCCTCGATGACCACGAGCGTTGCGCCCCTGCTGGACCGTCCCGCCTGGAGCGCCCTGCAAAAGCACTTCGACGAAATCAAGCACGTCCATCTGCGGCAGCTTTTCCAAAACGATCCTACGCGCGGCCGGCGGCTCACGGCCGAAGCCGTCGGCATGTACCTCGACTATTCCAAGAATCGCGTGACCGACCAGACGATGCAGTTGCTGGCGCAACTGGCCAACGAATCGGGCCTGGCCGCGCGAATCGAGGCCATGTTCCGCGGCGATAAGATCAACGTCACCGAACGCCGCGCCGTGCTGCACATTGCGCTGCGGGCTCCGCGCGACGCGGTGATCGAAGTCGATGGGCACAACGTCGTGCCGGAAGTGCACGCGGTGCTCGATAAGATGGCCGAATTCAGCGATCAGGTGCGCAGCGGCGACTGGAAGGGCTTCACTGGCAAGCCGATCAAGAACGTGGTCAATATCGGCATCGGCGGTTCCGATCTGGGCCCCGCCATGGCCTACGACGCGCTGCGCCACTACAGCCGGCGCGACATGACGTTTCGCTTCGTGTCCAATGTGGACGCGACCGACCTGGTCGAGGCGACGCTCGATCTCGATCCGGCCGAGACGCTGTTCATCGTCGCCTCGAAGACCTTCACCACCCTTGAAACGCTGACCAATGCCCACTCGGCGCGCGCTTGGCTGGTCGAGCGGCTGGGAGACGAGAAAGCCGTGGCCCGGCATTTCGTCGCCGTGTCGACCAATGCCGAGGAGGTGGCCAAATTCGGCATCGATACGACCCACATGTTCGAGTTCTGGGATTGGGTTGGCGGCCGGTATTCATACGACTCGGCCATCGGACTTTCGCTGATGGTGGCCATCGGGCCCGAGCACTTCCGCGAGATGCTCTCCGGCTTTCATGCCATGGACAAACATTTTCGCAGTGCGCCGTTCGAGCGGAATCTGCCGGTGCTGCTGGGCCTGCTGGGCATCTGGTACAACAACTTCTTCGGCGCCGAAACCGTGGCCATTCTGCCGTACGATCACTATCTGGGCCGGTTGAGCATGTACCTGGAACAGCTCGACATGGAAAGCGACGGCAAGCACGTCGACCTCGATGGCAACGTGGTGCGCTATCAAACGGGCCCGATCGTGTGGGGCACGCCCGGCACCAACGGCCAACATGCCTATTTTCAGCTTATCCACCAGGGCACGAAGTTGATTCCCTGTGACTTCATTGGCTTCGCGCAGTCGCTCAACCCGCTGGGTCGGCACCACGACTTGCTGATGGCGAATTTCTTCGCCCAGACCGAGGCCTTGGCCATGGGCAAAACGGCCGCCGAGGTACTGTCCGACGGCGTACCCGACTATCAGGTCCCGCATCGGACGTTTGAGGGCAATCATCCGACTAACACCATTCTGCTCGATCGGCTCACGCCCGCGGCACTTGGCAAGCTGGTGGCGCTATACGAGCACAAGGTGTTCACGCAGGGCACAATCTGGCGCATCAACTCGTTCGACCAGTGGGGCGTCGAACTGGGTAAGGTGCTGGCCAACCGCATCATTCCCGAGTTGGAAAGCAAGGCGCCCGCGAAACCGTCTCACGACAGCTCCACCAACACGCTGATCGCGCGCTATCGCCGCGCGAAGGAGCCAAACGCATGACACTGGGATACGATCAGCCGCTGTACCTGCTGCCGTTTGACCACCGACACTCGTACGGAGCCGAAGTGTTCGGCTTTCACGAGCCGATGACCGCCGAGCAAATCGCCGTGGTCGCCGCCAGCAAGCAGGTGATCTACGACGGCTATAAGGCGGCGGTGGCCGCCGGCGCGCCGCGCGAGAAAAGTGGCATTCTGGTCGACGAAGAGTTCGGCGAAGCGATCCTCCGCGATGCGCGCGCCAGCGGCTTCATCACCGCCATGCCCACGGAAAAGAGCGGGCAGCACGAGTTCGACTTCCAATATGGCGACGAGTTTGCCAGGCACATCGAGGCGTTCGATCCTACGTTCACCAAGGTGCTGGTGCGTTACAATCCCGACGGAGATCAAACCGGCAACCACCGCCAGCTCGAACGACTCAAGCGGCTGTCCGACTATCTCCACGCGCACGAACGGCTGTACATGTTCGAAATGCTCGTGCCGGCCGAACCCGAGCAACTCAGCAAGGCCGGCAGTCAGCAGGCCTACGATCAAGCCTTGCGCCCCGGCCTGATGGTGCGAGCCATTCGCGAAATTCAGGACTACGGCGTTGAGCCCGACGTCTGGAAGATCGAAGGGCTCGACCGTCGCGAGGACTGCGTAAAGATCGTCGAAACGGCGCGCCGTGACGGTCGCGACCGCGTGGGCTCGATCGTGTTGGGCCGCGGTGAGGACGAGCAAAAGGTGCTCGAGTGGCTGCGCACGGCCGCCACCGTGTCCGGCTTCATCGGCTTCGCCGTCGGCCGCTCTTCTTTCCTGCAACCGATCATCGATCTGCGCGCCAACAAGATTACTCGCGCATCCGCGGTGCAAGAGATCTCCCGGCGGTTTCGAGAATGGATCGATGTGTTCGAAACGGCGCGCGGAGTTGGATAGACGCGCTGCGCCGGTCAAACGCCAATGTCTTCGTTCCAAAGCTCCTTCCGCTGGGCAATGAAGGACCGCATGAGCTCGACGCAGCGTGGATCGTCGGCGATTACCAGCTCGACCCCTCGAGTGCGAAGATAGTCTTCTGGTCCTTGGAACGTCTGGTTTTCCCCGATGACGATCCGCCCAATGCGGTAGAGCAACGCGGCGCCGCTACACATGTCGCAAGGCGACAGCGTCGAATAGAGCGTGGCCCGAGCGTAGTCGTTCGACGTCAATCGTCCGGCGTTTTCCAGGCAGTCCATCTCAGCGTGCAGAATTGCGCTGTCGCGCTGCACGCGGCGATTGTGCCCGCGCCCGACAATGGCACTGTCGATAACCAGCACGGACCCGATGGGAATGCCACCCTCAATCAGTCCAAGCTCGGCTTCTTCGATGGCGGCCTGCAGGAATCGGTCCATCACTCCCCTCGCTTTGGCACTCCCCACTTCGTCGCGTCGGCCGGACTACTCGGACGCAGGCGGTCCGCCCGGTTGACCGCCGGGGCGGCGTGGGGGCCGGTCACCGTCGGGTGGTGGGCCGCCGGGGCCGCCCGGGCCACCGGGACCGCGGCGCTGCATCGCTTCGACCTGCTGCATTTGATCTGCCGTCAGGATTTTGGCAAGTCGCTCGTCGACGTCTGCCTGCAAGGCTTCCAGCATCTTTTTCTGGCGAGCATTCAACTCCAATGAATCTCGTACGAACTCGGGCAGGATTTGGCCGACTTTGGGTGGCGCCTCGAAACCCGGGCCGCCGGGGCCAACGCCGCCCGGGCCGCCTCGCGGACCACCGGGACCTCTGCCGCCCGCGCCCGCGGCGCCGCGCGCGGTTATCTCTTTGGTCATCATCTCGGTCAACTCATCCTTCGAGACCGTGCCATCGCCGTCGGCATCGGCGCGGGCCAGCATGGCTTGCAACCGCGGGTCAGTGATCTCGTCTTTGGAGAGTCTGCCGTCGCCGTTCTGGTCGAAGTTCATCAGCCGCGCGACGAACATCTCGACATTGACGCTGCCGCGATTACCGCCGGGAGGATTGCCGGGCTGCTGCCCGAGGACTGTCGTGGCGGCCATCAGCAGACAGACGAGGACGAAGCTTCGTGAAATCGAGCGCATCTCGTGTTCCTCAAAAAAGGGCTGACTGCGTCATTGGTCACATAGTCCAAGAAAGCTCGGAGAGCAAGCTAACGCACTACGCGCCGCCCCGGCGCCGTGGAACCTTCGTCGGGGGTTTGGCCAAGCACGATGTCGAACGAAGCGGCCAGCTCGCCAAACTTCGATTCGGCGATCGGCTTGAAGTCGACCAGGATCAGTTCGCGATCGACCGGGTCGCGCAATTGCTGGAACACGAAGTCGCGCAAATTGCCTTCGTGTCCGCGGATCATGAATTGCGTGGTCAACAGTTCGCGCTCGCCTTGCTTTACTTTCACGTGAATGTGCGGCGCTGGCCGGCCAGGGTAGGGCACCGGCTTGATCGTGCGAAAGCGGTACTCGCCGGCCGAGCCGGTGGTGAAGCGGCCAAAGCCTTGGAAGTTCTTGTCCTGTTGATCCTGCTTGCGGTTGCTGTCGGCCGTGTGCAGGTAGACGGCGTTGGCGTCGCACTGCCAGATTTCGACCGTGGCGTTGCGCACCGGCGAGCCGCTGGTCGAGAGCACCCGGCCGGTCAAATGCGTAATCTCGCCCACCGCCGGCGTCGTGCTGTCGCCGAGGATGATCAGGTCGTTGTCCTGATCCAAGGGCATCTTGTTCGGATAGAATGGACCTTCGGTCAGCGCTGGCGAGCGGAGCAACTCTTCGGCAAACAGACCGCGCACGCTAAACAGGCTGGCGCCCAGCGTGCCCAGAAACAACCGCCGATTCGGTACGAACAAAGGCATCGACATGAGACTCTCCTCTGAAACAAGGGGCGTCGTCGGACCGAGACGGGATGCAGGAATCGAACGCCTACCGCCTGATTCTACATAATGCCTGGCGACGACCGTTAGTTTCGCCGGCACGCGAGCCAGTTGTAAATATCCTCTTTCCACGCGGCCAGGTCCATCGAGCCTTGGCCCGCTTCCCCGAACCCTCGCGGCGCTGGCCAATGACTACCTATACTCAAGGGCGACCAACTCGCCAGATTGCACGAATAATGTGACAGTTTTCTCGGGGGTACCCGGATGATGGTTCGCCGTCCCGCAACCTGCGGCCCGATGATGTCCGTTTTGGTTGGCATGCTGCTAACGGCCGTTGTCGCGGCTGCCGAACGGCCGAACGTGCTGTTTATCGCCGTCGATGATCTGCGCACTGAGTTGAGCTGTTATAGCGCAACGCACATTCATAGTCCCAACATCGATCGGCTGGCCGCCGGCGGCACGACGTTTCTGCGGGCCTATTGCCAGCAGGCGGTCTGCTCGCCGTCTCGTTCCAGCTTGATGACCGGCTTGCGGCCCGATTCCACCAAGGTGTACGACCTGGTCACGCATTTCCGCGCGGCCGTGCCCGACGTCGTCACGCTGGGACAGCACTTCAAGAACAACGGCTACCATACGGTCAGCATGGGCAAGATCTATCACGGCGGCTACGACGATCCTCCGACGTGGAGCGAGCCGGCTCGGCGGCCTGTGGGGGGCGAGGGATACGTGACCGCGGAAAACAAGCGGCTGATCGAGCGGCGGCGCGACGAGGCTCGTCAGCGAGGGTTGCGGGGCAAGGCAGCGGGTCGCGCGGCACGCGGCACGCCGACCGAAGCCGCCGACGTGGCCGACGATGCGTACACCGACGGCGCCATCGCCGAACTTGGCATGGCCACGTTGCGAGAGCTGCAATCGAAGGACCAGCCGTTCTTCCTGGCGGTTGGCTTCGTCAAACCCCACCTGCCATTCAACGCGCCCAAGCGTTACTGGAACTTGTACGATCCGGCGAGGATCGAGTTGGCGTCCAATCCGTTTCCGCCGCGCGGCGCAACGGAGTACTCGCTGACCACCTGGGGAGAGTTGCGGCGCTATGCAGGCATTCCCGATCGCGGTCCGCTCAGCGACGAACAGACTCGTCAGCTCAAACACGGCTATTACGCGGCTCTCAGCTTTACCGACGCCAACGTCGGCAAGCTGCTAGGCGAACTCGAGCGACTGGGCCTGCTGGAGAACACGATCGTCATCCTGTGGGGCGATCACGGCTGGAAGCTGGGCGAGCATGGCGGCTGGTGCAAACACACGAAC
>JBBDYK010000102.1:0-6919 GCA_040901665.1 Pirellulales bacterium | reverse complement strand
AATCTCAATCTCACGCCGATGATCGACATCGTGTTTCTGCTGATTATCTTCTTCCTGTTCAGCTTCAAGATCGTCGCGGTCGAGGGAGACTTCAACATCCGCATGCCGGCCGCCGGCGCCGGCGCGGCCCCCCTCGAACCGCAACTGCCCATCAAGGTGCGGCTCACCGCCGACGCCGAAGGCAACCTGTCGGGCATTCAAATGGCCGACCGGCCGCTGGCCAACTTCGCCGCTCTGCACGAGCAAGTGATGAGCATCGTCGGCAACGACGCCGGACCCAACGCGGCCGCCGAGAACACCGAGGCCGAGCTCAACTGCGACTACAACCTCAAGTATCAGTACGTGATCAATGCCATCACGGCCATCTCGGGCTACGTCACGCCCGATGGTCACATCGTCAAGCTGATCCAAAAGATCAAGTTCGCGCCCCCCAAGAAGCCCGCCTGATCGCGCGACCTGCTGCCGGCGCGGTGCCGCTTGCTGCCCGCAGCCGTCGACGGCCGTCCGCTAGCCGCGCGGATGGAATTCTTTGTGCACCGCTTTGAGCCGCGCGGGGTCGACGTGCGTGTAGATCTGCGTTGTGGCGATACTGGCATGACCTAACATCTCCTGCACCTGCCGCAAGTCGGCGCCGCCGGCCAGCACGTGCGTGGCAAAACTGTGCCGCAACGTGTGCGGACTCATTTCCGCTGAAATCCCCACGCGCCCCGCAAAGCGTTTGAAAAGCTCCCAAATCCGCTCGCGCCGCAAGCGCATGCCGCGCCGCGAAACCAACAGCCACTTGGGCGGCGGCGAGCGATGCGCCACCAGCACCGGCCGCTCCTTGGCCAGATAGTCGCGCACCGCCAGGATAGCACGGCGGCCCAGCGGCACCATCCGTTCCTTGTCTCCCTTGCCGCGGCAAATGCAAAAGCCCTGGTCCAAATGCACCTGCTCGATCGTCAGGTTCGAAACTTCACTCGCTCGACAGCCCGTGGCGTACAGCAACTCGAGCAACGCCCGATCGCGCCGCCACAACGGTTCGCCGGGCAACGGACCCTCCAACAGCTTCTCGACCATCGGCGCCGACAACACGTGGGGCACGCGCTCCCACAGCTTCTGGCTGCCCAACAGCTCCGCCAGGTTGTCGCTCAGCAGGCCTTCGAGCTGCAAGTAGCGAAAGAAGATCCGCAGCGAAGCGATGTGCCGCGCCACGCTGGCCGGCGCCAATTTGCGCTGGTTGAGCCAGCCCACATAATCGGCCAGCTCCTGAATGGTCAGTTGCCCGATGCGACGCCCGGCGAGCCAATCGTAAAACCGCCGCAGATCGCGGTGATAGGCCACCACCGTATTCTCCGACAGATGGCACTCGCTGCGCAGATAGTCGACGAACGAATCGATCCAACGACCGGTGACCGCGCCGGCGGCCACCTTGGCGGGCTTGAGCAGTTTGCGACGCGGACCGCCCATGGCTACATAAAGGCTGGAGGCTGGAGGCGGGAGGACGAAATCAAGAACGGCCGAACCAGGATGCAGGTGCTTGGGTTCGTTCGTTGGCGCACTGTGCTTGCTTTCGACGATTGCAGCCGCCCTGCTTGACCCATTTGCCCGCCGCCGGAGTGTCCCCTATGTTACTGTGGCCTTGGTCGTGCAAGCTCTCTCTGATATCTCAAGCGCCGCGTGTCCTCAGGGCCGCAACATCGGATCCGTCGTTACAACGCGCAAATCCAACAAACCCGCTGGCCGTCCAGGAGATCGATCGTGAAGGTGCTCGTAACGGGCGGAGCCGGCTATATCGGCAGCCACGCGGTGCGCATGCTGACGCAAGCCGGACACGACGTGTGGGTGTACGACAACCTCTGCTTCGGACATCGCCAGGCCGTGCCGCACGGACGGCTGATCGAAGGCGAGCTGATGGATCGCCCCCGCCTGGTGGAGACCATTCGCGCGCACGGCATCGAGGCATTGATGCACTTCGCCGCGTTCGCGTTCGTGGGCGAGTCGGTCGAAGACCCGGCGAAATACTATCAGAACAACATCGTGGCCAGCCTCAACCTGCTGGAGGCCATGCGTGAAACCGGCCTGTGGCGCATCGTCTTCTCGAGCACCACGGCCACCTACGGCGTGCCCGCGAAGGTGCCCATCACCGAGGACGAGCCGCAGCGGCCGATCAACCCCTATGGCTTTTGCAAGTTCGTGATCGAGGAAGCGCTGGCCGACTATGCCCGCGCCTACGGCCTTGGGTATGCCGCCTTGCGTTACTTCAACGCGGCCGGCGCCAGTCCCAGCGGAGACATCGGCGAGGATCACGATCCCGAAACGCACTTGATCCCGATCGTGCTGCAAGTCGCCCTCGGGCAGCGCCACGAGATCACCGTCTTCGGCAACGACTATCCCACGCCCGACGGCACCTGCATTCGCGACTATGTGCACGTCGACGATCTCGCCTCGGCCCATGCGCTGGCGCTCGACAACCTCGCGCCATCGCAAGGCCTGGAGCTCAACCTGGGCACCGGCCGCGGCCACAGCGTGCGCGAAGTGATCGACGCTTGCCGTCGCGTGACCGGCCACGACATCCCCGCAGTGTTCGGCCCGCGCCGCGCCGGCGACCCGCCGGAGCTGGTCGCCGATCCGCACAAAGCCCAGCAGATGCTCCAGTGGCAGCCGCGCTACACCGACATCGAATCCATCATTCGCACCGCCTGGCACTGGCACTCGACCCATCCCCACGGCTATGGACCGTAGGCTCGGCGTTGACTCTGTCTCCGCGTGACGCGCTCCGACGATGTCTTTTGCTGGCCGGTCGCTCGGGGCCGTGGTATCCTGGACGGCAGGAGGTGCTCGCGATGGCTTATCAGTTTCCCCCGGATGTCGAGAAGCTCGTCAACGAGCAGATGGCCGCCAGCGGCTACGGCTCGCAGGACGACGTGCTGCGCGACGCTCTGCGGGTTTTTCGGGAGCTCCAGGCCCGCAGGGATCAATTGCTCTCGGATGTGCAGATCGGCATCGATCAGGCCAACCTGGGACGAGCCGGCCGCCTGGACGTGAACGAGCTGATCGATCGCTGCACGCGCAAGCTGGCCGAAGAAGGCATCGTCGACTGATGGCCACCGTCGTTTGGACGTCGGCCGCAGAGCAGGACCTCGAAGAAATCTTCCTCTACATCGGCCGAGAACAGCACAGCCCAGCGGCGGCGGCGCAAGTCATCCGGGACATCGCCGAGAAGGCCAGCAGCTATGCCAATCAGCCTCTGCTGGCAGAATCGAGACCCGAGTTCGGAGAGTCCATCCGGGCCTGTCATGCGCACCGCTACGTCGTTTTCTATCGTCCAGCGCCCGAGGGCATTGAAGTCCTGCGCGTGATTCACGGCTGGCGCGACGTGTTCAAAGTGTTTCGCCAGGGGGAGCCTTCGGATTAAACCGGCCCACAGACCGTCGGATTCCGCCGGTTGTTGTTCTCCGCCCCTGCTGGGGTAGAATGGCCCCTGCCCTTGGCGATGCCGGTGGCGTCGCGGCATCGATGCACGCGGGAGCGCGGAGTGGGTACCATGCCGATCATTGCGCTTTCGGAAATGACCAACGGCCAGGAAGGCGATCTGTTCGTGCTGATGACGGCCAAGGAAGAGCTCACCACGCGCGACGGCAAGCCATACTTCAAGGTGGGCTTTCGTGATCATGCGCGGGAGGTCTCGTTCCCCATCTGGAACGACTCGCCCTGGGGCGCCGATTGCCGCGAAGCCTGGCGGCCCGGCTCGTTCTACAAGGTGCGCGCCGTCTATCGCGAAACGAACTTCGGCCCGCAGCTCGAGCTGCGCAAGATTCGCGAAGTGTGCGGCGCCGACAAGTCCGAAGGCTTCTCGCCCGCCATGTGCCTGCCGCAATCGGCGTTCGACACCGAAGCGATGTTCGACGAGTTGCTGTCGATCGCCCGCGAAAAGATCGACGGCGGTCCCTTGAGCAGCCTGGTGGTCGACATCCTGCAGGCCAACCGCCAGACGCTGCTCTCCTTGCCCGCGGCCACGCACAATCATCATGCCTTCATCGGCGGTTGGCTGGAGCACGTGTTGAGCGTCACGCGCACCTGCGTCTACTTCGCCGAGAAGTACGACGACTACTATCCGGAACTGACCCCGCCGTTGAACAAGGGCCTGGTCGTCGCCGGCGGCATCTTGCACGACATCGGCAAGCTCCGCGAGATCGAAGAGCGTCCGCAAGGGGCCGAGTACACCGCGGCCGGCAACCTGATTGGTCACATCCTGCAAGGCCGCGACATCCTTCGCGAAGCGGCCGCCGGACGCGACCTGGATGCCGAGCTGCTGCTGCGGCTGGAACATATCATCATCTCGCACCAGCGCCTGCCCGAATGGGGCTCGCCCAAGCCGCCCATGACGCCCGAAGCGCTGCTCGTACACTATGCCGACGACGTCGACGCCAAGTACCAGATGATGGCCACCATCCTCCGCGAAGACTCCAACTCCGGCCCCGTCACCTCGCGCAAAAACGCGCTAGGGCAAAAAGTCTATCGCGGCGGCGCATGACGTCGCGCTGTTTCGCCCACTGGCGGGCCAGCGCCCTCGACCATGGCGTGCGCCAGCACTTGACGTCGATCACCATTCGCGCTCGACGGCGGCATGCGATCGCTTGCCGACCGAACGGGGCCCCGCCACGTCGCGCTGGCGCCGAATGTGCGCTCCCAGGTGCGCCAGCTTGAGCTCCAGCCGTTCGTAGCCGCGGTCCAGATGGTGCAAGCGGCGAACCGTGGTCTCGCCCTCGGCCGCCAGCGCAGCCAGCACCAGCGCGGCACTGGCACGCAGATCGGACGCTTCGACGGTTGCGCCCGATAATCGTCCGACGCCGTCGACGGTGCATTCCGCCCCGCGACGCTCGATCCGGGCCCCCAGACGTCGCAGCTCGTCGATGTGTTGAAACCGATTCGGAAACACGTTGTCCCCCACTACGCTGCGACCCCCGGCAATCGCGGCCATCGCCATGAGTTGGGCCTGCACGTCGGACGGAATGGCCGGATAGGGACCGGCGATCGCCCATATCGGCTGCAAGCGACCACAAGACCGCAGCGAAACTTCATCCACATCGCATTCGACGTCCACTCCGGCCGCCACCAGCACCTCGAGCACGGCCGCCAGATGGCCGGCAACCGCGCCACCAACCCGCACTTCGCCGCCGGCAATTGCCCCGGCCAACAGCAGCGTCGCGGCCTCGATCCGATCATCGATCACCCGGTGCGTCGCGCCGCCCAGCCACTCTCGGCCCACGATCTCGATGGTGTCGGACCCCAGCCCGTGAATCTCAGCACCCAGCGCGATGAGAAACTGTCCCAGGTCGACGATCTCCGGCTCCTTGGCCGCCGACGTGATGGTCGTGCGTCCGCGCGCCAGCGTGGCCGCGCTCATCACGTTGGCCGTGCCGGTGACCGTCGGACCGTGCGGCCCGGCCAGGTCGATCGTGGCACCCCGCAAGCCACGCGCAGTGGCGATCACATAACCGCGCTCGATGCGGATCTCCGCGCCCAAGGCCGTCAATCCGGCCAGGTGCAGATCCACCGGCCGCGTGCCGATGTTGCAACCGCCAGGCAGCGAAACCACCGCCCTGCCCCGTCGCGCCACCAGCGGTCCCAACACGCAGAAGCTGGCCCGCATCCGCCGAACCAGCTCGTAGTCCGCCAGGGTCGGCGCCGGGTCGACCGTCTCCAGTCGCACGGTTCCCGCGGCATTCCGTTTGACTTCGACGCCCAGATGCCCCAGCAGCAGCGCCAGCGTGTCGACGTCGACAAGCTTCGGCACGCGCTCGAGCAGCACCGGCTCGCCGGCCAGGATCGAAGCCGCCATGATCGGCAGCGCCGCGTTCTTCGAGCCGCTTGCGCGCACTTCGCCGCGCAGTTCCGCGCCGCCGGTGATGCGTAGCACATCCATGAGTTTGCCGCGACGAGTCCGTAGGCAAGCTATTTTCGGCGCGCCACGACGACCCTGGCGAGCCCGGCCATGTCCTTGACGGTCGTGCCGCGTTCATAACGCCCGTCGGCGTCGACCAGCCCTTCGACGGCTTGTTGTAGCATCGGGCTGATTTCCAACAAGAGCGATCCGCCGCCGGCAAGTCGCTCGGCCGCCTGCGGGATCAACCGTTCGATAACGTCGGTGCCCGACGCTCCGCCCGACAGGGCCAACTCCGGCTCGAATTGCCGCACGTCGCGCGCCAGCTCGGCCAGCTCGGCCGTGGTGATGTAGGGCGGATTGCTGGCGATGATGTCGAACGGTTGCTTCGCGGCAACCATCGTCAGCAAGTCGCCCTCCAGAAACTCCATGCGATCGATGACGCCCAGACGCTCGGCGTTGTCGCGCGCCACGGCCAGCGCCGCGGGGCTGATGTCGACGGCGGTGACGCGCGCCCGCGGCACGTGCCGGGCCGCGGTGATGCCGATCACGCCGCTGCCGGCGCCCACGTCGGCAATCGCAATCTCGCGATCCGCCGGCAGCGCCTTGGCCAGGTCCAACAGCGTCAACACCACGAACTCGGTTTCCGGGCGTGGGATCAACACGTCGGGCGTCACGCGAAAGTCCAGCGAGTAGAACTCGCGATGCCCCACCAGATAGGCCACCGGCGTGCCTTCCGCGCGGCGCCGCACCAGCCCCCGAAACGCAGTGCGCAGCCCCTCGTCCGCCGGATCCTCGAAGCTCGTATACAGCTCGATCCGCCGGCAGCCGCGGGCATGAGCCAACAGCACCTCGGCCTCCAGACGCGGACTCTCCGAGCCGTGCGCGGCCAGATAATCGGCCGTCCAACCCAGCAGGCGTCCGATCGTCCAGTCGTCAGCCATAACTGCACTTTCGCTTTGTCACTGCCCAATTGCGTCGTGTGGCACTGGCATCCTGCGTTGGGTGGCACTCAACGCCGTCCACTGGGGTTGGCGTTTTTGCGTGCTAACG
>JBBDYK010000101.1:0-6925 GCA_040901665.1 Pirellulales bacterium | reverse complement strand
CATCGTGGCACTTTTCAACCTCGCCAAGTGCGGAGCAAAGCTCCTCACGGCTCGCAAAATAGCGACTTATGTCGCAATTTTGGCATCGCATCCATGCGATGACGCAGTCCGTTGAATTCTTCAACGGGCTGCAAGTATCATGCGTTCGTTGTTGGCTTGGGCGTGGGTATGAATAGCGCCAGAATCGCTCCGGCGATGATCCACACGGAGGTGTTGTACACCGCCTGGTACAGCTTCCAGTGCCAGGAGACCTGCCACCACACGGCGTCTCCGCCGTCGATTGCGATTGCAGCCGTGACGCCGATCAGCGTCATCAGCCCCAGCTTGTGCAAGTACGTCGGCGTCGAGGCCGCCGTGCTGCGCAAGACGATGGCCACCAGCACGATCACCACCAGGTTGAGCACGAAGCCGCCGCCCATGATCGTCGGGTCGGCCATCGGGCGACCCTCGGGCGCGATCATGTGGACCATAGCCACCGGCCCGCGCTCGAACAGCTCGTTGGCCTTTTCCTGATCGTCGAAGCTGTAGGGGACGAAGTACGTGCCGCGCTCGGGAAAGTGTTGCAGTAGCGCGCTGCCGGCGGCTTCGTTGTCGGCCGTGTGACGCCAGATGTGCTTGTGGTACGGGCCGAGACCCCAGTAGACAAATCCCCACGCATAGATCACGATCGCAGCAACGATCACGCCGATGATGGTCCGTATCATGGGTCGCTCCTGGTTGTGTGTGTGCCTACGTCGCCTCGAACCCTAGCGACGCTTGTTGTGCACCGGCGGGAAGCGTAAGTCAAGAGAAAGTTCGCCGTGCGCCTGCTCTCGATCCCTGGCCATCTTGAATGCCGGCAAGTGACTCGTTGCGTTTGCATCGGCATCGCCTTGGTTTTGCTTGCTTGTCCTGGAGCAAACGCCGCCGACCTTCTTCAATGGTTGCGTCTGCCTGACATTCCAGATTCCCGGGGTTTCGCCGGTTCGTTCGCCGGAGTCAGTCGTGGGACACTGGTGGTGGCCGGAGGAGCAAACTTTCCCGAAGCGATGCCGTGGGAAGGCGGAACGAAGGTTTGGCACGATTCGATCTTCGTCCTCGAAAGGCCGGACGCGGCCTGGCGGATCGCGGGCAAACTGCCGCGGCCGCTGGGCTACGGAGTATCGCTCACGACCGAGCGAGGCGTTGTGTGCATCGGTGGCAGCGACGCCCAGCGGCACTACGCCGAGTGTTTTCTGCTGGACTTCGTCAACGGATCGCCGGAGACGTCGCCGTTGCCGGCGCTGCCGCGGCCGACGGCCAATGCCTGCGGCGCGCTGTTGGGAAGCACGATCTATCTCGCCGGAGGGCTCGAGCGCCCGACCGACACGATTGCCATGCGGACGTTCTGGTCGCTAGACCTCGATCGGATCGATCGGGGTTGGCGTGAACTGGAAGCCTGGCCTGGCGATGAGCGCATGTTGGCCACGGCCGGCGCGCAAGACGGAGCGTTCTATTTGTTCGGCGGCGCGGCTCTCGAGGCCAACGGCGACGGCAAGCCGACGCGCCGCTGGTTGCGCGATGGCTATCGCTACCAGCCGGGCCAGGGCTGGCGACGCATCGCCGATTTGCCCCGCCAGGTGGTGGCGGCGCCGTCGCCCGCGCCGGCCATCGGGCAAACGCACTTGCTGGTGTTGGGCGGAGATGACGCAGCGCAAGTGGACGATCCGCCCCAGTCGCATCGCGGCTTTTCGAAAGAGGTGCTGGCGTATCACACGATCACCGACACCTGGAGCGTGCCGGGCGAGCTGCCGTTTTCGCTGGTGACCACTGGGGCGGTTCGGTGGCACGATCGAATCGTCGTGCCGGGTGGGGAAACGAAGCCGGGCGTCCGCTCGGTGCAGGTATGGAGCGCGACCGTTGCCACCAAGAGGGCGCCTTTCGGCTGGATGAACTACACGACCTTGGGCCTGTACCTGGCCGGCATGGTTGGCATCGGCTGGGTGACATCCCGCCACAACAAGACCACCGACGACTATTTCAAAGCCGGCGGACGGATTCCCTGGTGGGCCGCGGGCATGAGCATCTACGCCACGATGCTCAGCTCGCTGACGTTCATGGCCGTGCCCGCCAAGTCCTATGCCACGGACTGGACGTACTTTTGGGCCAACGTACCGATTCTGCTGCTGGCGCCCGTGATCATTCGGTTCTACTTGCCGTTCTTCCGTCAGCTTGACGTGACGAGTGCCTACGAGTACCTGGAGAAGCGGTTCAATCTGGCTGCGCGGCTGTATGGCAGCGCGTCGTTCATTGTTTTTCAGATGGGACGGCAGGCGATCGTGCTGCTGTTGCCGTCGCTGGCCGTGGCCACGGTGAGCGATCTGGACGTGCGCACGTGCATCGTGCTGATGGGCGCTCTGTGCGTGCTCTACACGACGATGGGTGGCATCGAGGCCGTGATCTGGACCGACGTGGTCCAGTGTTTCGTGCTGCTGGGAGCGGCGCTGGTCAGCCTGCTCTACGTCGTGGCGCACGTCGACGGCGGCTGGAGCGCCGTGTGGTCGACGGCCGCCGGGAGCGGCAAGTTGCACCTGGCCAACTGGACCATCGATCCCTCCACCGCCGCCAACGCGTTCTGGGTAATTCTCCTGGGCAACCTGTTTGTCGTGCTGGTGCCCTACACCAGCGATCAGACGGTCGTCCAGCGGTATATGACGACCTCGGACCAGGGCAAGGCGGCGCGCGCCATTTGGACCAATGCGCTTTTGGCGATCCCCTCCACCGCCTTGTTCTTCGCCATCGGCACCGCGCTGTTCGTGTTCTATCGATCCGCGCCCGAGAAGCTGGATCCTACGTTGACGACCGATGCGATCTTTCCCGCGTTCATCGTGCAAAACCTGCCGGTAGGCATTGCCGGCGTCGTGATTGCCGGGATCTTCGCGGCGGCACAATCGACGGTCTCCAGCAGCCTCAACAGCGTGACCACGGCGCTGGTGACCGATTTCTACGACCGCCTGGGCGGACGGGCCGATGAGCGGGCGCGATTGCGCCTGGCGCGCTTGCTGACGGTGCTCGTCGGCGCCTTCGCCACACTGGCGGCGCTGGGGCTGGCCGAGTTGCAACAGCGCTCTTTGTGGGACGCCTACAACAGCCTGGTCGGATTGGCGGCCAGCGGTCTGGCCGGCTTGTTCGCCTTGGGCATTTTTACCCGCCGGGCCAACGGCCCGGGCGCGATGGTGGGTGCGATCGCCAGCGCCGTCGTGCTGTACTTCGTCGAGCGGCACGCCGACATCCACTTCTTCCTCTACGCCGGCATCGGCATTGTCACGTGCGTGGTGGTCGGCTGGCTGGCCAGCCAGGTATTGCCAGCGGCAACTCGGCCGCTGGCGGGCCTGACGCTGTGGGACCTGCCGAAGTGACCGTTGTGGCTACTCTGGATACGGCTCCAGGTCGTCGTCGAACGGCACGCCGAAGCTGTTGAGCGCCATCGACACCATGGTGTACTCGCCGACGGTAAACACCAGGTCCATCATTTGCTGGGTGTTATAGGTCTTGGCCAACGCGTTCCACGTGGCGTCGCCGATGAAGGCGTTGGCGCGCAGCTCGTCTACGGCTTGCAGCAGCAACCGCTCGTGCTCGCTGAGGCCGGCCGCGGCGGGCCCCTCGGCAATGCGCCGCAGATCGTCGTCGGTCAGCCCGGCCCTTTTGCCGATGCGCGCGTGCTGCGCCAACTCGTATTCCGCCCGACACAGGTAGCCGATGCGCAGGATGAGAATCTCGCGATCGCGCACCCCCAGCGAGTTGTCTCGCAGCACATAGGTCGCGAACGAGAGCCAGTCGCCCAACAGCCGTGGGTGGTTGGCGAGCGTCTTGTGGACGTTGTACAGTCGCCCTCGCTCGGCAATGGGTTCGAGCAGCGCCTTTTGGGCCGCGCTCCACGATTCTTTCTCGACCGGTGCGATCCGCGGTTGATCGAGTCGCGGCCATTGGTCGCGCGTTGACTTCGAAGGTTGGGAGCTTGGCTGGGACACGGCTTTACCTCGCTGGTGCTAAGGGTTGCGAAACCGACGCCCGTTGCGACGCCTCGGCCTGCACTTGGGAGCATTTGTTGTAGTCGATGACGGTTCTCGACGCACGCGTCGAAGCGGGGCGATACAGCGAGCCGTGCGGAGCTTTGTTCAGCACTTGGCGAGGTTGAAAAGTGCCACGACGGCATTTTTCAACAGGCGATATAGCTCGCTCGGTTGTCGCACTCAGCCGATCCTGGCGCCTTGACCGCCGTCGACCGGCAATACGATTCCGGTGATGAAGTTGGCCTCGTCCGAAGCCAGAAACAACGCCGCGTGAGCGACGTCCCAGGCCGTGCCCATCTTGCCGCGCAAGGGCACGCGCGCGTTGCGCTGGCGAATCAAATCTTCCTTGGCAATGCCGCGCTGGCGCGCGATGCCCTCGATGGCCATTGGCGTCTCGATGAGCCCTGGCGCAATGGCGTTCACGCGGACGCCGAACGGGGCGTTGGCGATGGCCAGTGCCTGGGTGAGCGCGTTGAGCCCTGCCTTCGAGACTTTGTAGGCCGTCAGTTCCGTGGCAGCCGCCGTGGCGGCCAGCGACGAGATATTGATGATCGAGCCGGACTGCTGCTGGCGCATCACAGGCACGACGTGCTTGCAGGCCAACAGCGCGCTCTTCAAATTCACGCGCAAGATCTCATCCCAAGCGTCTTCGCGCAAGTCCAAGAGATCGCCGTCGCCGGCGGCGATGCCCACGTTGTTGTGCAGGATGTCAATGCGGCCTAGTTCCTTCAAGGCAGCTTCGACCATGGCCCGACAATCGTCATCGCGTGTCACATCGGCCTCATAGACGCTGCCACGACCTCCCTCGGCTTCGATCGCGGCTAGCGTTTCGCGAGCACTAGCCCCGTCGCGATCGACCAGCAGCACCCGCGCCCCGTGACGCGCGAAGAGGATGGCGGTAGCCCGGCCATTGCCCAGACCCGCGCCGGCCTTTTCCCCGGCGCCGACCACGATCGCCGATTTGCCTTCCAGTCTCATGGCGTTTCCTTTTTTGCCGGGCGACTGTCGAATTCGCGCTGCTGAGACGGTATGATCGGAGGAACTTTTGCGGAAGCGAACCAGCCAATTTCTACCGATCGAAGCGAGACACCACCATGCGCAACGCGATCATGATTCTAACGACTCTTGCGGCTGCTTTCCTCACAGCGGCAGTGGCTCGCGCAGCCGAGCCCAAGCAGCAATCCACAAAGCTCGACACGCAGGTTCCCGTCAAGCTGGACTACCTGCTGTACTTGCCCGAGGGCTACGACCAGCAGGACAAGTGGCCGGTTTTGATCTTCTTGCACGGAGCCGGCGAACGGGGCGACGACCTGGAGTTGGTGAAGAAGCACGGCCCGCCGAAGCTGATCGAGGAGGGCAAAAGCTTTCCGTTCATCGTCGTCAGCCCGCAGTGCCCCAATGGCCAATGGTGGACCACCAAGCCGTTGGAGTTGACGGCGCTAGTAGACGAGATCGTGGCGAAGCATAAGGTGGACGAGGAGCGTCTGTATCTGACGGGATTGAGCATGGGCGGTTTTGGCACCTGGATGCTGGCGGCTTACAAGCCGGATCGGTTTGCCGCGATCGTGCCGATCTGCGGCGGCGGCGAAGTGCTGGCGACGCGGGCGCTAGGGCAAATGCCCACCTGGGTTTTCCATGGCGCCAAGGATCCGGTGGTGCCGCTGAAGCGATCCGAAGACATGGTCGAGGCGCTGAAGCGCGTGAACAAGGAGGTGAAGTTCACCGTCTATCCCGATGCCCTGCACGATTCGTGGACCGAAACGTACAGCAACCCCCAGCTCTACACCTGGTTGCTGGACCACAAGCGTGCTGCGCCGGCGGCTGCGGGGCCATAGCCGTCCATGCGCAGGACAGTGCATATCCTGCGCAACCTCTGGGCAGCAGACTTGGCCCACGTGCTGGGTCACGACCGCGGACTAGGCGTAATCCTTTGCGGATAGGCCATTTTCGCAAGCGCGCCATTGCGCCGCACGACTCGGTCCGCGATTTGCATTTGTGGTCGCCGGAGAGCCCGCCCGGCTGAGGTGGGGCCTATCGTCGCCGCCGTCGCCGAGCCATGAACACTTCCGTCCGCCGGATTATTTTGGGGACGGTTTTCTTTACCGTGACCTGCCTGGTGGCCGTCGCCGGCTATGCATTGGCCGGCTGGGATCTGCTCGATGCGGTGTTCATGGTGGTCATCACCGTGTTTGGCGTGGGCTATGGCGAAACCAGGCCGCTGGACTCCACCGAGCTAAAGCTGTTCACCATTGGTCTGATCATTGCCGGCTGCTCGTCGGCCATCTACGTCGTGGGCGGGTTCGTGCAAATGCTGGCCGAGGGGCAGATCAACCGAGTACTGGGGAACCGACGCATGTCCAAAGGCATCGACTTGTTGACCGATCATGCCATCCTGTGCGGCTTTGGCCGGGTGGGCCAGGTGTTGGCGCTCGAATTGGCCGCGGCCCGGCATCCGTTCGTGGTCGTGGACGCCGACAGCGAGAGGGTGGAACGCGCCCAGGCCGCCGGCTATCTCACGCTGCTCGGTAGCGCCAGCGAAGAGGAAACACTGCTGACCGCGGGCGTCGCGCGGGCCGGCGTATTGGCCACGGTGTTGCCTTCCGATACGGCCAACGTGTTCGTGGCGCTGACCGCGCGCGAGCTGAACGCTTCGATCCAGATCATCGCGCGGGCCGAAACGCCGGCTACGGAAAAGAAGCTGTATCGCGCCGGCGCCAACCGCGTGGTGTTGCCGGCGGTGATCGGAGCGTCGAAGATCGCCCACTACATCGTGCGGCCGTCGGCCGAAGACATGCTCATCGAGTCGTCCGGCGCCCAAGCGCTGAACGAGGACTTGCAGCAGGTAGGGCTGCAGTTATCGGAGGTCGAAGTCGCCGCCGGCTCGGCACTGGTCG
>JBBDYK010000100.1:0-6928 GCA_040901665.1 Pirellulales bacterium | reverse complement strand
CAATCCGTTAGCACGCAAAAACGCCAACCCCAGTGGACGGCGTTGAGTGCCACCCGACACAGCGGTGCTCTTTTTTGCAAACACTAGCCCGAAGCGCGAGCGAGGGAGCTCCACCAACCACTTTTCAATCCAACCAAAACCCACGAAAACCATCCGCAGTTTTCACGGATTTCGCCAATGAAGGAAGCGTCACAAGCCCCTCTTTCAATCGCGCCCTCCGCGGCCGGCTCCAACGTTCTTTTAAATACCTAAACACCTTCACCAAGGGGTCATTTCTAATGGTGGCTTCCATGGGGACATTTCTAATGGTGGACAACACGGCTTGCTCGACTCCCCCTTTCGTCCCGCGTGCTGCGGCCCTAAACTGAGAGATTCGTCGAGCTGGGAACTGCACGCCATGATCCACAACATGCCCGTCAAAACGCTGGTCCACAAGGATCTGACGATCGAGGGCTACTCGCGCGCGGCCGTGCAAACCTATTGGCGGGTGCCGGAGTTGAAGATCGGCTTCGACCTGGGAGGGCAGCCGTGGTCGTTCATGGGCACCAATACCTGGTTCATCTCACACGCTCATCTCGACCACATCGCCGCCCTGCCCGTCTATGTCGCCAGGCGGCGGATGATGAAGATGGAACCGCCGGTCATCTACATGCCGGCCGCCACGATCGATCCGGTCGAAAAGATTCTCAAGCTGTTCACCCGGCTCGACCGCGGGCGGATGCCCTGCGAGCTGCGCCCGATCGAACCGGGCAGCGAGGTCGAGCTGTCCCGCGACCACGTGGTGACCGTCTCGCAAACCGCCCACACCGTCCCCTCGCTGGGCTTCGTTGTCTGGGAGCGGCGCAACAAGCTCAAGCCCGAATATCTTTCGCTCACCGGCCCGCAAATTCGCGATCTCAGACTGGCCGGCACCGAAGTGACCGAGGAGCGCCGCTCGCCGCGTTTTGCCTATCTGGGCGACAGCGCTCCGGCCGGCTTGGACAACTGCCCGGCGATGTACGAGGCCGACGTGTTGGTGATGGAGCTGACGTTCGTGGCGCCGTCGCACCGCAAGGACAAGATCCACAAGTTCGGCCACATCCACCTGGACGACGTCGTCGAGCGCCGCGAGCGCTTCAAGAACGAGCTCGTCATCGCCTCGCACTTCAGCACGCGCTACACCGGCAAGCGAATTCGCAGCACGATCGAACGCGCGCTGCCCGACATGCTCGGCGGCCGCCTGGAGCTTTGGCTGTGAGACCCGCCGGCGACATAAGGCCGCCAGCGATCGACCGCGAAACCCTCGCAGCGGCCGCGGTTGCGCAGATCGATCGCTGTCTTGTTTTCCGTGTGCTACGCTTGCACGTCCCATTTCCCCTGGAGAGCAAGCCATGAAGCGTGTTTTGAGTCTGCTCGTCGTCGCGGCCGCGTTGAGCACGATGGGCGCCGCCTATTGGATTTCCCAAGACGCGGCGCTCGTGTCTGGCGCTTTGACCGAACTGAAGTTCGAGTCCGTGCGCGCCAAGTCCGGACTGATCGGTGGGCCGCCGAAATTCCGCGTCACCAAGGACACCATCAAGTATCTCAAAACCCTACTCAATGAAGGCAAGACCATCGAAGTGCAAAACAACGGCGCTGTGAAAATTCTAGACGGCGAGAAGTCCTAACCGAGCTTCTCGAGCGCCGCCAGCACCTGCTCGTCGTGGCCGTCGACGTTCACTTTCTTCCACATGCGGGCGACCTTGCCCTCGGCGTCGATCAACCAGGTCGAGCGCTGGATGCCCAGCGACTTCTTGCCGTACAGCGTCTTCTCGCGCCACGCGCCGTATTTCTCGGCCACCTTGTGGTCCGTGTCGGCCAGTAGCCGGAAGGTCAATTTGTGCTGGTCGCGGAACTTCTCGTGGCTGGCCACACTGTCAGGGCTGATGCCCAGCACCACTGCGCCCAGCTTCGCGAGCGCCGGCTTGCGATCGCGAAAGGCGCAGGCCTCGCGGGTGCAGCCCGGAGTATTGTCGCGCGGATAGAAGTACAGCACCACGGGCCGCCCTTTGAGGTCCGACAACTTTACTTTCGTGCCGTCGTCGGCTGCCAGCGTGAAGTCGGGGGCCTTCTTGCCCTCTTCCACCCAATCGGCCATGACCCACCTCCCAAAAAACCGTGAACCTTGAGCATCCGCCGAGCACTCTATCCGTACAGGAATTGCCCGTGATGACCACGATACCCGCCCCAATTCGCCGCACAAGGGTCCGCAGACGCGTACGGCGCCGGGAGTGCAGGCCGTGACCAGAATCGAGCAACCCTTCGCTTCGCGGCAGCACTTGAGTAGAATGTATCGAGGTAGGCCCTAGCGGTCATTCTGGTCACTGCCACGCAACATTCTTCAGGAAGGAAGCTTTTGGCGATCGCAACCTCTGCTGCCCATCTGAGCCGCAACGAAAACCGCAGCCTCGAGCGGGCCCTGGCCGCCGCCCGAGTGGCCGACCTGAACCGAGGTCGGGACATCCAGATTCTCGATCTGCGCGAGCTCACGCCCGTCTTCGACTATTTTGTCGTCGTCACCGGCGCCAGCCGCCGCCAACTGCACGCCATCAGCGAAGAGATCGACGACGTCATGCAGCGCGATTTCCACGATCAGCGGCTGGGCATCGAAGGTTATGCCGAGAGCCGCTGGATCCTGCTGGACTACGGCGACGTCGTGATCCACATGTTCGACGACGAAACCCGCGCCTACTACGGCATCGAACATCTTTGGGCAGGCGCCAAACGCGTGCCGTTCGAACCGGCCCAAGCTCCCGCCAATGCGGCCGGCGCCGCGCAGCCCGGCAACTTGCCGCGTTAACGTCCCGTCGAAGAACTCGGCGGGCTGGGGCCGTCCGCGGTTTGGGGTTGCAACCTTCTCGCGCCCCCTGGCAAACTTCGTGTCGTGCCGGTGGCCTTTGTGCGATTCTCGATATGAACATCCTCGCCGAACTGCAATTCCGTTTCGCCGCGGCGCTTGCCGGGCTGATCGACGATCCGCGCGAAATGGCCGCGCTGGTCCGCCCCAGCCAGGATCCGAAGTTCGGCGACTATCAGGCCAACTTCGCGATGCCGCTGGGCAAGCGGCTGGGCCGGCCGCCCCGAGACGTGGCCGCCGAAGTCGTCGCGCGACTGCAATGCGACGATCTGTGCGAACCGCCCGAGATCGCCGGGCCGGGATTCATCAACCTGCGTCTCAAAACCGAATGGCTCATCGCCAGCCTGCAACGTGCAGTAGCCGACGAACGGCTGGGCGTGACGCCGGCCGACAAACCGCGCACCTATGTCGTCGACTACTCTGCGCCCAACGTGGCCAAGCCAATGCACGTGGGCCACATTCGCTCGACCGTCATCGGCGACTCGCTGGCCCGCACGCTGCGCTTCCTGGGCCATCGCGTGATTGGCGACAACCACATCGGCGACTGGGGCACGCAGTTCGGCATGATCATCTTCGGCTACAAGCACTTCCTGGATCGCGCGGCGTACGAAGCCCGGCCGGTCGAAGAGCTAAGCCGGCTGTATCGGCTGGTCAATCGACTGGTTGACTATCACGAAGGCCGCGCCGCCCTGCCCGAGCGGCGCGAACAGCTCGCGCGGGCCGAAGCAGAACTGGCCACCCTATCCTCGGCCGCGCCACCATCAGACAAGTCCGCCGCGAAAACCGCTGCCAAGGCGTTGCGACGCGCGGAGAGCTACGTCAAGGAATCGCGTGACGCAGTAGCACAGCTCGAAGCCCGACTCGCAGAGCTGGACGCCGACGCGACGCTCTCCAGGTTGGTCCAGGCGCATCCGCACATCGGCCGCGACGTGCTGTCGGAAACGGCCCGCTTGCACCAAGGCGATCCCGAGAATCTGCAACTATGGCGCGAGTTCCTGCCGCCCTGCCTGGCAGACATCGAGCGCGTCTACGAACGGCTCGGCGTCACGTTCGACGTCACCTATGGTGAGAGCTTTTACCACGATCGCCTGGGCACGGTCGTCGACGACCTGCTGACACGCGGCATTGCCCGCGAGAGCGAAGGCGCGATTTGCGTTTTCAATGATGGTCACGACGCCCCGCTGGTGATTCGCAAGCAGGACGGCGCGTATCTCTATGGCACCACCGACCTGGCCACGATCCAATATCGCGTGCAGGAATGGTCGCCCGACGCGCTGCTGTATGTGGTCGATCATCGTCAGGGGCTGCACTTCCAGCAGCTTTTCGCCACGGCGCGGCGCTGGGGGTACGACCAGATTGAGTTACAGCACATCAGCTTCGGCACGGTGTTGGGCGAGGATGGCCGGCCGTTCAAAACCCGCTCCGGCGACACGGTGGGCCTGTGGGGATTGCTCGACGAAGCGGTCGCCAGGGCTTATCGCATCGTCAGCGAAAACGACGACGCCAAGCCCGCTGGAGCGGAAATCTCCGACGAACGACGGCGCCACATCGCCGAGGCCGTCGGCATCGGCGCGCTCAAGTACGCCGATCTGGCCGTCAATCGCACCAGCGACTACACCTTCAGCTACGATCGCATGCTGGCCATGAACGGCAACACGGCCACCTACATGCAGTACGCCTATGCTCGCGTGCTGTCGATCTTTGCCAAGGGAGACGTCGACGTCGCGGCGCTGCGAGCTAGTGGCGCGGCGATCCTGCTCGATCATCCGGCCGAGCGTGGTTTGGCCTTGGGACTGCTTCAATTCTCTGAAACGCTGGCCGACACGGTCGCCGAATATCGCCCCAATTTGTTGACGGCCTACCTGTTCGAGCTGGCCAATCGCTATTCCAGCTTCTTCGAGCAATGCCAGGTGCTCAAAGCGCCCGACGAGACAACCCGGGCCAGTCGCTTGCTGCTGTGCGATCTGACGGCGCGCACCATTCGCCAGGGCTTGCAGGTATTGGGCATCGGCGTGGTCGATCGGATGTAGCCCGCCGGTGCGCGACAGCGCAAAGCATGGCTCGCAACTGGCATATCGCCGCAATTGTTCCGTTTTCTGCTTTGAAACGAGCGGCGCGCCTCGTTACCATGAGCTACACGATTCATCGATGCCTGTGCGTCGAGGCGGCGCACCTGCATTGCATCTCACGGGAGTAAGCGAAATGGTTCGAAATCGAATCGCGGTTGTCTTCCTTCTCGTGGCAGGAGCTCATAGCGCGTTGGCTCGCGCCGATTTGCTCGACATATCCGCCAGCACGGCCAGCAAGTTTGTCTCCACCGGCCAACACAACCATCCGTTCGACACGAACTATCTGGCGGGCACCATCGCCTCTTCCGGCACGCACCACAATTACTTCATTTTCGATCTGGCCGCGATACCGGCCAATCACGACGTGATCGCCGCCGAGCTGTTCCTGGAAATGCCCTTGGGCGGGTACTTGAGCCCCGACGCGAGCGAAACCTATACGCTGTTTGACGTGACGACGCCCATCGCCCAATTGCAGCAGTCGTACAGTGCGGGCGATGCCACCGGCCAGGCCATCTTTGTCGACCTGGGCGCCGGCACGCCGCTGGGTAGCACCTCGGTTTCGGAGGCCGACGAACAGACGCAGGTTGCCTTCGCGTTGTCGGCCGCCGGATTGGCGTGGATCAACCAGGCTGGCGCCGGACTGGTAACCATCGGCGGCGCGTTGACCAGCCTGAGTCACGGACCGGACGAATACGAGTTTGCGTTCGGATTCACGGGCGACAATTCGGTGCGCTTCCTGCGCGTGACCACCGTCGAAGTTCCCGAGCCGGCGAGCCTCTTCATCGCCAGCATGGCTGCCTGCGTGCTCGGCGCGTGCCGCATCGCTGGCCGCCGATCGCGCTTGAGGAGTTAGGGCCGCCGGAACCCAGAGCTACACGGCCAACGGAGCGAAATGCCCTACGACGCTTTGACCGTGGACATCTGCTCGTAGCGACCGAAGATCATACGGCCGGCGCTGGTTTGCAGAACGCTGGTGACGGCGATCTTGACGGTTTTGTTGAGATGCTCGCGGCCGCCTTCCACGACGATCATCGTGCCATCGTCCAGATAGCCCACGCCCTGGCCGGGCTCTTCGCCGACTTTGACGATGCGCACTTCCAGGTTCTCGCCCGGCA
Source organism: Pirellulales bacterium (assembly GCA_040901665.1). Taxonomy (GTDB): domain Bacteria; phylum Planctomycetota; class Planctomycetia; order Pirellulales; family PALSA-1355; genus JTS-RE94. Next base: position 869 of record JBBDYK010000100.1, on the reverse strand, counting down.
GCACCACCGGCTTGAGCGCATTGGCCAGGTCGTTCAGGTTGATCACGCCCACGCCGTGCAACCGCGCGACCTTGTTGAGATTGTAGTCGTTGGTGACGACCTTGCCCTCCAAGTACTTGGCCAACAGCACCAGCTTGAGATCGACGGGTTGTCCGGCAAACTCGGGCAGCTCGCGGTCGTAGATCTTGAAATCGACGTCGGGGTTGTTGCTCAGCCGATTGAGAATGTCGAGACCGCGCCGTCCGCGACTGCGTCGCAGACGATCGGCGCTGTCGGCCACGGCTTGCAGTTCGGCGATGACGAAGCGGGGCATGATCAGTTGGTTGTCGAGGATTTTGGTCTCCACGACGTCGGCGATCCGCCCATCGATGATCACGCTGGTGTCCAGCACGTACGGCTTGAGCCCTTTGATTTCCTTGACGAACTCGACGTAGGGAATGATGAAACGAAAGTCATCCTTGGTTTGCAGCAACAGGCTGATGCACAGATAACACACGACCATGCCCAGCACCAGCGACAGCCAATCGCCGGTGGCCGTGTTGCTGGGCATTACCGAGCTGAAAGCCAGCCGCAAGACGTACGTGAGGAACAAACCGACGATGAGACCGAGGTACACGGCCGAGACGGTGTCGATCCGCTTGCGCCGCATGAGGGCATCGGTGACGATCACCACCAGTGCCAGCGCCACGACGCCGCCGAACGCCAACCAGGGCAACGCGGCGTTTTCGCCCTCAAGCTGGCCGGAGTTGACGATCTGGAAGCCCAAGCCGACGGCGACCATGACGAACACGAATCGCAGGACGACGAGCGCCATGGTCGGGCGACCTACCTAGGAACGAGATGCATTTGGGGGGGCGATTGCGCAGTCC
>JBBDYK010000099.1:0-6935 GCA_040901665.1 Pirellulales bacterium | reverse complement strand
CGCCCCAGAGCAACGCTGCCATGCGCCGTAGTCTGCGATTCATGATCGTGAGCTTACTAGTGGCCAACGTCGTTGGCTGCTGCTCGTCGCCATACCGACGCTGGCAGGACTACATCGGCTGGAACGATCCCTGTCCCGATGGCTTCAACGACTATCCGCCGGCGCCCAACACCACGCCTCCCGGCCCGATCACGCCCGCCGTGCTGCCGCCGCCGCCTTCGGTGGAATAGGGAACAGGCCGGAGGTGCTTGGGCCATACTCCAAGCGCGCTTAGCCAGCCTGTTGAAAAATGCCTTCGTGGCATTTTTCAACCTCGCCAAGTGCGGAGCAAAGCTCCGCACGGCTCGCAGAACAACGACTTACGTCGCTATTCTGTCATCGCATCCGTGCGATGTAACAGTCTGTTGAATTCTTCAACAGACTGTTACACCACGGCGAACCGTCCGCCCTCTTCGCGCACCGCGCCATCGGCGACGGACTTTTCCAGGTGCGAGTTCACCTCATTGGTCGCCAGCGCCAGATGATAGCCGGGCAGCTTCGCCCAAATGGTGCGCGATATCTCGTACACCGTTTGCGGACCACCGGCGCGGAGCACGTCGAGGATCTTCTGCTCGCGATCGAGATGATGCCCCTTCAATTCGGCCGCCCGCTCGGCCAGGTTCGTAAACGGCGGCCCGTGCCCCGGCAGCACGATCAAGTCCGGCGACGCTAGCGCCGCCACGCGGTCCAGCGAGTCCAGGAACCGCTGCACCATGCCCGTGCGCCGCATCTCGCCGGCGCCGATGTTGGGCGAGATGGTCGGCAGCACCGTGTCGCCGCTGAACAGGTAGTTGCCATATCGCAAGCAAATGCAGCCTTGCGTATGGCCGGGCGTGTGAATCACTTCCAGCTTCTCGCCCGAGATCTCCAGCACGTCGCCGTCGCGCAGCCGTTCAGCCGGCGTCTCCTTGGCGAACCGCTTGCCGTGCCCGAGAAACTGCACCAGCTTCTCGATCGTTTCGGCCGGCGTGTGAAACTGTTCCAAACGGCGCCGCACCAGCGGCACGAAGTCGTCGTGCCGCGAGTCGAGCTCGGCCACGCCCTCCCAGTCGTCCTCGTGAATATAGACCGTCGCTCCGCTGCGATCGCGCACGTCGCGGGCCAGCCCGATGTGGTCGGCGTGCTTGTGCGTCAGCACCACCTGTCGCACCGCGTCGATCGACAGGCCCAGCGCCTCCAGTCCGCGCTCCAGCGCCGCCAAGGCCTCGGGCGTGCCGATGCCCGTGTCGACCAGCGTCAACGGATCGCCGGCGATCACATACATGTTCAACTCGCCCTCGAACATCGGGTTGGGAATTCCGATGTGATGGACGGGCGCCGCACTGTTGACTTTCACGCGCTGGCTCACTTTCCGGTAAAGGCCGGGGCACGCTTCTCGAGAAAATGAGCGACCCCCTCTTTGAAATCCTCGCAGGCCAGCGCCCCCAGCATCTCCTCATTGGCTGCGTCGATCGACTCGCCCAACGATTGCAACAAGCCCTCGTACACCTGCCGCTTGATGATCCGCATCGAGCGCGGCGAGACGGCGTTGGCCAGTTCCACGGCGTACTTGCGCACGTCGCTCTCGAACGACTCCTGCGGAAACACTCGGCTCACCAGCCCCATTCGCAGCGCCTCGTCGGCCTCGACCAAGCGGGCCGAGTACAGCAGGTCGAGCGCGTTGGCGATGCCCACGATCCGCGGCAGCATCCAGCTCATGCCGTATTCGGCGATCAACCCGCGCCGCGAAAATGCCGTGCTGAACTTGGCCTTGTCCGAAGCGAAACGAATGTCGCAGTACAGCGCGATCACCATGCCCAGGCCGGCCGCGGCCCCGTTGATCGCACCCAGGATCGGCTTCTTGATGTCGAGCAGGTAGGAATATGTTTTCTGAAAGTCGACCGGCGCCCCCTCGCGCTGTGGGCCGACGAACTTGGCACGCAACCGTTTTTCGATCTCGGCAAAGCCTCCCTGCTCGCTGGCCACGCTATTCAGGCTGCCCATGTCGGCCCCGGCGCAAAAGCCCCGTCCCGCGCCGGTGAGGACGATCACGCGCACATTCTCGTCGCGCTCGGCCGAAGTCAGCGCCTCGAGCACTTCCTGCTCCATGGTCGCGGTCCAGGCGTTCAACTTGTCGGGCCGGTTCAGCGCCAGCGTCGCCACCCGCTCGCGCACGTCGTAAATGATTTCTTGAAACGCCATTGTCGGTTGCTCCTGCATGTTTCGATCGTCGGGCGACGCGCATCGACCGCGAAAGGTAAGGCTCTAGGAATGCACGGTCGCCGATTGTCCCCGCTCGTGTTCCGCGATCAACTCGCGCTTGAGAATCTTGGCCGAGGGCCCCTTGGGCAATGGATCCTTGCGAATCTCCACCGTCCGCGGATACTTGAACGCCGCCAGCCGATCCTTGCAGTAAGCTTGGATCTCGGCCGCGGTGGCGGTGGCCCCGGGCTTCAGATACACCACGGCCTTCACCTCCTCGCCCAGCTCTTCGTGCTTCACGCCGAACACGGCCGCCTCCGCGATCGCAGGGTGCTCGTACAACAATTCCTCGATCTCGCGCGGATAGATGTTCAAGCCACCCCGCAGAATCATGTCCTTCTTGCGGCTGACGATGTATAAGTAGCCCTCCTCGTCCAAGTGGCCGATGTCGCCCGTCAAGAACCAGCCGTTCTTCATCACCTGGGCCGTGGCCTCGGGCTGCTTGTAATAGCCCTTCATCACGTTCACGCCGCGAATGGCGATCTCGCCGTCCTTGCCGGTCGGCAGGCGATTCATGTTGTCGTCGAAGATGCCGATCTGGCAGCCCCAGATCGCCTTGCCGCACGAGCCCACGCGCGGCGTCACCGGGCTTTGGCTCCAGGTGGCCGTGGGCGAGGTCTCCGTCAGCCCGTAGCCTTCGCGAATCGGCTGCCCGTACTGGTCGGTCCACTGCTGCAACGTCTCGACCGGAATCGGCGCGCCACCGGTGGCGCACATCCGCAGCGAGCTCAGATCGTATTGCTTTCGTTCCGGATGGTGCAGCATGGTCAAATACATCGTCGGCACGGCGGCAAAATGCGTCACGCGGTCGCGCTCGATCATCTCCATCGCCTTGGCCGCGTCGAACCGCACCATCAACGTCAGTGTGCTCCCCATCGCCAGCACGGTGTTCGTCACGCACGACTGGCCATAGCTGTGAAACAACGGCAGCACGGCCATCCGCACTTCGTCCTCGCGCCACGTTTCGTCGCTCAATTGCGGCAACATGCGGCACTGATAGAACAAGTTGAAGTGCGAAAGCTCGGCGCCCTTGGGCTTGCCCGTGGTGCCGCTGGTGTAACCGATCACGGCCGTATCGTCCGGCGACGTGGCCACGGTCTCGAACGTCTCGCTCCCTCGCGCCACCAGGTCGTCGAACGCGTGCACGCCTGCCTCGCCCAGGTGCGGCGCCTTGCTCGGAAAGTCCACCAGGATCAAGTGCCGGCAGGTGTCCACGTTGCGAAACGCCTCAAGCGCTTCGGCCAGATACTCCGTGCAGGCGATGATACCGATCGCCTCGCTGTCTTCCAGCAGAAACTCCAGCTCGCGCTGCTTGTACAGAATGTTGACCGGCACCACGACGCCGCCGGTTTTCAGAATGCCGAAGTAGGCCACCACGAACTCCGGAATGTTGGGCAACATCAGCAGCATCTTCTGCCCTTGGTGCAGCCCCAACTTCGCCAGCGAACTGGCCACGCGATTGGTCAGTGTCTCCACCTCGGCGTACGAGAGCTTGCGATCGTCGGCAATCACGGCGGTCCGCTCGGGAATTCGCTCGGCATTTTCGCTGAGCACGAGGGCCAGATTCAGCATGGGAAGCGTCTCCTCAATCTTGCCTGGGCAGTGGACGGACGGCGCAGCATCGAAGCGACCCCAACGTCCCCCTGCGGGACGAAATGGCCGAAACCAAAAATCGCACGCTCGCGCCCTGCCAGTCTCTTTTCAGGCTGCGGGCGACGGTGTACATTCTACCGAACGGACGGTAGGGAGCAACACTCGCCGTCCGGTTTCCATTCTCCACTGCCCTTTTCGCGACCCGCGGGCGACCCGTCCGGTCACCGCGTCGCAGCCGTTGCCGCCATACCGGGAGTATTGACCGATGAGAGAAGCCGTTGTCGTAGCCCATTCGCGCACGCCGCTGGCCAAGAGCTTTCGCGGCTCGTTCAACCTCACGCGGCCCGACGATCTGGCCGCCCATTGCATCACCGACGTCCTCAAGAAAGTTCCACAGCTTGACGTCAAGGAAATCGAAGACTGCTACCTGGGCTGCGCCAATCCCGAAGGCACCCAGGGCTGGAACGTTGCCCGCATCGCCGCCATGCAGGCCGGCCTGCCCACCAGCGTGGCCGGCGCCACGATCAATCGCTTCTGCTCGTCCGGCTTGCAAGCCGTCGTGCTGGCCGCGCATCAGATCATCAATCAAGGCGTCGACGCCATCCTGGCCGGCGGCGTCGAAAGCATCACGGCTATCTCCGGACGCCGCAGCGAACCCAATCCGGTGCTGAAGGAAAAGATGCCGGGCCTCTACATGGTGATGGGCGACACGGCCGAAGTCGTCGCCAAGCGCTACAACATCAGCCGCGAAGCGCAAGACGAGTACTCCGTTTCCAGCCAGGTGCGCATCGCCCGCGCCCAGGCCGAAGGACTGCTCGATGAAGAGATCGCCCCCATGAAGGTCACCCGCGGCATCATCGACAAAAAGTCCGGCGAGATCGTGGGCAAGGAGGAGCACACCGTCACCAAGGACGAGTGCAACCGCGCCGACACCACGCTCGAAGGCTTGCTCAAGCTGAAGCCCTACTTCGACCCCGACAGCGGCAAAGGCAGCGTCACCGCCGGCAACGCCTCGCAAATGTCCGACGGCGCCAGCGCCTGCGTCGTCATGTCGCGCCAGCGCGCCGAGCAACTCGGCATCAAGCCCAAGCTCGTCTTCCGCGGCTTCCAGGTCGCCGGCTGCGAGCCCGACGAAATGGGAATCGGACCCGTCTTCGCCATCCCCAAGCTGCTCAAGCGGGCCGGACTGAAGATGGAGGACGTCGACCTGTGGGAGCTGAACGAGGCGTTCGCCGTGCAGGTGCTCTACTGCCGCGACAAGCTGGGCATCGATCCGGCCAAGCTCAACGTCAACGGCGGCTCGATCGCCATCGGCCATCCGTTCGGCATGACCGGCTCGCGGATGATCGGCACCATCGCCAACGAAATGCTCCGCCGCAAAGCTCGCTACGGCGTAGTCACCATGTGCATCGGCGGCGGCCAAGGCGCCGCCGGATTGTTCGAAGCGTGCTTGTAACAACGGCGCGTGCAAGTTCAGCCCCCGGCTCCGCCGGGGATTTGGCGATCGAGCAACCGCGCCGAGAGAATCCGCAGGAGTCACCGCGATGAAAGCTCTCCGCACGCCCGACGAGCGCTTTGCCAATCTGCCCGACTTTCCCTACGAGCCCCACTACGTCACGCTCGACCACGACCTGCGCATGCATTACGTCGACGTCGGCCGGGGGAACGAGGTGTTTCTGCTGCTGCACGGCGAGCCGTCCTGGTGCTTCTTGTATCGCAAGATGATCCCCACGCTCGCCAAGCACGGCCGCGTGATCGCGCCGGATCTGATCGGCTTCGGCCGCTCCGACAAGCCGACCGAGCGCGCGGACTACACCTATGCCATGCACCACGATGCGCTCACCTCGTTCATCCAGAAGCTCGATCTGGAGAACGTCACGCTGGTCTGTCAGGACTGGGGCGGCCTGCTGGGCTTGCCCATCGCCGCCGAGATGCCCGATCGCTTCGCGCGGCTGGTCATCATGAACACTGGACTGCCCATCAACGGCAAACCGCTGAGTCCCGGTTTCATGGCCTGGCGCGCCTTTTCGCAGCGCAGCGACGACATGGACGTCGCTCGCATCCTGCAAGGCGCCACCGTCAGCGAGCTGTCGGACGAAGTGCTGGCCGCTTACGCGGCGCCGTTTCCCGACAAGTCGTACAAAGCCGGCGCGCTCGAGTTCCCGCTGCTGGTGCCCATCGACGAAGAGTCCCCTGCCCTGCCCGTGATGCGCAAGGCCGCCGAGGTATTCAAAACCTGGAGCAAGCCGGCGCTGGTCATGTTCTCCGACAAGGATCCGGTCACCACGGGCGGAGATCGCTTCTTCCGCGCCTTGATCCCTACGGCCAAGGACGAACCAGAAATCACGATTCAAGACGGCGGCCACTTCCTGCAAGAAGACAAGGGCGAGGAAATCGCCAGTCACATCGTCAAGTTCATTGAACGCCGGCCATTGAAAAACTAAAGCGAAATGCGCCCGCGCGACCATCAGCCCACGGTCGATGATCGGGGGGCTAAAACGCCAAACCAATTTTCCATACAATCGACAGACCGCCAACACGCCAACTCACGCTCAAACAACGAACTCGAGGACGCCAACCATGAGCGACTTAGTCTCTCTTCGCAAAGACGGTGACATTGCCATCATCACCATCAACAACCCGCCGGTGAACGCCTTGAGCCCCGGCGTGCCCGAGGGCATCCAAGCATCCGTCGCCGCCGCGGAAAAAGACGACGCCGTGAAAGCCATCGTGTTGATCGGCGGCGGACGCACGTTCATCGCCGGCGCCGATATCAAGGAATTCGGCAAGATGACCTCCGGCGCCAAGGATCGCGGCCCCGGCATCAACCCGATTCTCGACGTCGTCGAAAACTGCAAGAAGCCCATCGTCGCCGCCATCCATGGCACGGCCTTTGGCGGCGGACTGGAAACCGCCATGGCCTGTCACTATCGCGTGGCCGTGCCCGGCGCCTTGGTCGGACAGCCCGAGTGCAAGCTGGGAATCATCCCCGGCGCCGGTGGCACGCAACGATTGCCGCGCCTGGCCGGCGTGGCAGTGGCCGCCGAGATGTGCGCCTTTGG
>JBBDYK010000098.1:0-6937 GCA_040901665.1 Pirellulales bacterium | reverse complement strand
CGAAACCCGCTACGACGTCTACCACGTAGTCATCATGCCGCATCGTATGCACGTAGCGGATGTCTGTGCCACACATCCGGCAGGTCGTGAAGTTGTCCTCCCCGTTGTCATGAATGCCGATATTTGTCCAGCCTGTGTGGGGGACTCCCGCGACCTTCCACAGTCCACGTGTCTCCCCTGAAGCGAGCACCTGTTCTTCGGTTGTCGTTTGGGACGAGGCATTTGACATATTGGAATCACACGGAACGTTTCGGGAATTGTGCAGCTTCATTGGATTGCTTCGTCTCTTCAACTCAGTCGTCAAAATCGTTTTGTAAAAAAGTCCATTTGCCGCATTTGCGCGAATTCAAGTCGTTGCGTAGACTTTGCAAAGATATGCATGCGCAAGATGCGATGATGATTGCATTAGTCGGCCGCAACCGCTACAGCTTCACGGAGCCTCTCGTCTTCCCGACCGCGCGTGCCGGCCGCGTGCGTCAAGGCTGTGGCCCTTAAGGGTCCGCCCGAAGCGCGTCGCCGAGTTAGTGGCCACCAGCACCGAGCACCTAGCAGGGACTTTCTCCGGTGTGGATGTAACGGTTGTTCCACCAATTCGGTTCACATACCCCGCATTCGACCAACATCACGATTGTTGCTTACGCATAGGCTACATTTACACATGAGCGATTTCAGCCGCTGGCTTTTGGCTCAACTTCGGTTCGTGGATCACATTGACAGTCATCCCGAGCCGTCGTTCCAGCATGTTGAGGAGTTGCGACAAATCATCGACGAAGCGCAGCGGCGGGCAGCCGGCGATGGTCTACCCAATGCAGTTGAAGCCTGCCAGATTCGTCAAGGACCAATATCGCCGGAATACGCCCGGAAGATTCTGGCGGCCTGTCTTGGGGAAGCGGAAGCGGGCGAAGGGGCTTCCCAAGATGCCCCTTGCGCCACATTGACTGTGCCAGAGGTCGCTCAGGACCTGCAAGTCGCCCGCGACAAAGTCTATGACTGGATTCGAAGCGGACGACTCGTGGCAACGAACGTCAACAAGCCTGGTGCTCGACCATCGTACCGGGTCACCCCCGAAGCTCTTGCCGACTTCAAGGCGAAAGGTAAGCCGACGAAGCCCGAGGCCAAGCCAAGAGGCGGGCGTTCACCGAACGTCACCGAGTTCTTTTGAGCCATGCTCGCACATAGGTGACGACGGCGATGAGCCGTTCATCTTCAACTGGCTCCTCGCTGTAGTTTGCCGCGATCGAATTTTCGACGTGACCCATGATTGCGCGTACAGCATCCTTGTCACGGGTTTTTTCACCGATGGTCTGGAATACATGCCGTAGCGTATAGAATCCAACGCCTTTGCGATGGATTCCCACGGCGTCCAGGACCTTGCGCATTTCTTTGCTGATCGGATTGTCTCGAAGGCCGAGAAGCTCGTTGAGGGATCGCCTTTCTTCGTCCGCGTCTTTAGGGGGTCGCTTTCGTCCTTCCCATGAATTGCCGTATTTCGTGACGAACACTAGGTTCGTCTCGGTCTTTGGCGTCGGCCGATCAACATTTACTGCCTTGAGCAGTTTCACGGTCTCCGGCCATAGAGGAATGCGCCGGCCAATGCCTGTCTTCGGTCGAGGGAAGTTGATCCACCCTGCCTTCAAGTCCACCGCGTCCCAGGTGAGACGGGCGCAATCCGAATTGCCAAACCCGCAATTGAGACCCAGGTAGATCATCGCCTTTAACTGGGTGCCAGCCTCGGCAAGTACCTTTCGCAATTCCGGTGCCGTAAACATTCGTGGCTTGCGATTACGACGGAGGACCGCTTTGCTCGGCTTGTCGAAGCAGCCACCGTATTTGACGGGATGCTCGATCAGGTCGGACTCATAAGCGTAGTTAAAGACCACGCGAACACAGGTAATGTCCTTGCCCAGCCGAACGGGGCCGTGGGTCGTGGCAAACTTCGACCGCAGCCGTTCGAAATCAAGGGGCCCGATTGTTTCGACCGGGCGCGACTTCCCGAAGACCGCCAAAATGCGCTCGCAAGTGACGTAGTAATCGTCAAAGGTCCGCTTGGAAAGTTCGCCAGATTCCACACGGGCCTTCTTGCTCGTCAGGAACTGATTAACTAGTTGCCTGACTGTCACCTTGCTGACAATTTTCCGTCCCGCCAGCAACTCGTCCTTGTGGTCGAGAAACTTATCTAAGGCTGCCTGTGGATCGCCCCAGATGCCGAAGTACGAGAGTTTTCCACGGATTTTCTTGGCCCATTGGCCGGTCGCGTGGGCGAAGAGTGGGAAGCCCTTGTATGGCTTACTGGGCTTGTCCGACGATGCTAAACTTTTGGAAGCTGCTTTTGGCATTTGGGCCTCGCGGGTGTAGTGCCGGGTGTAGTCGGAATTCCGGCTACACAACCATAGGTCACAAAACCGCGAAAACAGGCCAAAAACACACAAGCGCCCGTAGCTCAACTGGATAGAGCAGCGGACTTCTAATCCGCAGGTTGCAGGTTCGATTCCTGCCGGGCGTATTTTTTTGGGTGGCCGCTACGGCGGTCGGCCTTGTCCTGCGGGCGGTGTGACGCCGCGTCGCGCGTTGACATTGGGTCGTGCGGGCGCTATAGAAACTACCTGCTGGGCACGCATTCAACCCTGGTGCCGCGACTCGATTGACGCGCATTCTACTGCGAAGTCTCTTTTCCGCGTGCTGGCGATTGTCGCTGGCCTGATGCTGGCCGGAGGCGCCGTGGCACGACGAGCGCGGCAAGGGACAGCGTCCGTCCAGATCGGCGTCTGTCGCTTCGCGCTGCGCAGCGCCGATCATTGAGCTTGCAACGGTTTCCCATCGGCGGGCAAGGCCGCCTCGTAAAGCCGGATCGGCCAGCCCAGCGCGCGCTGTAAACGAAACTGGGCCGTATTGTAGTCGACCAGCGCACGCAAGTACTCGCGGCGGGCTTGATCCAGGGCTTGAATGGACTGCAACGTCTCAATGGGCAATCCTTGCAAATCGTGCACGCGACGCAGGTTTCGGTCGAACGAGGCCGTCGCGCGCTGGACCGCTTGTTGCGAAATCGCGATCTGTCGATGCCGTGCCTGCGCTTGCGCGTGGGCTTGCACGATCTCGCGAGCCACGTCGTTCATCACCCGGACTTGTTGGAAACGGGTCTGGTCGTAGCGGGCGCGCGCTTCGCGCCGCGCCGCGTATTCGCCCACGCCCAGGCTGCGCACCTGCCAATAGGCGATCGCGTCCAGATCGAAGCGTCCGGCCGTGTTGTCGATCTGGCTGCCCGGCCCACCGCCAAAGCCGGCGTAGCTGGTGCCCATCAACACGTTGGGTAGCCAGGGCGAGGTTTTTTCCAGCCGATAGCGATGCACGGCTTCTCCCACCAGGTGCCGCGCTTCGGTCAGCTCGGGACGATTCGTCAGGCCGGTGGGCAACAGACTTTCGATCGGCATGTCCAGCGACACCAGTTCCACCGGAGCAATGGCCGGCTCCAGCGGTCGCAGCACGACATACGGATTGCCGTTGAGCAATTCGACGACTTTGGCCGAGGCCACCAGGATCTCTTCCTCGGCGCGCACCACCTCGTTCTGACGAATCGACAGTTCCGTGGCGGCGCGGTCCGCGTCGGCTTCGTTTCCTTCGCCCGCGCTGGCAAAATCGGCCGTGGCTTTGGCCAATTGCTCGGCGTGAAAGCGAATATCCAGCGCGATGGCGCGCAACTGGTGAGCGCGCAACAGATCCAAATAGGCCTCGGCCGTCGCCAGCAGCAGGTCGTTGATCGTGGTTCGCACGGCGGCGTCGCGCGCAGCGGCCGCGCGATTGGCGATCCTAGGCTGGAAGATGGCATCGGCCGAATGAAAGTTGGCGAACAAGCCCGGCACGACTGGCGAGCCGGCGCCAATGGTCTGCACGCCCAAGCCGGCGGTTAGCGAACTGCGACTGACTTCGGCCACCAGGCCGTCCGATGCCTGCAACGGTCCGGCATGGTTATTCCAGCCGACGCCCGCGTTGATTTGCGGCAGCCACAGAACGCGTGCCGCGATCAGCCGCGCATAGGCTTCGGCATAGCGCTGCGTGGCAAAGCCCACCTGCGGGTTGCGACCGGCGACCGACGCCAGGATGTTGGCCATCGTCACGTCGCAGACATTCGTGGCCGCCGGCGTCGCGTCGGGAGTGGTGACGCTTTCGGGCGACTCGGACGTGCTCACCGGATGGACGATTCCGACGGGTAGGTGCGATTCGCGGCGCGACGAGTCGTGCGGCCGCAACGACGGTTCCTGAGCAGACGCTTGCCTTACCGCGCTCGAGGGGTTCAGCGCGTGCTGAACCGGCGGCAGCCGCACGATTGCCGGCAGTCGGTGAGCCTGCTCTGCCGGTGCGATTTCACTGGGACGAGGATGCGAGGCCGGTTGCTGCGAAAGTGCCGTCGTGCCGTTGGCCGCGCAGCCCAAAGCAACCAGCGCAAGCAGCGCGCAGGTGGACGGGCGGAACGTGAACGACCGATTGATCACTCGGTTTCCCCTAACGATGGACACCACCAGCCACGCCGATGTGCTAGCAAACGATCGACGGCATCGGCCACGATATATAGTGTCAGCATCGGACCGAGCGCTGTGCCGGATGCAACGAATCTGCGGGTCTGGCAGACTTTTCGGTGAGCCGGCTTAGCGTGGTCACTGCCAGGATTGACCGCGAGCATCGGTTGTAACATGCTGTAACTGAAAGGCTTGCGGCGTCGTATCCAGGGTCGATCCTGCTGCATGGTTGAACGACGGCCTGGCAAGCCTGAATTGCACGCGGCGCTTTGAACAACGAGTATTGCAGTTAAGCGTGCGGCGGATGTTTCGATCGATGGCTCGGTAGCGGTTTCGAACATGCAATTCATCATTGCCGCGGCATTGCGGCGTCCGCTGACCATGCTGGTGCTCGTACTGGCGTTGGTCGCCGGCAGCTTTCTCGCGGTCGGCCCAGCGGCCTGCGAGCAAGTCGGTTTGCCGTATCCCCAGGGCTTGCCCCGCGGGATGGAAGTCGACATCTTTCCGAGCTTGAACCTGCCGGTGATCTACGTCTGCCAGCCGTACGGGGGCATGGATCCGGCGCAGATGGAAGGATTTCTGACCAACTACTACGAGTACCACTTTCTCTACATCAGCGGCATCCATCACGTCGAGTCGCGTAACGTGCAAGGCACGGCCTTGATGAAGGTCTACTTTCATCCGGGCACCGACATGTCGCAGGCGATGGCCGAGACGATCAACTACGTCAATCGTTCGCAAGCTTTCATGCCACCGGGGACCGTCTCGCCATTTGTGATGCGATTCGATACCGGCAGCGTGCCGGTCGGTTACCTCGTGCTATCGAGCGATGCGCGGACGATCAACGAGATTCAGGACATTGCGCTGTTCCGCGTGCGGCCGATGTTCGCGGCGTTGCCGGGCGTGTCGGCGCCGCCGCCGTTCGGCGGCAGCGCGCGGACGATCGTCGTCACCGTCGACCCGCAACGGCTGCAAGCTTATGGCATGTCGCCAGATGAAGTCGTGACGGCCATCACCCAGGGCAACACGATCAGCCCATCCGGCAACTTGCTGGTGGGCGATAAGTACCCGATCGTCGCGGTCAACGGCGTCGTCAAGGATCCGGCCGAGTTGCTGACGATTCCGATCCGCACGGGCAAGGATCCGGTGTATATTCGCGACGTGGGCTACGTGAACGACTCGGCCGATGCGCCGGCCGGCTATGCGTTGGCCAACGGTCGCCGCGCCGTTTATATTCTGGCGACCAAGCGCGCCGATGCTTCGACGATGAGCGTGATCTCGAACATCAAGAAAGCGCTGCCCGAAATGCAGGCGCTATTGCCGGACGACATCAAGGTGAGCTTCGAGTTCGATCAGTCCCCTTACGTGACGCGCGCAGTCGCGGCAGTGGTGCTGGAGGGTGCGCTGGGTGCAATCCTGGTGGGCCTCGCGGTTCTGGTCTTCCTGCGAGATTGGCGCAGCGCGCTGGTTGTGGTGATGAACATCCCGTTGGCGTTGTGCTGCGCGATCGTGGCGTTGTGGCTGACGGGCGAGACGATCAACGTGATGACGCTGGGCGGGTTGGCGCTGGCCATCGGCATTCTGGTGGATGAGGCAACGGTCGAGGTGGAGAACATCCACACGCAGATGGCGCGAACCGATTCCATCGCGCTGGCCGTGCGGTTGGGGAATGCGCAAACGGCCGTGCCGCGGTTGCTGGCGATGCTGTGCATCCTGGCCGTGTTCATTCCGGCCTTCTTCATGCAAGGCGCGGCTCAACGGCTGTTCACGCCGCTGGCGCTGGCGGTAGGCTTCGCCATGATCGGATCGTATATCCTGTCGAGCACGTTCGTGCCGGTGGTGAGCGTCTGGCTGTTGCGCCATTTTCACGTCGATCCGCATGAAGACACTTCGCTGCTGGCCCGCATGCGCCGGCGCTACGAGCGGATGCTGGCGAGATTGGTCGGCGTGAAGTGGCTCGTCGTGGCGGGCTACGCGGTATTGGCGCTCGTGGTTCTGGGCTGGCGCGGACCACGGATGGGGCGGGACATTTTCCCGGTGGTCGACGCCGGGCAGTTCCGCCTGAGAATTCGGGCGCCTGACGGAACGCAGATTGCGCGAACCGAGCGCTATGCGCTCGACGTGCTCGACCTGGTCAAGCAGGAAGTAGGCGACCAGAACGTGGCCTTGACGTTGGGCTACGTGGGCATGATTCCCTCGAACTTTCCGGTCAACGCCGTGTATCAATGGTCGCGAGGACCGGAGGAAGCGATTCTCTACGTCGAGCTGGCCGATGAAAGCGACGTCGACGTCGAAGCGGCCAAGGAAGCGTTGCGCGCGCGCGTGAGCAAGGCCATGCCCGAGCTGCGCGTGTCGTTCGAGCCATCCGACATCGTGAACGAAGTCATGAGCTTTGGTTCGCCTACGCCGATCGAGATCGCGGTTAG
>JBBDYK010000097.1:0-6953 GCA_040901665.1 Pirellulales bacterium | reverse complement strand
GAACTGATCGCCACCACGAAGACCGGGGCGCAGGCCGGAATCACGCTGCTGTGGTTGATCGTGATCGGCTGCGTGATCAAGGTCTTCGTGCAAATCGAGCTGGGGCGCTACACCATCACGCACGGCGAAACCACGCTGGCAGCGCTCGACCAGGTGCCCGGTCCTCGCTGGCGTGTGAATTGGATCGTCTGGTTCTGGCTGGCGATGATGGTGATCGGTGTTGGCCAACTGGGGGGCATTGTCGGCGGCGTGGGCCAGGCGGCGGCCATTGCCGTGCCGATCCGCGGCGACTATCTGGCCGCGGTCGAAAGTCCCTCGCAAAAGGAAATGGAACGTTACTTGCGATGGGACGAGGACGTGCAAAACAACGGCGGTGTCGAACTGGCGAAGCTCTCGCCCCAGAGGCAGGAAACGATCTTGCACGGGCAACAACTCTTCGCCGAACGGCTCCAGGCCCTCGAGCCCACGCACGGAGATCTGGCAGCCAAGGTCCGCGGCGGCGGCGTGCTCGTCGATCCGGCCACCTGGGACGACAAGATCTGGGCCGCGGTAGCCACGCTGCTCACGGCCGCGCTGTTGTATCGGGGCCGTTACCGCCTCGTGCAGAATATGTCCATCGTGCTGGTGGTCGTGTTCACGTTCATTACGGTGGGCAACGTGGCGGCATTACAATCCACGCAACAGTGGCACATCACCGGCCAGGCGTTTCTCGACGGGCTTTCGTTTCATTTGCCCGATGTCAGCGAGGGCATCAATCCCGTGGCCACGGCCCTGGCGGCGTTCGGCATCATTGGCGTAGGCGCTTCGGAGTTGGTTGCGTATCCCTACTGGTGCCTGGAAAAGGGCTACGCTCGCTTCACCGGCAAACGGAACGACAGCCCGGCCTGGGCCGAGCGCGCCCGCGGTTGGCTGCGCGTCATGCACTACGACGCGTTCGCCTCGATGATCGTCTATACCATCGCCACATTGGCCTTCTTCTTGATGGGCGTGGCAGTGCTCTACAACGAAGGGCTCGACCCGGACGGCATGCGGATGATCAGCACGCTGGTACGCGCGTACGTGCCGGTATTCGGCGAATATGCACGCTGGCTATTCTTAATCGGCGCGGTGGCGGTGTTGTACTCGACGTTTCTGGTGGCCACCGCCGGCAACGCCCGCATGTGGACCGATTGTTGCAAGCTGTTCGGCCTGGTCGATCGTCACAGCGAAAAGTCGCACGTACGAACCGTCGTGGCCTTCTCCGTCGGCATGCCGTTCGCTTGCCTGACGTTGTTCGCCTTGGGCATCAACCCGGTGCGAGCCATCCTCCTGGCCGGAGCGATGCAGTCGCTGTTGCTGCCGATGCTGGGCGTGGGAGCACTGTACTTCCGGTATACGCGCACCGATCCGCGGCTGCGCCCCAGCATCTGGTGGGACATCGCACTGGTAACTTCGTTCGCCGGATTGCTTGTCGCCGGCCTATGGGGCGCCTGGCCCGACTTCATCGCGCCGATTGCTCGCCTGGCAGGACTGGCGTAGCGGCACATCGAACACTTCAGCAGGCGGTTAGCGTTTGACGTCGTAGCAATACAGTGCAGCCTGCTCGCGCACGTACAACTTGCCACCGACGATCACGGGATGTGACCAACTCGGCTGCTCGACACCCAGAATCTCGAATTTGCCTTTCTCTTCATAGCCGCTGGGGGTGGCGCCGATCAGGGCCATCACGCCGTTTTGAAAGCGGAAGTACAAATCGCCGTCGGCATAGGCCACGCAGGCTGAACCTGTGCCCGGACCGCGATTGTGCCGCCAGACGGTCTTGCCGGTCTTCCACTCCAAGCAAGTCGGCGCGCCCGCGTTGTGACCATGGCCGGCATAAATATAGTCGCCCAGCTTGATCATGCCGCCGTGGTGATTCTGGAACTCCCTGCCACTCAGGAAGTATTCCTCGTGCGCTTCGACGCCATTGCCTTCGCGCGACAGCTTCAGCAGCGCCGCGCCGGTGCCGTAACCCGACGAGCAAAACACATAGTCCCCGTCAACGACGGGCGTGGGAACGCTGGCGGTGCCGTTCGCCACGCGATTGTATCCCCACAGAAATCTGCCGTCCTTGGCAGCCACGCCCACGACACCGCGCCCGTGCAGTTGGACATATTGCCGCACGCCGGCGCCGTTGCCGACGACGATCGAGGAGTATGCGGCTTCATCCTTTCCACTTTCGCCCAGCGGCGGAAAGGCCGACCGCCAGATTTCCTTGCCGGTCTTCTTGTCAAGCGCCACCATGCCGGCAGCGGCGCCCCCCGGCGTGCAAACGACGCGGTTGCCATCGACCAGCGGCGATTCACTAAAGCCCCAGTTGGGCACCGCGCCGCCCAACTCATCGCGCAGTTGGCGAGTCCACGCCAGCTTGCCGTCGCCGGTCGCCAGGCATGCCAGGTCGCCATGCGGGCCAATCACGTACACTCGGTCGCCATCGACCGATGGCGTGCAGCGCGGGCCGGCATAGCCACCCGGCTCCCACTCGTCGCCGATGCGCGTCCTCCAAAGTTCCTTGCCATCGGCTCGGCTCAGGGCGATGACAAACTCGCCCCCATCATGATCACCCATCGTAAAGATGCGATCACCGGCCACCGAGACACTGGAAAAACCGAGCCCCAGGCCGCTGGCCTTCCACTCCAGTTCTGGCCCACCGGCCGGCCAGGCATCGAGCAGCCCCGTGTCGGCCGAGATACCGTCGCGCTGCGCACCGCGCCATTCGGGCCAGTCGGCAGCAACCGCCTGACGGCTTGGAGAGCGTGTATCGGCGGCCGAACTTTGCTCGCACCAGCCGACAGCAGCAAGACCGAGCAACACCAGGGTCCAGCGACGGATCATAAGAGTGGCTCCTCGACGAGCGTGTCGGTTGGCGGGGGGCGTTGGGATTGGATGGAAGCGCAGGCGGGACGGCCACTCTCGTATCCGCGCGCGTGCGCCACGCGGTCAGCGGCACCGAGGACAAGTCTATCGGTCCGTTCCGAATCGGGCAAGTTAATGGGACTCAAGCAGCGCGGGTCCAACACGATACGCCACGCTTCAGCCGGCCGGCGGCGCATCCGACGGTGGTTCGACTTGCAGCGTGCCGGCGGACAATGCGGGCATGGTCGAAAAGTCCGGATTGTTCTGCGTCGTCAATTGCGCGAACGGATTGGTGCCAGGGCCTGCGGCGGCCGCCCCTTTGGCATCGATCGATGTCGGCGTGCGCCAGCCTATCAGAACCACGCTGCTGCCCGCGTCGTGAACCCACAGTTCCAAGATTCCGGGCATGACCTTGGGCTCCTTCTCGTTCTTGGGATAGAACGGTTGTTCTCCCTCGACGCGTATCATGGTCCAAGGCACGGCCTTGTCCGTCGGCGTCTTGGCGTCCACGTGGCTCCAGGTGTCGGGCGTGTCCGGAAACTTGGCCTTGAGCTCTTCCTGCAATTGCTTCATCTGCGTCTGGGCATTGCCATTGGGAATCACCGCCAGGTAGCAATAAAACGGCAGCCGACTCCCGTCCGGGGCGCCCGCAAATTCCTCATAGCACATCTGCAAGCCCGGCAATTCAATAAACGGCGGCTGAAAACGGTCAGGCTTGATCCTCCCGCCGTCGTCCGGGTGACCGCTGAGGGGCGTGTACGACGTCTTGTAAGCCATGGGCACGCGAATCTTAACGGGTGATTCTCCAATTTGGCTCGAACCCCAGAGCACGCGAAATGGTGCGCTGGCGCGCAACTGATCGAGCCGTCGATTCGTTAGCGACTCGTACGCGGATCCACCGCAGCCCGGCAATGATGCCAGTCCGACAGTCACCGACAGCGTCGCTGCCAAAACCCGCTTGGAGTAGATCTGCCACATGTCAGACTGCGCCACGAAGTGAACCGGAAGAAATGAAGTCCTCACCCAGCGTTTATTCTCATTGCGACCCGCGCGGCATGTCAAGCCACGCGGCGACTGGCCACCGCGAGCCCGCGCCCCGTTGCGAGTGGCCGCGCCGCTGCCCATAATCAGCCATCCAGCCCATTGTGCTGGGGAAGTTTGGCCCCCATTGTCACGGTCGCCCATGCAACGGATCGCCCTATTTTCGCTGGTTTTGTTGACGTGGATGAGCGCGCCGCAGGCTGGCTTGCTGACGCCAGCAGCGGCCGCCGACGAAGTGATTCCGCATGCCCAGGACAAACCACCCGGGCCGGCGTTGTCGCCGCAAGAAGCAATCGCCAAGATGACCGTGCCCCCAGGGTTTCACGTAGAATTGGTGGCCAGCGAACCCGAAATCGTCAATCCAGTGGCCATGACCTTTGACGAGCGCGGTCGGGTGTGGATCACCGAAAGCCTCGAGTACCCACGATTGGACGCCGGAGCAGGTCGCGACCGCATCAAGGTGCTGGAAGACACCGACGGCGACGGATGCGCCGACAAGTTCACGGTGTTTGCCGAAGGGTTCAACATTCCCTCGGGCATTGCCGTCGGTCATGGCGGCGTGTGGGTGGCCAACGCTCCGGACATCTTGTTCCTGCAGGATACCGATGGCGATGGGCGGGCCGACAAGCAAGAAGTCGTGGTCACGGGCTTCGGCCGCGACGACACGCACGAATTGCCCAACTCGCTCACCTGGGGTCCGGACGGTTGGCTCTACGGCTTGAACGGCGTGTTCAACTCCAGCACGGTCGAGCAAGGGGATAAAAAACACGAGTTCACATGCGCCCTGTTTCGCATTCATCCGCGTACGCGCGAGTTTCAGCTCTTCGCCCAGGGAACGAGCAATCCCTGGGGCGTAGCATGGGATCCCGAGGGCAGCGCGTTCGTGAGCGCCTGCGTGATCGACCACCTTTGGCATTTAGCGGAGTCGGGCTACTACATTCGTCAGGGCGGTCCTTATCCACCGTTCACCGACCCGATGCGCTCGATTGTCGACCACAAGCACCAGAAAGCCGCCTATTGCGGCATTCATTACTTCGACAGCGACGCATATCCGCCCGAGTTTCGCGACCGATTGTACATGGGCAACATCCACGGCAATTGCTTGAATGTCGACGTGCTCGAGCGGCGCGGCGCCAGCTACTTCGCCACGGCCGCGCCGGATTTTCTCTCGGCCAATGACGCCTGGTTCATGCCCGTCGTGCAAAAAACCGGGCCCGACGGCTGCTTGTACGTCTTGGACTGGTACGATCGTTACCATTGTTATCAAGACGCTCGGCGCGACCCCGACGGCATCGATCGTCTCAAGGGCAGGCTGTATCGTATTCGCTATCAGGATTCGCCCCGTGCCGAGAAGTTCGATCTGGCGGCGGAAGCCGACTCGCAACTCATTGCCCGGTTGCACAGCCCCAACGTCTATTTCCGCGATATCGCGCAGCGCATCCTGGCAGAGCGCAACGATCCGGAAACAAAGCAGGCGCTAGAGACGCTGGCGACTGACGGCACGACTGCGCGCAAAACGCGCCTGCACGCCCTGTGGGCCCTGATCGGTGGCGGTCCGCTGTCGCTTGAGTTTCATCGTTCCCTATTGGCCAATGCAGAACCCGGCTTTCGCGCTTGGGGCGTGCGCGCCGCGGGTAATGCCGCCGGTATTGACGAGACGATCAAGCAACAAGTAATCGCATTGGCGACCGATCCGGCGGCCGAGGTGCGGCTGCAAGTGGCGGTGGCCGCCGGCAAGTTGCAGGGGGTCGAGCCGATTCCGCTGCTCGTCGACGTTTTGGCCGCCAGCGGCGACGACCCGCTCATTCGGCACATCGTCTGGCAGAATCTGCATCCGCTGCTGGAAGTGCAGGCCGAGCCGTTCTTCGACCTGGTGGCAACGAGCGATTCAACACGCGCCGCAGCGACCGACTGGCTCCTCGAAAAGTCCATCGATCGCGTCTTGGCCAGCAGCAATCCCAAGTCGGTGTTGGCGCTGGTGGATTACGTGTCGCGCCGGCCGGAGGCGCATCCGGCCGCGTTGTCGCGCTCGCTGAACAGTCTGGCCACACGGTTGCAGAACCGCGAAGTGTCCGCCGAACAACTGGCCGCGTTACGTCCCCGGCTGGAAGCGGTCGTGGCGACGGTGCTGTCGTCCCATGGCGAGGATCGAGAACTACACGACGCCAGCGCGCTGCTGGCAGCCACTTGGAATGATCCACGCGCGGTTAAAGTGGTCCGCGCGATGTTTGCTACGGAATCCAGCAGGACCGAGCGTCGCGCACAAGCTCTGCACGCGCTGGTCGCCGCGCGCGACGAATCACTGGAAGCCCTTGTCACGCCCCTGTTCGCCAACCCACCGGCGCACCCAGTCGAGTTGCGGCACGCCGCGGTCGATGCGCTTGGTCGGCTCGACGCGAACTGGGTGGGACAACTGATGCTGACGCACTATCCCATGTTGGAAGCCGAACTGCGCCCCAAGGCCGTCGAACTGCTCTGCGAGCGAACCGCCTGGGCCGAACAACTGATCGACGCCGTCGGCAAACAGCAATTGCCTTCCTCCGTGCTGAACGCCAACCAGGTGCGGCAACTGCTGGTCAAAGCGGACCAGCGGCTGGCCGAGAAGGTCAAGGCGCAATGGGGCTCGGTGCGCGACGAGCGTAATCCGCAGCGAGAGGAGGTGATCGCCCACATGCGCGGTTTCCTGCGCAATACCCCGGGCGACGCGCTGGCGGGCCAGGCCGTGTTCAAACGCGTTTGCGGCCAGTGTCACAAGCTGCACGGAGAGGGGGAAGACATCGGACCCGACATCACGCTCAATGGCCGCAACTCGTTCGAGCAGTTGCTCTCCAACGTGTTCGATCCCAGCCTGGTAATCGGCGCCGCTTACCTGGCGCAAACGATCGTCACCGCTGACGGACGCGTGTTGACGGGCCTGGTGGCTGAAAGCAGTCCGCAACGCGTCGTGCTCAAGATGCAAGGCGGCAAGCAAGAGGTCGTCGCCCGCGCCGACGTCGAGTTGATGAAAACGAGCGCGTTGTCCTTGATGCCGGAGGACC
>JBBDYK010000096.1:0-6983 GCA_040901665.1 Pirellulales bacterium | reverse complement strand
AGGCTCATCGCCTTGTATTGCGTGAGCACCAGCATCCGCCGCAGCCCGCTGTTAAGGCAGTTGGAAAGCGTGAAATCGATGATGCGGTAGGCGCCGCCGAAAGGCACGGCGGGCTTGGCCCGATCTCGTGTCAGGGGCTCCAAACGCTCCCCCTTACCCCCCGCCAACACCACCGCCAACACGCTATCCATTCGGCCGCTCCCCACTCGTTCTGGCTAATCCGGACCCGTCGCCCCTGCATCTTAGCCCTTCGGCAATGTCAGCTAAAGAGCAGTGGGCCGTTTCGCGCAAGAAGCTGGTGGCTCGCCGCGCCCACCGCGCTACACGCCGTGCGATGCCGCCACGGCCGCAGTCGCGGGCCGGCTGTCGAGCCATTGCCGCTGCCACAGCTCGAAGAACAGCAGACCCCACAAGCGATAAGAGTGGTCGAAGGCGCCGCTGTGATGCTCGTCCAGCATGCTCCGCACCACCTCGGGGCGGAAATAACCCCGCTCAAGTGCCCGAGCGTCCAGCAGCACTTGCCGCGCATAGTCCTTCAGCTCGTGCCGGAACCAATGTTCCAGCGGGACGCCGAAGCCCATCTTCGGCCTGCGCGTCAAGCTGGGAGGCAGCAGGTCGGCAAATGCCTCGCGCAGAATCCGCTTGCCGCGGCCGTTTTGAAACTTCATCTCGATCGGCATCTTGGCGGCCAGCTCGACGACCCGATGATCCAGAAACGGCGCCCGGCACTCCAGGCTGTTGGCCATCGAGGCCACGTCGACTTTCGTGAGCAGATCGCACGGCAAATAGGTCACTAAATCGGCCAGACTCGCCTGCGTCACCGGATCGCGCTGTCGAGTGCGTGCGAAGGCGCTTGCCAGGAACCCAAACGGATCGGCGTCCGGCAATTCGGCCAGGAATGCGTCGCTGTAAAGTTCCGCCCGACGCGCCTCGTTGAACATCGACATCCAGTCGAAATAGCGCCGCTGGGGGCTGTAGCGCAGCGCTTCGGCAAACCGTCCGGCTCGGCGCAACACCGACCGTTGTCGCCGGCCGCCAGTCAACGCGCGCAGAAACCGATTGCCGGCCGCCGTGCGCATCCAACCGGGCAGGCGATCGAAGCGGGCAGCCAAGCGCACCGCCCGATAGCGCAGGTACCCGGCAAACAGCTCGTCGCCCCCGTCGCCGGTCAGTGCCACGGTGACGTGCTGCCGCGTGAGTTGCGAGACGTAGTAGGTCGGGATGGCCGAGCTATCGGCGAACGGCTCGTCGTAGTGCCAGACCAGTTTCTCCAGCACGTCGACGCAGCGCGGCTCGACGCGAAACTCCTGGTGCTCGGTGCCCAGTCGCAGGGCCGTTTCGCGGGCCGCCGAGGTCTCGTCGTACTCGGGCACGGGAAAGCCGATCGAAAACGTCTTCACCGGCCGGTCGAGCGCTTGTTGCATCAACCCGACCACAAGCGCGGAGTCGATCCCGCCGGAAAGAAACGCCCCCAAGGGCACGTCCGCCTCGAGTCGCATCCGCACCGCCGAGGTGAACAGCTCGCGCAGCTCGTCGGCATAGTCGCCTAGCGGTCGCCTCTGCTCGACCTCGAAATCGGGTCGCCAATAGCAATGCGTCGCAAAGCGCCCGTTCTCATACACGCCGTAGTGGGCCGGCGGCAGCTTGGCGAACCCGCGGAAAATCGTGCGCGGATGCGGCACATACTGATAGGCGAGATACGAATCGAGCGATTGCGGATCTAGTTCTCGCGGCACTCCCGGCACTTCCAACAGGCTTTTGAGCTCGCTGGCAAACAACAGCCGCTTGGGCTCGATGCGGTAGTACAGCGGCTTCTCGCCCAGGCGGTCGCGGGCGATCACCAGACGTCGCTGGCGCGCGTCCCAAATGGCCAGCGCGAACATGCCGTTGAGATGCCTGAGAAAATCGAGCCCCTCGTCCTCGTACAGATGAACGATCACCTCGGTGTCGCTGTGCGTGCGAAACTGATGGCCGGAGCCCTCCAGCCGCTTTCGCAGCTCGCGATGGTTGTAGATCTCGCCGTTGAAGATGATCCACACCGAGCCGTCTTCGTTGGCCAGCGGTTGGTGCCCACCGGCCACGTCGATGATCGCCAGCCGCCGGTGCCCCAGCGCCACGCCGGGCACGGGGCCATTGCCGCCATGCGCATGAAACTGGCTCACATGACTGCCGGCGTCATCCGGCCCACGATGCGCAAGCACCTCGGTCATTCGCGCCAACACCTCCGGCGCCAGCGCCGCGGCCGGGTCGGTCCAGATGGCTCCTGTGATTCCACACATGACGATGTGCCCGGGTGACGCTGCTTGCTTGGCGCCGTGCCGACTCGGCCAATTACACGGATCGATCACGCCAACAATTCACGGTACAGCGCCGCGTGTCCCGCGACCATGGCTTCCACGGTGAATTCGCGGGCAATGCGTTGCCGGGCAGCAGCGGCCAGTTGCAATCGCAGCGCGGGATTCTCCAGAATCTTATGCGCAAAGCGGGCATACGCGGCCCGATCGCCCAGCGGCACAAGGTAGCCGGTCTCTGCAGAGACGACCAATTCGCGATTACCGGGAATGTCGCTGGCGACCACGGGCACGCCGGCGGCCATGGCCTCCATGACCACGTTGGGCAGCCCCTCGAAGCTGCTGGCCAACCACAACAGGTCGAAATGCGGCATCAAGCGCGGAACGTCGTGGCGCAGCCCCAAAAAATGCACGTGCTCGGCGACATGGCATTGCCGCGCGTAGCGCTCAAGCGCCTCGCGCTGCGGCCCGTCGCCGATGACCAGCAGGTGCACGTCGTCGCGAATCACGTGCAATAGATCCGTGGCCCAGATCAGGTCCTTCAGGCGTTTTTGCGGCCACAAGCGACCCACGGCGCCGATCAGTCGACTAGCGGGGGGTAGCTCCAACTCTGACAACAGCGCGTCGCGCGAAGTGGTCGAGGCGGGCGTCGGCGCGATGCCATTGTAGATCAGCCGAAGCTTAGCAGGCGGAATGCCCTGCTGGGCGTAAAACGCTTGCACTCCCTGGCTGTTGACGACAATGGCGTCGGTGTGTCTGACCAGCCAGCGATCCACGGCCAGTTCGTGCCAGCCCTTCCACTCGTCAACGCAACGCTCGCTGGCCACCAGGTGGTTGACTCCGGCCCAGCGCGCCGCGGTGCGACCGTAGGCGTTGGCCGCGAACAACCAGGTTTGCACCAGGTCGGGACGCAGCGCGCGAATGTGATTGCGCAGCCGCCACCAGGCCGGCGGATCGAACTTCCATTGCTTGTTGACGCACGCGACAGGGATGCCGGCTTGCTGCAGCCCCGCGGCCAGCGGTCCAAGTCGCGACAGCGCGCACACGTGTACTTCGAACTCTTCGCGCGGCAATCCCTGTGCCAGCAGCACCAGTTGCTTCTCGGCGCCCGAGCGATCGAGCGTGGGAATGATGTGCAGAATGCGGGGCATCAACTCGGTCCTGCGGCCAGGTCGTCCGCCTCGAGCACGGCCACATACGGCAAGTGGCGATAGGCGTCGTGAAAGTCTAGCCCATAGCCGACCACGAAGGCGTCGGGAATCTCGAAGCCGACGTAATCGGGCCGCAGCGCCACTCGTTGCCGCCCTCGCTTCAGCAACAGCACGGCCGAGCGCACGCTGCGAGGGCTCAGCGACGCAAGCTGCTCGATTAGCGCCGTGAGCGTATGCCCCGTGTCGAAGATGTCGTCGACCAACAGCACGTCGCGCCCCGCGATGTTTGGCAGCATGGACGGATCAATCTGGAGCGGCCCCGGCTCGGTGCTACGGCCGCGATAGCTGCGGGCTTGAATGACGCCGACTTGCAACGGCAAGTCGAGGTGTCGGATCAGGTCGGCCAATAGGACGACGCTGCCGGTGAGCACGCCGATGACCGTCAGCGGCCGCCCTGCATAATACTGGCCAATTTCGTCAGCCAACCGCTCGACGGCGGTCTGAATCTGTTGCTGGTCGAGCAGTCGTTGCACGAAGCAGTTCCCTCGATGCGCCAGGAAATGTGCGAAGTCGCCCCATTCTAGGGGCGCGCGTCTCGGGCGCACAGACTGCCCGGAATGGTCGAATTGTTCGGAAATCGCCGCGAAACTTGTTCGCACAAGCGGTCGTAACGGCGGCGAGACTGCCATGACTTGGGCATTAATTCGGGCTATAATCAACGAGTTGACGCGCAGGCCAAGGACCAGGGCCTTCCCCATACGTGGCCTGGAGTCAGGCCGCTCTTGGAGTGGCAGGTGGAAGCAAGACTCATCGTCGTGGGCGGCGACGCGCAAGCCCGCCAATTCGAACTCCGCTTACCGGCGGTCATCGGTCGCAGCCGAAGCACGGACGTGCGGCTGGGGCATCCGCTGGTCAGCCGCCATCACTGCGAGATCTTCGAGGCCGATGGCATTCTGATGGTTCGCGACTTGGGTTCGCTCAACGGCACGTTCGTGGGCGACACCCGCATCGCCGAACAGGCCATACCGATCCAACCGGGCGAAGTGTTCACGGTGGGTCCGGTTTCTCTGCGTGCCGAGTATGCTTGCGCCGGTCCGACAAACGGCAAGTCGTCCACCTGGGATACACAGGCTCCCACGTTCGACGATCCGCTGCCGCTGGGCAACGGCCACGCTCACGACGATTCCCACGTCGCGCCGGAGGGCCCGCTCGTGCGCGACGACGACGACGAAACGGCCCGGCCTGGCGAATAGGACCGTGACCGGAAGCATCGGTTCGGTGTTTTGCGATCGATCGTTTGCGATTTGACGCACACTTGCCACAATGGCGCTCGTAGCTCGCGGGGTTTCAAGTCCCGCCTTTTGAGATCCTGTCAGACGAGGTGCCTCGGCGATGCTTGCTTTACGGACCAGCGCTGCACTAGCTCTGATGATCGCGCTGTCGCCCGCGCCAATCCTCCTGTCTGGAGAGCCCGCCGCCGCGCCGCAGGCCGACGCTCACAAGCACACCAATCGCCTGGCCCAGGAAACGAGCCCCTATTTGCTGCTGCACGCGCACAATCCAGTGGATTGGTATCCCTGGGGGGACGAGGCGCTGGCCAAGGCGAAGAAAGAGAACAAGCTGATCTTTCTGTCCATCGGATACTCCAGTTGCTACTGGTGCCATGTGATGGAGCGCGAATCATTCATGGACGAGGAAATCGCGGCGAAAATGAACGAGCACTTCGTGTGCATCAAGGTCGACCGGGAGGAGCGGCCCGATATCGACGAAGTCTACATGCAGGCGTTGCACATCTACCTGCAACTGTTGGGCACGAACCAGGGCGGCGGCTGGCCGTTGTCGATGTTCCTCACGCCCAACGCCAAGCCGCTCATGGGCGGCACGTACTTTCCGCCCCGCGACCGCGAGGATCACATTGGCTTTCTCACCGTGCTCAACCGCGTGCAGACCGCCTGGA
Source organism: Pirellulales bacterium (assembly GCA_040901665.1). Lineage (GTDB taxonomy): Bacteria > Planctomycetota > Planctomycetia > Pirellulales > PALSA-1355 > JTS-RE94. The sequence goes on along the minus strand of JBBDYK010000096.1, from coordinate 1,584 downwards.
CCGAGGATCCGGAGAAATGGCAAAAGACCGGCGACTCATTGGCGGACTACGTGGCCGAGTCGTTGGCGCAGCAACCGATGCTCAAGCCGCCCAAGCTCGAGCCGGCATTGGTCGACGGCGTGCTGCGCGTGTTGGTGGCGCGGTTCGACGCGACCTATGGCGGCTTCGGCTACGATCCGGCCAGCCCGCGACAGTCGAAGTTTCCCGAGCCTCCGAACCTGGTGTTTCTGCTCGATCAGGCGCAGCGCGGCAACAAGATCGCTGCGAACATGCTGGTCGTCACGCTGGAGAAGATCGCCCAAGGCGGCATCCGCGACCACGTCGGCGGCGGCTTCCATCGCTATAGCACGGATCGCTTCTGGCGCGTGCCGCACTTCGAGAAGATGCTCTACGACAACGGCCAACTGGCCAGCGTTTACGCGCGGGCGTACGAGCTGACCAGGCGGCCCGACTTTCAGCGCGTCGTCGACGAGCTCATTGAATTTGCGCTCCGCGAAATGCGCGACGAAGGCGGCGGGTTTTATGCAGCTATCGACGCGGAAACGAATGCCGAGGAAGGCCGCGTCTATGTGTGGGATCGCAAGGAAATCGAATCGACGCTTGCGCCCGACGAGTACGCGCTATGGGGCGAGGTGTATGGCATCACCGGGCCCGCGAACTTCGAACAGCGCTATATTCCACTGCTCGCAAAGCCGTTGGCCGAGTCTGCCGCCGATCGCAAGCTTTCGGAAGAAGCGCTGTACCAGTCGCTCGAACCGGCGCGTCACAAACTGCTCGCCGTGCGCAACAAACGACCGCGACCGCTGACCGACACCAAGATTCTCACCGGTTGGAACGGGCTGATGATCCGCGGTCTGGCCGATGCCGGCAGAATCTTTCGAAACCCCGACCACACGCAGGCGGCCGCCAATGCCGCTGAATTCGTGCTGGCCAAATTACGCGATTCCCAGGGCCGGCTGCTACGCAACTTTGCCGGCGGCGAAGCAAAGGTGCCGGGCTACTTGGACGACTATGCATACTTCGTCGACGGGTTGATCGCGCTGCACGCCACGACCGGCGACGATCGCTGGCTGAAGCTGGCAGGTGAGCTGACCGCCGACCAACTCGCGTTGTTCTGGGACGAACGTCTGGGCGGCTTCTTCTACACCTCGACCGAGCATGAGACGTTGATCGCCCGCAGCAAGCTGCCCAACGACGGCGTCACGCCGTCGGGCAACTCGGTGTCGGTGACCAATCTACTCTATCTTTCCAAGGCGCTCGACCGGCCCGAATATGCCAAGCGAGCCGAGCAGTGTCTGAAGTCGGCCACACCCGTGTTGGAGGAATTTCCGGCCGTGGTGCCGCAATTGGCCGTGGGAGTTTCGCAATGGTTGGATCGCGCGGCGGACGACAAGCCACAGCCTGGGAAATGACGATCGAGCCGTGCTGCTGTTCAAGAAGAAATTCCTGCCGGCCATCCGCTCGGGCGAGAAAACGCAGACCATTCGACTGTGGAATGTCCGCCGCATGAAGTCCGGCCAGCGCAGCTATATTCCGGGCGCGGGCTATATCAGCGTGACGGCGGTCGAGCCGGTCGACGTCGTC
>JBBDYK010000095.1:0-7042 GCA_040901665.1 Pirellulales bacterium | reverse complement strand
CAGTTTCAGGTGCGGCATTTGCTGGGACTCATTACCGGCGCGGCGGTGTTGTTCGCCGTGGTAGGGCCCGTCATCCGCGAAGCGGATCGCGAAAAGCAGTTTGCCGCATCTCGAAAGACGGCCATCGGAGTCGGCGCGGCGGCTGGGTTGATGGTTTTACTGCTCAACAAGCGCCATAGATCCGAACGTGCTGCAGGGCCGGTCATCCAACGCTTCGAGCGGCTATCGTCACGACTCTTAAGTTGGCTGATCGCCGCCGTGATCTGGATAGGCTACGTAGCTACAATCTGGTGGCAGTGGCGGATCGGCCAGCTCCCCAGTCGCTTCGAACCAGTTCCCGGCTCGCCGATACTGCTGTTCTTCGCAGTGAATTACTTCGTTGTTCGTGTCTGGTGGCAGATTGATCCTGCCGGCATCGAGGCTTGTGAGCGAGGATTGATCCTGGATGGATTCAACTTCTATTCATGGCAGGAGATCGCCCGGTATTCGTGGTCGGGCAGTCCGCCGCGACAGCTCAATCTGTTTCTCAATCGGCCCTTAGTCCTGAATCTACAAACTGATACGTCGTTTGTTGGCGAACTTGATCGGATTCTTGCGGCTCGGATTGGAGCGAAGGAATAGTACAATGCTTCCGGCTGGCAATCAGCTCTTGCCGGTGCGGCCGGTGAAGGTGGCGACGACGGCGATCAGCTCGCCGGCGTCGACGGGCTTGCTGATGTGGGCTTGGAAGCCGGCCAGCATGGCGCGCTTGCGATCGTCGGGTCGGGCCAGCGCCGTCAGCGCCACCGCCGGCACGGATCCTTGCGGCGGCGCGAGCGCGCGAATCGAGCGCATCAGGTCGTAACCGTCCTTGTCGGGCATGCCGATGTCGCTGAGCACGACGTCGGGCGGGTGGCGGAGAAACTGCGCCAGGGCCTCGTCGACGCTTTCGGCAACCGCGACTGTGGCGTGGTGCTGCACGAGCAGCCGGCGGGCGAGCTCGCGCGAATCGGCCTCATCGTCGACGACCAACACATGAATGCCGGCCAGCGAGAGGGGAGTCCCATCAACCTCGCGCGACAGACTGCCGCCGCGCTGCTTGTCCGCGTCGATTTCCCGAGCTTGCACGATCTGGACGGGCAATTCGACGACGAACGTGGCCCCCTGCCCTTCGCCGGCGCTGGCGGCCCTGACCGAACCGCCGTGCAGTTCGACAAGTTGCTTGACGATCGACAGGCCCAGCCCGAGACCGCCGTGCCGCTTGGTGGTGCTGGCGTCGCCCTGACGGAAACGATCGAAGATGTGCGGCAAGAGCTCCGGCGCAATGCCGGGGCCGTTGTCGCTGACCGAGATCTCGACGTGCGAATTGACGCGCACCAGCGTCACCTGCACGCGGCCTCCCTTGGGTGTGAACTTGATGGCGTTGGCCAGCAGGTTCCAGACGACCTGTTGCAGTCGGCTGCCGTCGCCGAGCACGACGCCGGCGCGCGGATCGAGCACCGACAGTAGTCGAATGCCCTTGGCGTCGGCCGTGGGCTGCAGCGTGGTGACGGCGGCCTCGATGACATCCGAGGGGTCGACGCTTTGCACGTCGAGCCGGACCTTGCCAGAGAGAATGCGGCTCATGTCCAGCAGGTCTTCGATGATTTGCGACTGGGCCTTGGCGTTGCGCTCGATCACGGACAGGCCGTCTTCGATCTCGCGCTGATCGTCGAGGCTGTGGCGCAGCAATTGGGAGTAGCCCATGATGGCGTTGAGCGGCGTGCGCAGCTCGTGCGAGACGGTGGAGAGGAACTCGTCCTTGATGCGATTGGCCCGTTCGGCTTCGGCGCGGGCTTCGCGTTCGCTTTGCAACAGGCCGGCCAGCTTGTCCTCGCTGTCGCGCAGCGCCGCTTCGGCCCGCTTGCGGGTTTCGACTTCGCCCACCAGCTCGGTATTGAGCCGCGCCAGGCCGGGGAACTTGAGCACCTGGGGCACGATATCGATCAACACGACGACGGTGGCCCACGAGACGACGGCCGTGGTGAACTTGATCAAGCCGGCGAAGCGGTACACGGGCTCCCAGAAGATGACGGCTTCGATCAGGTGGCCGAATCCGCAGGCGAAGATGAAAGCGACGAACAGCCACATGACGCGCGGGAAAGGGATGTCGTCGCGGCGCAGCACGAAAAATGCGAGCACCAGGGGAATGGCGGTATAGGCGCCAAAGATCGCCACGTCCGAGGCGATGTGCAGCCAGCCCAGGCCATTGGTCCAGTGCCCGCAATTCCAGCGAGCCGGGAAGTCCGAGGAGTCGAACAGATGGCGAAAGAAGTCGAGCATGTTAGGGCGCTCCTGTCGGCGATGGGCAGCCGGCTGGCCGGCGGCGCGTCCATGATAACGTCAGAGCCCCGGCGCGCCAGCCGCGCGGCGCGAAACGGTCGGTCGAGCTGGCAGGCAAACGCGATAGCTGGTCGCGCAACGATCAATCGCGACGATGTCGTGCAAGCGTCGCAAAATGCTCCGCGCTGGGCCGCCCACTGCTCAATCTGGCACCACGGCAGGCGATGCCGTTGCTAGTGGGCGCCGCAGCACTTCTTGAATTTCTTGCCGCTACCGCAGGGACAGGGATCGTTGCGGCCGATCTTTGGTTGGGAGTTGCGAATCGGGCCCAACGAAGGGATCGGGTCGTCAGCGGCGTCGTCAAGGTCTTCAAGATCGTCAACGCCTGGCAGGTCGTCCTCGTCGAGCAAGTCGAACGGCGAACCGAGGTCGTCCACATCGTCCCGTGGGTCGAACGTCGCCCAGCGGCGCAACTTGTCGAACGTGTCGTCGATGCCCGTCGGCCCGCAGTGAGCGAGTCGATCTTGAAATTCGGCGTCACCGCGATCGATGCACTGCTCGGCGGATTCCGAATCGATCACGAAATCATCGACGAGATCGCGGCGAAACGCCTCTTGAATGTCGGCGCGCGCTGCTTGAGGACCGTAGTAGAGCAGCGTCGAGATGAGCTGAGCAATGACTTCGTAATCCTCGTCGACGATGGCCTGACGCAGGTGGCGCTGTAGGGAAGCAACGGCGGCGTCGCGCGTCATCAGGCCGTCGCGCACCAGGTACAAGAACGCACTGGCAGCCTCGATGCGCACGTACTCGTTGAGTGCCCGATTGGCGATCAAGGCGTCGAGAATCTCCGGTTGATCGCCGGCGAGGGTGGCCAGCGTGTGGCGCAAGGTTTCGGTGACCGCGTCACCGAACAAATCGAACGGTAGCTCGCCCGGCAACGAGATGGCCTCGAGGATGGCCGGCAGGGCTTCCTTGGCCCGAAACTCCGTCAACAGGAAGAAGGCAAAGAAATGCAGGTTGTCTGCCGGCACGTGGCCGGCGGTTGCACTGGCCGTGGCGTCGCGAATTGCCTGCGCCAGGCGGGGTACGATCTGGTCGCGATGGCGCTGGGCGGCGCGGATCGCAGCCTCGGGCAGCATGTGAGCGGGAACATGCAGGTCGCGGATGATCTGGTCGAGCGTGGATTCCAGATTGTCGTCGGTGACAGCTTCCGTTGTCATGGTGTGGATCTCCGATCCTGTGGTCGGCTCTGCTTTGATGGTTGATTATAGCGAATCTTGCTAGCAGGCAAACGTCCGTGTCTATTCGTGGCGGTTGTGCAATTGGCGGTCGGCTGCTAGTCCTGTTGGTCCATTGAACGGGAGACATTCATGCGACGAATTTGCTATTCAGTGGCCATGAGTTTGGATGGCTACATCGCCGGGCCGAACGGCGAGTTCGACTGGATTCTGATGGATCCCGAGATCGACTTCGGCGCGATGATGAGCCGCTTCGACACGTTGCTGATGGGGCGCGGAACCTTCGCAGCGTCGCAAACCATGGGACCGGGCGGCATGCCCGGCATGAAAACCGTGGTGGTCTCGACCACTTTACGGCCGGAAGATCATGCGAAGGTCACCCTCATCGGCAAGGATGTCGAGCAAGCGGTGAAACGCTTGAAGGCAGAGCCTGGCAAGGACATCTGGCTGTTTGGCGGCGGGAAATTGTTTCGCAGTTTGTTGGACGCGCGACTGGTTGACGCAGTGGAAGTGGCGATCATTCCGGTCGTGATCGGCGGCGGACTGCCGATGTTGCCACCCGGCGGCCAGCGGGCAACGCTGAAGTTGGTCAACAGCAAGGTTTATCAACAGACAGGCACGGTGCTGCTGGAGTATGCGGTGGACACGTAGGCAGGCGGGACGAGGCATGCTTCCCCGGAGGGCGGAAAATCTTTTGCACAGGCGTGTAACAGTTATGCGAATTGTCCGCTGAGTAGAGGCAGAGGCGAGCGGGGGCTCGCCCAACTCCTCGAACAATGCATTCAGCAGGGAAAGGATCGGTGCGACATGAAACGCAGCTTACTCTTCGCAGTCGTGACCATGAGCATGTGTGTGCTGGCGACCTCGGCCTCGGCGGGAAGCAAGAAGAAGCACGACAACGACGAAACGCAGCAAAGCGGCAACCAGTCGAGCCACAAGTTCAGCCAAAACTTCGGCCTGAGCCTTGGTCGCGGCAATTTGGGCTCGATCTCCAACATGGTGTCGCAATTCAAGAAGCATAAGAAGGACAAGCCGGATTCGCACGAAACCACGCCCCTCGACCCGGGCATGGGCGACGGCCGCGTGCCGGTCGATCCGGCCGAGCCGGTCGTGCCGCAGGGTCGCCCGGGCTACGTGTGGGTCGACGGGCATTGGGAGCGAGAGCGGGCGCCCAAGGTTCCGCCCCTGACGTCGGGCAACGGCAATGGTGGCGTGACGGTGACGCCAACGGGGGGCTCTGGATCGCAAGTGCTCGATCAGGGTCAGATCATCCCCCCGCTAAGCTCGGGCAACGGCGGCGGCGGCGTGACCGTGACCAGCGGTAATGGTGGTCGGGTGGTGCGAGATCATCGCAAGACCGTTCCGACCTCGAGCTCAGCCAACGGTGGCGTGTTGGTGACGACCACGCCTGGCAGCACCCGCGGTCAGGCGGTCACCGGCAGCGGTCTCAATCCGTTCGGAGTGATCGTGGACGGATTGGCCAAGGCCGGCAGCACGATCGCGGGCGGCGGCTCGATCACGGGAGTCGCGCCGTCCGGGCAGCAGGTGCGCGACCACCGCACGACGAGTGCCAATCAACCGATCGTGCGAGATCACCGTTAGACGAATGGGTTGAGCGGACGTTCGCAAGCCGGGGTGACTCGCTGTGAGTCGCCCCGGCTTTTTATGTTGGGCGCCGATGCGACTTGCTATGCGGGAAACAGGCTTTGGATTAGCGAGTCTAGCACAGCTCGTGAGCCGACTTGGCGCCGCGGTGAAACAGCCAGGCGACCAGTTCGTTGGCGCCGGTGCGGCGGGCGGCGTCGAGGGGCGTTAGTTGGTCGTAGCCGATCCAGTTGATATCGGCGCCGCGGTTGAGTAGGTATTCGGCCGCTGGTTGCTGGCCACCGTGACAAGCGCACCAGAAGGCGTGTGTGACTTCGTCCGGCGGCTGATCGGCCGGCCGCGACGGGCGCGGACGCCACTGGGGCAGCGACTGACCGGCGAAGTGTTGCTCCATGCGGTCCACGAGTCCCAGCGCGGCAGCCTCCCACAGCGACGTCTTTGCACCGCGCTCGACCAGGCGTCGCGCCGCTTTCCACTGACCGAAGGCCGCCGCGTCGGCCAGTGGCGTGCCGCCGCCGATCACGGCGCCCGGCGCTTCGATATCGGCGCCGTGGTCCAACAGCGCGTCGAGCACGGCCACGTCGTCGCTGCTGGCGGCCCAGTGCAGCGGAGTTTCCGTGTGCGGGCCGGCAAACCGCGCGTTGACGTCGGCTCCGGCGGCGATCAGCGCGGCCACCGTCGCCGCTCCGTTGGGAAAGTGGCCGGGCCAGTCCGTGACCACGTGCAATAACGTTCGCGACATTTCGCCGGGATTGCCGTCCGGCGGGGCGCCCAGTCGGACCGTGGCCAGCGTGGGGTTGTTGGCGAGCAGTCGTTCGAGCGCCGCCACGTCGCCCGTATGAATGGCGGCCACGGCGGCCACCGCCAGGGGATCGTCGGTGGAGAGATAGTTGGTGGCCATCACAATTCCCCGGTAGTGGCACGTCTAGGAACACTGGAATTTGGTTCTACTGCCTTGCGCGATTGAGGGGCAAGTAGCCCGCCCTGCCCCGGCCGTCCCGGGGATGTGCCGCTTGCAGCGAACGATCGGAGGCATTCTCGGCAAATCGAGAAGCCTGTTGCAACTGATTGCTTCCAGGAAATCTGTGGCCGTTGTCGAAATCCGGCCGGCGTGATCGACTAGATACCGAGATGACGACACTCAAGCAGTCAGTTCTGGGAGGAGATCACGATGCAGAACACGGGAAACCTCAAGGTCACGACGCCCAGCGATCGTGAGATCGTCATGACGCGGGTGTTCGATGCGCCGCGGCAACTGGTGTTCGACGGATTCATCAAGCTCGAGGTGGTGAAGCAGTGGCAGTATGGTCCGGATGACTGGACGCTGGCGGTTTGCGAGTTCGATCTGCGGCCGGGCGGAGCGCTGCGATACGAGTGGCGGCACACCGACGGACGCGAAATGGGCATGAGCGGCGTCTATCGCGAGATTGCGCCGCCGGAGCGCCTCGTCCACACGGAAATATTCGACGAGGATTGGACCGGCGGCGAAACGCTGGTCACGACCACGTTCGACGAGCGGGATGGCAAGACGACCGTCGCCATGACGGTGTTGTATTCGTCGCGCGAGGTGCGCGACATGGTGCTGAAAACCGGGATGGAACACGGCATGTCCGCGGGCTACGACCGCTTGGAGCAGTTGTTGCCGGCGATGGCCGCGACCGACTGACGCCACCGGACGAGTCGAAGGGTGTTTCCGCCGCGGTCGACTGCTGCCCGGACTACCAGGACTGCCGAGATTCTCGCGCTGGTCCCTGGCGCAGGCTGCCGGAACGCGCAGGCGGTTTGCTTTCGTTCGCGGCAACGGGCAAACTGTGGGGAGTTGGAAGTATCCCGGAAGCGACCATGAATCCGCGAATCCGCGTTCGACGAGGCTCTAGCCGCACAGTGATCAGAGAGGC
>JBBDYK010000094.1:0-7073 GCA_040901665.1 Pirellulales bacterium | reverse complement strand
TTGCAAGACCAAAAGCCTGGCGAACCGCCGCGGTCGCGATTGGGGACTGCAGGACGCCGAGACCAACTTGTCGCCGGTTTCACGGCCGGTGCTGGTGCAGTGCCATGCCGACCGGTTGGTCATCGTACCGGAAGACCGCACGCAGCAGCCGATGATCACCCCGTTGGACGACCTGGCGGAAGACTCGATTGACGAGTTCGTCATCAACGTGTGGAAGCACACGCGGCAATGGGGAATCGCCGGCCGCGGTCTATTTTGGAAGCCGACGCTGCTCATGGACGTGGCGCCGGGAGGGGACGAACGGTTTGCCGAGATTCAAGCGCTATTGGCCGACAGCGGCTTGGACGTGCGCCAGCGAAATCGCCGCGCCGCCAGCGCGGCCGCGCCGGGCACTACGCCGGGCACACGCCGATAACGACAGCATAACTACGGGACACGACCACCATGGCGATGGACAACGAGAATAGCTCGGTCGGCACCGACTCGTTCCTGGATGTGATCACGAATTTCGTGGGCATCCTGATCATCCTGGTGATGGTGGTGGGCGACCAGGCCCGGCATGCGTCTTTGCCGGAGGTCAAGCCGCCGGACCTGAGCGAATTGAAGGCGGCCGAGGCCGAAGCCGCCCGCATCGAGGACGAAGTCCACGCGATTGCCGATCAGACGCAAGTGGTCAGCGCCGCGTTGCGCGCCCGCACCTTCGAGCGCGACCAGGTGCAAACGGTGCTGACCGCGGTGGAGCACGATTTGGGCACGCGCCGCGCATCGCTCGACGACGCGGAGCGCGCGCGATACGACTTGGAGCGCGACTTGTCCTTGGCAAATGAAGAATTGAAGAAGTTGAAGGACGATCGCGAAACGGCCAGCACGGCGGCAGCCCCACAGTCGATCACCATTGAGCACCGTCCGACGCCGATCAGCAAGACGGTCACCGGCCCCGAGGCCCGTTTCCAACTGCTTGGTGGACGAATCTCGTACATCCCGCTCGAGGAATTGTTAGACCGCATGCACGCGGGCGCGAATGACTATCTGAATCGCATGAATACATCGGCAGAAATGGTCGAGACGCTGGGGCCGATCGACGGCTTCCGCATGCGCTTCATGCTGCATCGCGCCGACTCTCCGCAAGGTGTTCTCTTGCAACTGGTGCACGCCGACTTATTGCCCGTTTCGGACACGTTGGGCGAACCGCTCCAGGAGGCACTTTTGCCGGGATCGAAATTCCAACACAAGATGGCCATGCTTTCGCCCGATCGGTATGTAATCACCATCGCCGTCTATTCGGACAGTTTCGCAGAGTTCCAACAGTTGAAGAAGGAATTGTACGAACGAGGTTACAAGGTAGCTGCCCGGCCCTTGGTCGTCGGCATGCACGTTCGCGTCGGACCAATTGGCAGAGCCTCCGCGGCGCAATAGTTGCATCGCAATTGGAGGCGCAGCGGGCACGCCACTGAGGATCTTGCGAGGCATCGGAGTGTCAACCGACGTATTCGACGAACGATTCAACGAATAGATGTCGGCGGCTGGCGACTCTAAATCACCCTTCCGTCGCCGCCGCGATGCCCGCTTGCAGGGCCGTGGCGATCCGGTCCAATTCGTCCAGCGTCACGATCAACGGCGGCATCACCACCAGCACGTTGCCTAACGGCCGCAACCAAACACCGTGCTTGCGTGCTTCTTCACAGGCGCGGATGCCGCGCTTCTCGGCCCAGGGAAACGGCTCCTTCGTGCCGCGATCGCGCACCAACTCGACCGCCCCAATCAGGCCGCATTGGCGCACGTCGCCCACGTGAGAATGCAAGGCGATGCGGGCCAGGTGCTGCGACAAGCGCGCGATCTTGGGGGCCAGGTTGGCCAGCGTTTGCTCCTCTTCGAACACGTCGAGCGTGGCCAGCGCAACCGCCGCGCCCAGGGCGTTGCCACCGTAGGTGTGCCCGTGGAAGAACGCCTTCGATTCCACATACGGCGCCAGAAACGCCTGCCAGATCTCGTCAGTGGCCAACGTCGCTGCCACGGGCAGGTATCCGCCCGAGAGCCCTTTGGCCACGCACAACAAGTCGGGCGAAACCTGCTCGTGCTCGCAGGCGAACATCTTGCCGGTGCGTCCAAAGGCAACCGCCACTTCGTCGGCAATCAACAGCACGCCGTAGCGCCGCGCCAGTTCGGCCAGCCCGCGCAAGTAGCCGGGCGGGTGCATGATCATGCCGGCGGCGGCCTGCACCAGCGGCTCGATGACCACCGCGGCGATGCGCTCGTGCTGCTCGGACAAGATCTGTTCGGCTGCGCGCAGATAATGGGCCAGCGCTCCTTCGCGCGTCACGCCGGGCGGCAAGCGAAACATATCGGGCGCGGGCGTGCGCAGCACGTCGAACAACAACGGCTCGAACATGGCGTGAAAGCGCTCGACGCCGCCGACGCTGACGCTGCCCAGCGTGTCGCCGTGATAGGCGTCGCCCAGTGCCAGATAAGTCGTCTTGCCGGGGCGCGGATCGGGGCGCTGCCGCCAGTATTGCAGCGCCATCTTGAGGGCCACCTCGACGGCCGTGGCGCCGCTGTCGGAAAAGAACACGTGCCCGAGGCCGGCCGGAGCGATGTCGACCAGCCGTTTGGCGAGCTTGATGGTCGTGGGATGCGACGACCCTAACAGCGTGATGTGCGCGACTTCGTCGAGTTGGCGGCGAATGGCGGCGTCGAGCTTGGGATGGCGATGGCCGTGGATGTTGCACCACAGGCTGCTGACGCCGTCCAAGGTTTCGCGGCCGTCGAGATCGACCAGCGTGCAGCCACGGGCGCTCTGGATGATGAACGGCTCGTACTCGCTCATCTGGGTGAACGCGTGCCAGACGATTTCGCGGTCCCAGCGCTCGAGTTGTTCGCGCGTGGGCTCGCCGGCAGGCCCAGTCCCAAATGGCACAGTCATGGGGTTACCACTGAATGGTGACCGGCGTGCCGACGGCAATGCCCAACATGTCCGCGGCGCTTTCGCCGACGATCGCCAGCTCCAACTTGCCGCTGGAGCCGAGCACGGCCACGAAGGTCATGGGCGGCTGGTCGGCATAAGTGGCGAAGATGCCGCGCGTTTCGTGCTCGTCGCAGAAGATCGTGGTCGCGTCGTCGCGGGGGACTTTGGCCAGCGAGTCGACCGGGATGTCGGTGATCAGATTGCCGAACGAGTCGATCGACTGCACGGCCCCTTCGATTTTCGAATCGCTCACGCGCGCCTCCGTCCAAGGGAGCATGGTCAGCTCGTGTCGGGCGGGTCCCAGCCGTGCCGGATCGAGCCCCAGGCTCAATCGCGCCGCCACCGGGGCCATGATGTCCCGCCCATGAAACGTCCGCGAGACCGGCGACAACCACCAGGCCGGCTCACTCACGGAGATGATTGTAGAGGGAGGAGTCGTCAGCGCCAAACGGCTTAGCAATCCGTTGTCGGGCGCCACGAATTGCTGCACACCGATGCGGGCATAGACGATCTGCCGCGAAGTGCCCACGCCCGGATCGACCACGGCCACGTGAATCGTCTCGGCTGGGAACCAGCGCGTCGCTTCTTCCAGCGCCAAGGCGCCGGCGCGAATGTCTTGCGCGCCAATCGCATGCGTGATGTCGACGATCGTGGCCGCGGGATTGATCGAGAGGATGACGCCCTTCATGGCCGCCACATAAGCACTCGAAGGTCCGAAGTCGGTGGTGAGCGTAATGATGCCAGACATGCGCGCGGCGCTTTGCGATGGAGATCGATGCTGCCATGGTCATCGAGCGCGCGCATCTCGTCAATGACCCAACGCACCGCGCAAGCTTAAGGCCATTGTCGTCGGGCTGCTATGATCCGGTGATCGGCGTGCGAGCCGGCGGATCGCTGGCGGGGAAGGACTCTTCCGAGGCTTCCTGAACCATATCGGCCTCGGGCGGCGCGCCATCGCCCGGCGCGACGACCGTCAACAGCAGCACCGCGTCTTCCTGGCCACGCATGGCATGTGGCACGGCTGCAGGCAAATGCGCCAATTGTCCGGCCGACAGCTCGCGCGGCACTCCCTCGACGAACAGCGTGACGCGGCCGGTCACGCAATACAGAGTGATTTCGCCGGGCGCCTTGTGCGTGTCGAGCTGCTTGTGCGCCGGAACCGCCAAGCGCATCACGCGCAGGTTCTCGGTTTTCACCAGCAAGGCAGTGTCCGCCGCCGGACGGTCGCCCGCGACCACGTCCAGCACCTGGCCCACCTGAACTTTGATCGCGGCCATGAGAGCACCTCCTGATTCACAATCGCGGTGTGGACTCCTACGCGTATTGTATCAAACCAGGCAACCGCCGTTTGACAAGAACGAGAAGTCGCTGCTTCCTCGTACTTCGTTCTTCCTTCCTCCAGCCTGTTCCCTACATCTTCGCCACCAACTCCAGCACCAGCTCTCGGAAACGGCCGGGGTGGACATTGGGATTTTTTTTCTTGGCCTGGCCGATGAGGTTGCCGGCGGCTTGTTGCTTGCCGCTTTTGATGTCGTCGACGATCTTGGGATTGGCGGCGATCAGCTCCTGGCACAGCGCGATCAGCTCGCTCTCGTCGACCTTCTCGATGCCCTGGGCTTTCATCACCTCGGCGGCCGAGCGGCCGGAGGCGACCATCTCGATGAACACCTCGCGAGCGCGGCTGGTGTCGAGCTGGCCTTGTTGAATGGCTTCGAGCAACTCGTGCAGCGATTTGGGGCGCAGCGCGAACTGGTCGATGTCGATCTTCTGCTCGTTGAGCGTGCGCATCACGTCTTGCTGCACCCAATTGCTGGCCAGCTTGCCGTCGCCGGTGATTTCGGCCAGCTCGACGTAGTAGTCGACCAGCGCACGGCCGGCGCTGACGATCACGTCGCTGTCGTACGGCTTGATGCCGAAGGTAGACTCCAGCCGATTGCGCAGCTCGGCCGGCGATTCGGCCATGTTTGATTTGATGGCGTTGATCTCATGCTGCGTGACGCGCACGGGCACGAGATCGGGATCGGGAAAGTAGCGATAGTCGCTCGACTCTTCCTTGTGGCGCTGGCCGCGGGTCACCTCGGCCACGTCGTCCCAGCCGCGCGTTTGCTTGGGCACGTCGCCCAGCCGCTGTTTGGTGTCCAGCCACACCTGGTAGTGCCGCTCTGCCTCGTATTCCATGGCCCGCTCGACCGCGCGGAAGCTGTTCATGTTCTTGACTTCGACGATCGGCGTGGCGATCTTGCCCTCGGGCGTGTCGATGTGCAGGTTGATGTTGGCGTCGACGCGCAGGCTGCCTTCCTGCATGTTGCAGTCGGAGACGCCCAGATAGGTGAGCAGCAGCTTGAGCTCGGTGAGATAGGCTTTGGCCTCCAGCGGCGAGCGCATGTCGGGCTGGCTGACGATTTCCAATAGCGGCGTGCCGGCGCGATTCAAGTCGATCTTGCTGTCGGCCTGGCCCGACACTTCGTCGTGCATGCTCTTGCCGGCGTCCTCTTCCAGGTGCGCGCGGATGATGCCGATTTTCTTGGTTTCGAAGCGCCCCTTGGGATCGCTGATCTCCAGATGACCGTCGTGGCTGAACGGTAGATCGTACTGGCTGATCTGATAGCCCTTGGGAAGATCGGGATAGTAGTACTGCTTGCGATCCCACTTGGTGAACTCGGCGATCTGGCAGTTGAGCGCAATGGCCGTCTCGAGCGCCAACTCGAACGCGTGCCGGTTCATCACCGGCAGTGTGCCGGGCATGCCGATGCACACGGGGCACGTCTGCGTGTTGGGCGGCGCGCCAAACTTCGTGCTGCAACGGCAGAAGAGCTTCGTGCGCGTTTGCAACTGCACGTGAACTTCCAGGCCGATGACGATGGTGTAAGGGGCGGTCACGGTGATTCGTTAATTCGCTATGGGACGAGCGGGGCGTAGCGTTTGTGCCAGTCGGTGGCGTGCTGGAACATGTGGGCGGCGCGCAGCAGCCGATCTTCCTCGAACGGGGGCGCTTGCAGTTGCAGGCCAATCGGCATGCCGTCGCTGCCGAAGCCGCAGGGCATGGCCAGGCCGCCGATGCCCGCCAGGTTGGCGCTGACGGTGTACAAATCGACCAAATACATGGCCAGCGGGTCGTCCACCTTATCGCCGAGCTTGAAGGCCGTGGTGGTGGTGACCGGGCCGGCAATGACGTCGACCTTCTCGAACGCAGAATCGTAGTCCTGGCGAATGAGCCGGCGCACTTTGAGCGCTTTGAGGTAATAGGCGTCGTAGTAGCCGGCGCTCAGGGCATAGGTGCCCAGCATGATGCGCCGCTTCACTTCGGGGCCGAAGCCTTCGGCGCGGCTGGTGCGATAGAGCCGCACGAGCGGATTGTCCAGCGCGTCCGCTTCGGCTTGCTTGCCGGCTTTGACGAGCGCGGCGCGTTCCGTTTCGAGCGCGGCCACGAGTTTCTTTTCGTCGGTGCGATGGCCGTAGTGAACGCCGTCGTAGCGGGCCAGATTGCTCGATGCCTCGCTGGGCGCGATGATGTAGTAGGTGGCCACGCCGTATTTGCCGTGCGGCAGCGATACGTCGACGACCTTGGCTCCCAGCGACTCGTAAACCTTCACGGCCTCGCGGACGGCCGTTTCGACCTCGGCGTCGAGGCCTTCGCCAAAGTGTTCGCGCACCAGGCCGATCTTGAGATCCTTAAGCGGCTGGCGGACGGTTTGGGTGTAGTGTGGCGCCGGCAAGTCGACGCTGGTGGAGTCGAGCGGGTCGTGACCGGCCAGCACCTCCAACAAGAGGGCTGTGTCCTCAGCGGTGCGCGCCAGTGGTCCGATCTGGTCGAGGCTGCTGGCGAACGCCACCAGGCCGTAGCGACTGACGCGGCCGTACGTGGGCTTGAGACCGGTGACTCCGCACAATCCGGCCGGCTGGCGGATCGATCCGCCGGTGTCGCTGCCGACCGACAAAGGCGCCATGCCGGCGGCCACACAGGCGGCGGCGCCGCCGCTGGAACCGCCGGGAATGCGCGACAAGTCCCAGGGGTTGGCCGTTTTCTTGAAGGCGGAATTTTCGGTCGAGCCACCCATGGCGAACTCGTCCATGTTCGTCTTGCCGATCAAGACGGCGTCGGCGGCCTTCA
>JBBDYK010000093.1:0-7075 GCA_040901665.1 Pirellulales bacterium | reverse complement strand
ATCTTGACCATCTGCGTCAACGTAACGTAACACAATAGTGTGAGCGCCAGCAGCGGCCAGTACAACGGAGGCAGCGCCGAGAAACCCAAATAGGTTCCCAGTTGAGTGAACGGAATAGTAATGCCGGTCACCATGATGCAGAGGGACATCACCATCAGTGGCCAGGACGACCGGCTCTGCAGGAACGGGATTTTGTTGGTGCGGATGATGTGGATGATAAGTGTCTGCGTCAGCAAGCTTTCCACGAACCAGCCGGTCTGAAACACGCTCGCGCTGCGAACCGCGGCCTCCGGCGTGGAGGTGTTCCAACAGTTGAAGACGTACAGCATCATGAAGTACGTCGTGTAGTCGAAGATTGACGAGCAGGGGCCGATGAAGATGATGAAACGGGTTAGTTGCTTGATGTCCCAGGGGCGTGGCTTCTCAACCTGCTCGGGGTCGACGTCGTCGGTCGGGATGGCAGTCTGGCTGACGTCGTAAAGCAGGTTGTTGGCCAGTATCTGGATCGGGGCCATCGGCAGGAAAGGGACAAATATGCTCGCCCCCAGAACGCTAAACATGTTGCCGAAGTTGCTGCTTGCGCCCATGCGGACGTACTTCAGGATGTTAGCGAAAACCTTTCGTCCCTCGACGACGCCCGCTTCCAGAACCAGCAAGGACTTCTCCAAGAGGATCATGTCCGCCGACTCTTTGGCGATGTCCACGGCGGTGTCGACGCTGATCCCGACATCCGCCGCGTGTAGGGCGGGGGCGTCGTTGATGCCGTCGCCCATGAAGCCCACGGTGTGCTTGCGGGATTGCAGGGCCTCGATGATCCGCTGCTTGTGAGCGGGAGAGACGCGGGCAAAGAGCGTGGTTCCCTCCGCCGCGTCCGCAAGTTGGGCGTCGGACATTTTCTCGACATCACTGCCGAGCAGCACGAATTCAGTGGATAGCCCGACCTCCTTGCAGATCTTGCGGGCGACCAAGTCGTTGTCGCCGGTGACGACCTTGACTGCAACGCCGTGGCCTTGCAGGGCCTTGATTGCCGCCGTGGCCGACTCCTTTGGCGGGTCGAGAAAAGCCGCGTAGCCGTTCAAGATCAGGTCGCACTCGTCAATCTTGGAGTAGGGAGTGGCGTCGCCGGCAACGACTCCGCGGGGCACAATGTCTTTGCTGGCGATCGCCAGCACGCGGAAACCATCGGCCGAGAGGTGCTCGTACTCCTTCTTTAGCCCGTCGATGTGCGCATGATCCATCGGATAGAGCGTGCCGTCGAGCTCGAAGTTCGCGCAGCGCGGGAAGATCGCCTCCGGGGCACCCTTGCTGATGATGCGGTCCTGGCCGTCGGGGGTACGAACTACGACCGACATGATGCGGCGATGAAAGTCGAAGGGTATCTCGTCCACCTTGGCAAACTCGGGGATCTTCGCGTGCGCGTGGGTTTCGGAATGCGCGAGCACCGCGCGGTCCAAGACGTTTCTCAAGCCGGTCTGGAAGTGACTATTCATGTACACCAGCGCGAGAACGCCGTCGTCTTCCTGCAGCGCCACGTCGCAGTGCCGCTCAAGGATGACGTGATCCATCGTCAACGTGCCAGTCTTATCGGTGCAGAGCACGTCCATCGCACCCAGGTTCTGAATGGCATCCAATCGCTTGACGATGACCTTCTTGCGGCTCATCGCCAGTGCACCTTTCGAAAGACAAACCGTCACGATCATCGGCAGCATCTCGGGCGTCAGGCCCACGGCCACCGCGACGGCGAAGAAAAAAGCTTCGACCCAATTGCCTTTGGTCAGACCATTGATGATGAACACGAGGGGCACCATGATCAGAATGAATCGCAGCATCAACCAGGTGAACTGAGCGATGCCCTTGTCGAACGCCGTCTGTGTCGGTTCCTCCGACAGCGAATGGGCCATGCCACCTAGAAACGTCTCCTTCCCGGTTGCGATGACCACTGCCGTCGCCGAACCGCTTTCGACACTTGTGCCGAGGAATGCGATGCTCGCGAGTTCGATCGGCGCAGCTATTGCTGCGTTTTTTTCCACTTCGAACTTCTCAACCGGAAAGCTCTCGCCGGTGAGCGAGCTTTGAGTCACGAATAAATCCTTCGCCGCAACCATGCGCACGTCGGCGGGGATCATGTCCCCGGCCGCCAGTTCCAACATGTCACCGGGGACCAATTGCGCAACGGCGATCTCCCGGGGCCGACCGTCACGGATCACGGTGGCAGTCAGCGAGATCATCGCCTTGAGTTTGGCTGCCGCGTTGTCCGCCCTGGCTTCCTGGATGAGCTTCAATCCCACGCCCAATGCAATCATGAGCGACATCATGATTCCAGCCCGCGGGTCACCAGTGGCAAACGAAATGCTCGATAGGATCGCCAGCAGGATCACCAGCGGATTCAGTACCGCGTGCCAAAGCAGCGTCGCGAGACTCGTTCGCTCGTCTTTGGCCAAAGCATTCGGACCATACCGAGCGCGTCGGATGCGAGCCTCGCCATTGGTCAGCCCTTCGGGACGGGTCGAGAATCGCGCAAAAACGGACTCAACGTCCATCATCGCCGAATCAACCAAGATTTGTGATACTTGGACGTGGGGCCTATCGTCCCGAGTGGCGACCAGGAGGCTCTTGGGAATGATTCCAGAGTGGGCCTTGGACATTCACACCTCAGCGTGACTTACGATATCGCGGTACGCGGAACCAAGTGATCGAAGAGTCATCGCCATCGACCTTGCCGCGACGCTCGCCGTGAGCGTCGGCATGATCGCCTGCCCGATGCTCGTGCTGGTACTCGTGCGGCTCGTCGGCTGGCCGAGGATCGTGGGAAACAACTTGAGCGAATCGCCCGATCCTCGAGCGACAACCGGCAATCGGCCAGCCGCATCGCATCATCGTCGCTGTGCGTCACGACCTCGTCGAGCTGGATCATGGTGCGGCGCGCCGGAACCTTCTTTCACAGCCAATTCTTACATAGCTAATCAGACACCACCGGCGACGACAACTCGCGCTCGGCCGGCTGGGTAACGATGATCATCAGCGCGACGGCCGTCACGATGCCGACTCCCCCCAGCACCAACCAGGTGGCGGGCAGATGGGCCGCTTCCTCGAAGCCAAGACCGCGGTCTGCCAGTTCGTCTCGCCAATGAACGACGCAAAGGATTAGCCCGTTGTGGACGGCGTGTAGCAACATGCAAGGCCAGACACTCCCCGTGCGGTAGCGGACCCAGCCGAGCACCAACCCCAGGAACGCGCTCGGCAAGAACCGTTCGGGAGCGAGTACGGTCCCGGCGACGACGTGGAACAGTCCAAACAGCACCGCCGTGGCCAGGATGGTCCTCCAGGCCGTCGTCACCTTCCGCAAGGAGGCAAAGAGCACGCCGCGGAAGAAAAACTCCTCGCACACACCGGGCACAATCGCCAGCGCCAACAGAATCCACACCGGCGAGATGTGCTGCAACTGCTCCAGAAACGCTTTGACTTCCGCCAGTTGATCGATCCGCAACGCGCTAATGCCGATTCGCTCGTTAAGCAAGAACAGTTCGTGGGCGGCCGGCCAGAGTACCAGGCCCAACATGGCCGCGGCGAGTAGCGAGGTCGCCTGCGGCCGCACGAGGCCGATGCCTCTCTTGATGCGTACGCGATTCACCACCGCGATCGCCGCCGGAATTCCACAGAACACCAACATCGTGACGAACGCTCCGACGAACAGCCGCCACTCGAGCGAAATCTCGCGCGACTGGGCCAGCGTCGCCGAGAGCACGAAGTACGCCGGAAACATCAGCGCCAGCGAAAACGCGGCAGCCGAGAGCGGGAGCGCCGGCTGCGGCGCGGCGGGCCGGCGGAAAATGTCGGTCAACGTCGATTGGCTGCCGTAGAGAATCGCATCCGTTCCAAAGATTCGCGCAGCCACGGCGATTGCCGCGACCACGTAAAACGCCGTCGACAACACGGCGACCGACGCCAACAGCGGATCGACGCCCCCTTCCAAGATATCGCGCGCCAAGAGCACGATGTTCACCAACGGCACCACCGCCAGCAGGCCCGTCAACTCGAGACTCGGCATCAGGCAGATCACTCCCGGCACCAGGCACAACAGCATCAGTGGAATGATGTACGCCTGGGCCTCCTTGAAACTCCGCGCACAACTCGTGATCGCCAACAGCACCGCCGAGAAAAAAGCCGCAAACAGCGCCAGCAGCAACAGCACCTTGATTACCACCGGCAGCGACAATCCGGCCCCGCCGAACAGCAACGCGTTGAGCCCCGTGCTGTGCGCGGTGATCGCCATGCCGGCCAGGTTGACGAGCGCCGTCAACAGCGCCACCGCCAGCACCGCGACATACTTCGCCAACAACAGACCGACGCGCGGCACCGGAGCGGCGATCAACATCTCGAGCGTGCCGCGCTCGCGCTCACCGGCCGTGAGGTCGATCGCCGGGTACACGGCCCCGGTCACGGTCATTAGCACCAGAATCAGGGGAATCAACGCCGCCAGCGAAAACACCGGCGCGCCGCTGAAATCGATCGCGTGCCGCTCGCTTGAGGCGGGCAGATCGGCCGCGATGCCCAGCGTCTTGAGCTGTTCGTCGAGTTGCGACTCGCTGAACGCTTGCAACCGCGTCTCGATGTAGCGCAGCACCGCCTCGCTGGTCGGCGAACCAAGGCGGTAATGCAGCTCCCAGGTGAGCGGTCGATCCAGGCCGTCGCCATCATGATCATCGCCGCCGTCGCCCGACGCACCATTTTTCGGGATGACGGCCAGATGCACCATCGCATCGACCACCGAGCGCTCCGCCGCTTCACGGCTCGGCAACTCGCCCCAAATGATTTTTGGCCTCTCGCTCTCGTCGGCGCCGTCGGCGGCGGACTGCGCCGCCTCGCCCCGCGCGAGTTGCTCCTCCAACCGCATCTTCGAACGCATCGAGTCGACGCCGATCACGTATTCCGTCGTCCCGTGGCTCGTGAGCGACGTGAGCAGAAACCGCTGAAACACGAGGGCGAGAATTGGATAGAGCACCAGCGGCATCACCACCAGCGTGATGATCGTGCGCCGATCGCGGAGCGTCTCCCGCAATTCCTTGAGCGCCAGTCGCGTGAGCCGGCCGACGATTTCCCGCCGATTGTTCCAGGCAGGCGCAGCGGCGCCGCGATGGGAGAAGGCGTCACCGTTGGGCGGTTGCGGCGGAGTGTCGATCATGGCGCGGGCAACTCTAGAGATTGGCGGAAAGAGTCGGCTGGAGCAGTTGTCGGAACATGTCGACCAGACTCTGACAGCCGGTGGTGCCGCGCAATTCGCTGAGCGTGCCTTCGTGCAGCAGTCGTCCCTCGTGCATCAGACCGAAGCGATCGCAGAGCCGCTCCGCTTCGTCGAGACGGTGTGTGGTGACGATCACGGCAATTCCTTGATTCCGCAGCCGGCCGATGTAGTCGACGACCACCTGGCTCCCCAACACGTCCATGCCCCGCGTCGGCTCGTCGAGCAGCATCGCGGGCGGCGAATGGATCAGCGCCCGAGCGAGCGTTACCCGCTGTCGCTGACCGGTGCTGAGCGTCGCACAACGCCGCTCGAGCAGTTTCGTCAGGTCCAACAGCTGGCTGAGCGCCCGCAAACTCTCCTTGGCCTGCCGTGGGGCGACGCCATACAGGTCGGCGAAGAACAGCAACATCTCCCGCACCGTGAGCCATGGGTAAACGCCGTCGCCGGCCGACACCAGACCAATCCGGGCCTTGACTTCATCGGGCGATTCACTAGTCCGAAAGCCGGCAACCTCCGCATAGCCATCGTCCGGCTCCAACAGGCCGATGATCATGCGGATCGTCGTGGTCTTGCCCGCACCGTTGGGGCCCAATAGGCCGTAGACTTCACCCGGCCGCACCGAGAACGACAAGCGATCGACGGCCAGGATCGCGCGTCCGCAGCTGTCGAAACTTTTGCTGAGCTCGTGGATGTCGATCATGCTGGCCCTTCAGTGGCTGTTCGCGCATGTGGCGAACGCCCCACCTACCTTGAGCCTAGCCACCAGTGGGCGAGGCGTCCACGCAGCGCACGGTGATCGCAGCCGAATTCCGCGATTCTCGGCCGAACTCGATGCGAAAGCCGACTTCTATCATTTCGCGTCGACCGTCACCCCCGGCCACTGATCGGTGCGGAACGGCGTCACCGGCAGGCCTGTCGCGTCGATGAGATTGCACACCGGGTTGTCCGCCCAGGCGTAGCGGACCGCAAACGGATCGCGGACCGCGTCGCTGTGTACCTCGACTTCGCCCGCGCCGACAAGCTTCGCGTCCGCCCAGACCCACTTTCGGTCGGAACCCGCGATCGCAAAACCTGCCACCGGCTTGTCGTCGACGGTCCGCAGCCGGCCGTTGACATGGTCGAGGCGGATCAAGATCGTGTTGCCCTGCTTGTACATCGATTTGTAGCGCGGGCTGTTGTGCGCGACCTTGTGACCGACGGTCTTGGCCAGCGCCAACCGCGCCAATCGACGGCCGACGTCCTGCTTATTCTTCGGATGGATGTCGTTCGCCTCGCCCAGGTCGATGATCACCGCCTGGCCGGTGTTGGGCGATTTTTCCAGCGTCATCGTCTGCGCTTCGCGCAGCTCGGCCCAAGCGCTGTCGCCCGGCTGATTCCGCTCGGGCATGAAGTCCGCCAACTGGGCCCAATAAAATGGGAAGTCGCCCTGCCCCCAATCGTCGCGCCAATTCTTGATCATCAGCGGGAACATCTCGCGGTACTGATAGGCCCGGTCGGCGTTGGTTTCGCCCTGATACCAGATGACGCCGCGAATCGCGTAGGGCATGATCGGCTTGAGCCGGCCATGATACAGGTTGGCCGGCCGCAATTGACCGGTCAACGGACTGCTCCACCACGGCTTGCGCGGCGGCTCGGGTGCCCCGCCCCGACGAGCGGCCGCCGCCTTTTGTTCCCACTCGGCCAACTTCTTGTCAAAGTTCGCGCGGGCCTGCTTCTCATCCAAACCGGCCAACTTCTTGTCCCACTCGGCGAGCAGCGGGTCGTAGAGCGGATTGCCCTCCATCAAGTCGCGGCGTATCCAGGCTTCGCACGCCGATCCGCCCCACGAATTGT
>JBBDYK010000092.1:2433-7086 GCA_040901665.1 Pirellulales bacterium | reverse complement strand
GGGGTCATTTCTAATGGTGCCTTCCAAGGGGACATTTCTAATGGTGGACAACATGCATGGGGGGCTGAATTCTTGCGAGCCAGTTGCGGCGAGATTAGCCTGGGGAGTCTTGTCCCCGTGGCCGATCGCTCGGGAGCTTGATATGCTGGTAACGTCGGGCGCGCCGCTCGACATGGGGATTTGGGCCGCTGGCAAACGGGTCCGAGCTCCCGAAGATTCTCCCCGAACTTTTGAGGAGCAAGGACGATGTCAGGCTCAACCCCCAAGACGCGGCCCGTGGTGCGATCGATCGTGGGCATGACGGTCGGATCGCTCGTGCTGTTGGCCGGACTTGCGCTCGTGAATCCGCGCGTCGCCGTGGCCGAAGTAAAGATCGACGCCGAATCGCAAAAGGCGCTCGACGCCTTTGGCAAGTACTACTCCGGCCTGCAAGGCTTCAAGGTCGCGGTTAACATCGATCTGAACGTCGATCGCGACGGCGTCAAGCAGAACGTAAAGTTCGAGCAGCAGTTGGCCGCCGAACGCCCCAACAAATTCTCCTACATCTACGACGGCGCGGGGGGCGGCGCCACGATCATCTCCGACGGCAAGGATCTTTCCGTCTATATCAAGCCGCTGGCCAAGTACGCCGTCGAAGCGGCGCCCGAGCGGTTGGAATCGCTGTTTACCAACCAGATCGTGATGGGTGTGCTGTCAATGGGCAATGCGACGCCGGTGACCGCGGCGCTGGTAAGCCCCGATCCGGCCCGGCAACTGTCTTCCACCGCCGAGTCGATTGACTACGCTGGGCAGGAGGAAGTGGACGGCGCGAAGTGCCATCATCTGAAGGCGACCGGCGCGCAAATGGACTGGCAGGTGTGGATCGACGCGGGCGAAAAGCCGCTGGTGCGAAAGTTCCTGCCCGATCTGACCAAGGCCCTGGCGGCCATGGCCAAGCAGCAGCCAGGCCGCGCGCAATTGGCGGGCATGAAGATCGAAAACGTGGTGACGTACAAAGATTGGGAATTGGATCCGAAGTTCGGCGACGATGCGTTTGTATTTGCCGCGCCCCAGAACGTGGAGAAGTTCGACTCGTTGATGGAGATGTTCACCGCTGGTGCGCGTCGCCCGGCCGAGCCCGAGCCGCACGCCCTGTTGGGCAAGCCGGCGCCGGCCATCGACTTGGAACTGCTCGACGGCGGCAAGCTCGATCTGGCCAGCTATAAGGACAAGAACGTCGTGATCCTCGACTTCTGGGCCACGTGGTGCGGGCCGTGTGTGCGGGCCATGCCCATCATCGACAAAGTGGCCGAAAAGTATAAGGACCAGGGCGTGCTGCTGTTCGCCGTGAACATTCAGGAAATGCCCGACGAGATCAAGAAGTTCCTGGCGGATGCCGAGCTGGAGGTGGCCGTGGCCCTCGACACCGAAGGCGCAACGGCACAGGCGTATCTGGCCAACGCCATTCCGCAGACGGTGATCGTGGGCAAGGACGGCTCGGTGCAAGTAGTGAAGATCGGCGCTTTGCCGGATCTGGAGGCATCGCTGGACGGCGATATCGAGTCGCTCCTGGCCGGCAAGGATCTGGCCGCGACGACCTTGGCCGATGCGAAGGCCAAGAAGGATGCCGCCGCCAAGGCCAAGGAAGAAGCCGCCAAGGACGCCAAGAAACCCGAGTCCGAAACCCCCGAGTGATCGCTTCGATGCGTTGGATTGCCGTTTGCGGGTTGTTGTCGGCGTGGCTGGCATCGACGAGTTCGGTCGGCGCGTTGGCGACCGACGCCGTTTTGGATTCGATTCGATTGCCCGAGGGCTTCACCATCGAGCGCGTGGCCGGCGCGCCATTGGTCGAGCATCCGGTGATGGCGGGATTCGACGATCGCGGCCGGCTGTTCGTGGCCGATAACGCGGGCTTGAATCTGAACGCCGAAGAATTGCTCGAGCAGCGTCCCAACATGATTCGCATGTTGGAAGACACCAACGGCGACGGCCGCTTCGACCGCAGCACCGTGTTTGCGGACAAGATGACGTTTCCACAGGGCGCGGCCTGGTACCGGGGCGCACTATACGTCGCCAGCCCGCCGGAAATCTGGCGGCTGGAAGACACCGATGGCGATGGCGTGGCCGATAAGCGGCAGGAACTGGTCGAAAAGTTCGGCTTCATCGGCAACGCGGCCGACATCCACGGTTGCTTCATCACGCCCACGGGACGCATCGCCTGGTGCGATGGACGACACGGGCACGAGTTCGCCGATGCCGATGGCAAGGCCACCAGCAAGGGTTTGGCCGCGCGCGTGTTTAGCTGTCGGCCCGACGGCAGCGACGTGGAAGTGTTCTGCGGCGGAGGAATGGACAATCCGGTGGAAGTGGCTTTCACCGGCGCCGGCGACACGATCGGCACGATGACGTTTTACAATCCGGACGATGCGCGGCACGACGCGCTGGTGCATTTTGTCTACGGTGGCGTCTATCCCAAGAAACATCCCTGTACAAGCGAGTTCAAACGCACGGGCGAGTTGATGCCGGCCTTGACGCGGTTTGGCGTGACGGCGCCCTCGGGCTTGATGTGCTATCAGAATGGTGCCTGGGGCGAGGAATTTCGCGACAACCTGTTCTCGGCGCAGTTCAACACGCACAAGGTTCTGCGACACGTTCTGACGCCGCAGGACGCGACCTATGCGTGCCGGGACGAGGAGTTCCTGGCCTCAGATCACGTCGATTTTCATCCGACCGACGTGTTGGAAGACGCCGACGGCAGTTTGTTGGTGATCGACACGGGCGGGTGGTTTCGCATCGGCTGTCCGACGTCGCAAACCGCCAAGCCCGAGGCCGGCGGTGCAATTTATCGCATCCGGCGGCAGGGAGCCAAATCGCCAGACGATCCGCGCGGTTTGCAGATGGACTGGGAGCGCATTTCCGACACGGAGATGGCCGACCAGTTGAGCGATCCGCGGCCGGCCGTGGTCGAACGGACCGTGGAATTGCTGGCCGAGCGCGGCGATGCCGCCATGGGCTCACTGGCCACGGCATTGTTCGAGAACCCCGATCATCGCGCACGCCAGCAGGCCGTGTGGGCACTTGCGCGCAACGGTTCGGACAATGCGCGGATGCTGCTGCGGCAAGTGCTGTCGGACGACGACGCGCGGGTGCGTCAGGCGGCGGCGCACGCCTGCGGGGTGTTGCGCGACGCGGAGAGTTTGCCCGTATTCCTGGAGTTAGTGGTCAGCGACGAGCCGGCGGTGAAGCGGGAATCGGCCACGGCGTTGGGCCGTTTGCGCGATCGCACCGCGGTGCCAGTGTTGCTGGCGGCGTTGGCGCAACCGGTCGATCGGTTTGGCGAGCACGCGTTGATCTATGCCTTGATCGAGATTGGCGATGCCGAATCGACACGGACCGGATTGACGCACGAATCTGCGGCAGTGCGGCGCGCGGCGCTGATCGCGTTGGATCAGATGGCCGACGGAGATCTCTCGCGCGACGACGTTTCGCGGCTATTGCCGGCGGCCGATGAAGGGCTGCTCGCCGCGATCGTTGACGTTTTAGCGCGACACTCCGAATGGACCGAGGAAATCACCAGCGTCCTGGCCGCAAAGTTGGCGCTGGCCGAGCCGTCGGACGACGAACTGGCCACCGCACGCGGCGCGATCACTGCCTTGGGACTACGGCCGGAAGTTGAATCGCTGGTGGCCGCCGGGTTGGCCGGTTCTGCGACCGCGAAGTCGGTGCGATTGATGTTGCTCGAGACGATTGCGGCGCGTCCCTACGATCAGCCGCCCGCGATATTCAACGACGCACTTGCGAAGTGTCTGGAATCGGACGACGACGTGTTGCGGCAAACGCTGTACACGATTGGCGCGCTCGATGTGCGACCGTTCGCCGCGCGGCTGCTGGAGATTGGCCTGGACGAGCGGCGCTCGGATGTGGTGCGTCTGGCTGCATTGCAGGCGGCGAGCAAGGCCACTCCAGAGCTTCCAGCGGACGGGTTTGAATTTTTGAGTCATCAGCTTGGCACGGCCGGAACGCTGGCCGATCGCCTGGCCGCGGCCGAATCCTTGGGTCGCACCGCGCTAAGCGACGAGCAACTGCTGCAAAGCGCCGGCCTGCTAGCGAGCTTGGGGCCAATCGAGTTGTCATGGCTGCTGCAAGCTTTCGAGCGGCGCGACGACGAGCGCGTGGGACTGGCGCTGGTCGATGCATTGAGCAGCGCGACAGCGCTGGACGGCATTCCCAACGAGCGGTTGGCGGCCGTGTTTGCGAAGTATCCGGCGTCGGTGCGCGAGCGCGCGGCGCCCTTGTTGCGCCGCGTTGGACCTGACGACGCCGAGCGCGCGGCGCTGCTGAACACCTTGGAAGCTGCGGTCGACGGCGGCGACGCGGTGCGAGGCGAGGAAGTGTTTTTCAGCGCCCGCGCAGCGTGTGCCGCTTGTCACCGAGTCGGCGCGCGGGGTGAGCGGATCGGCCCCGATTTGTCGAAGATCGGCGAAGTGCGCAATCGCCGCGATCTGCTCGAGGCGATTCTGTTTCCCAGCACCAGCCTGGCGCGGGGTTACGAGAGCTTGCACGTCGTGTTGACTGACGGCCGTGTGCAGTCGGGATTGCTCAGCCGCGAGACGTCGCAGGCAATTTTCTTGCGCAACACCGAACGGGCGGAGCTACGCGTGGCGCGCGACGCGA
>JBBDYK010000092.1:0-2423 GCA_040901665.1 Pirellulales bacterium | reverse complement strand
CGATCATGCCGCAAGGCTTGGACAAGACCCTCAGTCAACAGGAGCTCCGCAACTTGCTGGCGTTTCTGCGGTCGCTGAAGTAGACCGGGAGCAGGGGCCCGATGTCGCTTCACCCTGGCAATACCGACACGTTTTCCAGCACGTCGTGCTTGGAAAAACCGTCGAGCTGGTCGAGTTCCCAGGTGACGACCCAGCGGCGCCAGGTGATGGGCGTGGCGGCGAAGATCCATGGCGCGCGGTCGGTGGATGCCTGCTGGATCATGTTGCCCGGCGCGGTGGTCGGACCGGCGATTGACGGCCAATCGCGCAACGGATAGACGCGCTCGAAGCGGTTGTCGCTCGACCACACCAACAGCGCGTCGTCGGTGATCTGGTAGCCGCGCGAGCCGGGTTCGAGCCGCGCGGCGATTTGCTCGCGCACCAGCGTGGCGCCGGCCATCTTGTAAAAGCCCGCCAGGGCGCTGGCCAGCGTGTGGCGGCGCTGCAGCGACAGCGCGTCGGCCCAACCGCGGCGATGGATCGAAGCCACGAGCCAGCCGGACTGCTCCTCGAAGGACAGCCACAGGCTGTCTTCTGCCAAGTCGGGACAGTAGAGCTCGATCAGGATGCGATTGCAGGCCAGGTGAATTTCGCCGGTGGTGATCGAGCGGTCGGCCCAACTGCGGCTCTCGTGCAGCAGCTCCAGCAACTCGCGATCGACGAAGTTGCGCACCGAATCGCTGACGTGGTGCAGACCGTCGAGATGTTTACTGACGGCTTTCCAGTTGTCGGTGTAGAGGGCCTTGCGGTTGGCGCGGCGCAGCTTGGCGTACAACTTGGGCACGGTTCCGGATCGAAAGCCAATTCGCAAGAACTGGACCATCGTCTCGCCGTGATGGCCCAATTGCGCTGGCTGCAAATTGGGCGGGCGATTGGCCGCGTACAGCCGCCAGTTCTCCTTCAATTCCCACACCAGAAAGCCGAAGATACCGGGCGTGAGCAAAATGGCCGTGGGCGCCACGGTGAGCGCCCAGGCGTGACCCAATGCCGGAGTCAGCGCGCGGGTCAACGACGGCGTGAACGGAATGATCACCTTGTGCGACACGGTGACCACCGGAAAATGCTTGATCGGGTTGACTTGCGGTTCGATCAGCAGCGTGACGCAAAAGCGGATGAAGTAGTTGACGAAGTACCAGATCGAGCCGAGCACGGCCTTGGCGATCGTGGCCGAACGACGCTCGCCGGCGCGAAACCGCAGCCACTCGTCGACCGTGTACAAGAACCGCTCGATCATCTCAAGGATGCGGTTGAACACGTCCATGA
The DNA here is from genome assembly GCA_040901665.1 of Pirellulales bacterium. GTDB lineage: Bacteria > Planctomycetota > Planctomycetia > Pirellulales > PALSA-1355 > JTS-RE94. The sequence continues at coordinate 1,121 of JBBDYK010000092.1, read as the reverse complement.
CGAAGCGAAACAGCGCCGCGAAGACGTGAATGCGAATGCGGTGCCAGGTTTGTACTACCCAATCGGTCACCATCTCGTCGACGTTGCGGCCGATGGGCGAATTGACCAGCAGGTTGATCACCAGGAAGGTGCCCAAGGCGCCAAAGAACGTGACTTCGGCGTCCGAGACGATCGCGATCAGACCGCCTGCCGCCAGCGAGACGACCAACGGTTTGAAGACGAAGCGAGTGAACAACTTGAATTGCCAGCTCTTGACGATGCGCTCGACGAGCGGCATTTGCAGCAGCCAGTTTGGCAAGTCGACGAAAACGCGACGGCCAGCCTGACCGGCGTTGACCAGTAGATTCACGCACACGCCGCGAAACTGCTGATTGTGCAACAGGCCCAGCAGGAACGCGCCCACCAGGAGAACCAGCGGCCAGCCGGCCAGGTGCACGTCGCTTTGGCCGGACGAAACCCAGTGGTTGACCGCGTTGACCAGGTGTTGCAGGCCTTCGAGCGCGATGTACGCGCCGCCGAAGGGCAGGGCGACGTAACGCGTCAGCACGCGGCCTAGCGGCGTGCCGAAGGCCAGCGAGCTGAGTCGTTGCGGCAAGCGCAGGTAGATCTCGCCGCGGTGATAGACGCCGTCGAGGCTCTCTGCCAATTGGCGGTCGGCCTGCAGCAATTGATCGCCGGAAAAGAACTGCCGGACGCTGGCCAGGTCGGGCAGCTTCAGGTTGTTGCGCGACAGCGCGTCGCGCAAGTCGCTCATGGTCAGATAGCCGCGCTCGACGATGCGGTCGAGGATTTCCTCAACGAGTTTTTTTCTGGCCACTCGCTCGGGCAGGTTCTGCGGCAACAGCTTCACTTTGTCCAAGGCGCGCTCGATGGCCGGCTTGAAACGCGCCCGCAAATTGCCCTCGGCGCGATGTACGGCCGATTGCAGCAGCGCCGCCAACCGGCTGCGGGCCCGCTGCGAAAGGCGGGCCGAAGGCACTCGCCGCGCGGCGCCGCGCAAGTGCTTGGACATCAGCACGTCGCGCTGGCCGGGCAGGAAGCGTTTGAGGCTTTTCCGCCCCAGCGAGAGGGCCCAGCCCGCCACGTCGAGCGTATAGATGCCGCGTTCGTGGTCGACGCAG
>JBBDYK010000091.1:3214-7105 GCA_040901665.1 Pirellulales bacterium | reverse complement strand
CTTCGTTAGCAGTTGCCCTTCGTGGAACTGCAGGTCCAGCGCCGCCAACGCCTCGGCGTCCGCGGGATCAAACTCCAGCACCTTGGCCCAATGGATGCGCGATTCCTCGCTCAGTCGGTTTTTCTTGCACCAAATAGCCAGTTCGCGATGCCCGTCGGCCGTGTCGATCATCGCGTCGCGGCGCTGGCGATACTCGGCCAGTTGTTTGTCGTCGGCGGCACGTGTGGCCACTTCGTCCAACGTCAGCCACTGGTCGTCCCAGCGGACGTAGCCGGAGTGCCAACGGGCTGGCGTATAGTTCGGGTCGAGCGCCAGCGCCCGATCGAGCAGCGTCTGGCGTTGGTCGCTCGGTCCGTCGAGTTCGCTGCACAAGGCGGCGTTGACCAGCTCCGCCGGCGTGGCGTCGCTGGAGGGGAGCTTGAACTCCGCAGCTTGGGAAGCACCGGCAGACAGCAACATTGCCAACATTGCCGCGACAACGGTTCCGCTTCGAATGCGCTTCATGGTCATGTTCCTAGATACCTGTTTGCCTGCTCGGTTCCCTGTCGCATGAATCGTTACGGCGCCACTGCTAAATCCACCCCGGCACCAGGGCCGTGGTTTCCGTCAGCGGCGAGTTGTCGTGCACCAGCACGGGCTGCTGGCCGACGAAGTAAGTGCCGTAGTCGCCGACCACGAGGTTGTATGCTTCGCGCTGCGGCGCTTCTTCGATGGCGTCGATCCGCACGGCACCGTCGAGACCATGCAGAAACTGGCCGACCCTGAGATGTTTGGCCATGGTCCAGCCCTGGCCGTTGACCCAGAACGGATGCCCGCGCGTGGCGGAGATGGTGTGCGAGCCGAGCGTCAGCTTCACCAGCGGCGCGGCGGGCCGCAAGGTCACGCCTTGCACGGGCTTGGCGACCAACTCACCCGTTTCCGCATTCTCGCAGACGACGCGATCGCCGAGCTGTAATGTTTCAATCGGTCGCTTGCCGGCGATCGTCAGCACTTTCGTGCCGGCGGGGAAGCACGACAACGACAATTGGATGCGCTGGACCTGTACACTTGCTTGAAAGTAGTTTTCGTGGAGATTGCCGTAGCGCAGCGATGGATCGTACGAAGGCGTGTAGGTTTCCGAGTAGTCGGCCCACCAAGATTGCCAGGCTTCGCGGTTTTTTGGCTCCTCGGCGCCGGTAATGTCAGCGAGCACGGCGTGGATGCGTTCGGCTTGCCAAGCAGTTTGCTGCGCCCGCTGTCGTTGCAGTTGGTCGGCTTGTTGCGCCTGATGTTCGAATTGTCGCGCAGCGGCAACTGCCCTGGTCAGACTTGCCCCAAAATCGAAGCTATCGGAGTTAAGTTGCGGATTGCGGACCGAGCGGACGGATGTCACAGTTTGGAAGTACGTCCCATGAGTGACCGAGTGTTGCTGATTGCCTTGTTGTTGTTGCCACTCGGTATTGAGCCAAACGCCGCCTTGGGGGAGTAGCATCACGTTGTACGAGGCGCTCCACGAGGAAGGCAGCGGCAACGAAGCAATCAACTGCGGCACAAAGGCAGCCAACGGACGCTTCTTGAGTTGGGCACAAGCGAGATCGTGTTGAGTGCCACCGAGCGCGTGTCCGACGAGTGCGCGCGTGGCATCCGGCGAGTGAATTTGGCCGAGGGTCTTGACTAATAGCTGGTCGGTCTTCTTGTCGCCGTCTGACTTGCCGGGCGTCGCAAATACCATTTGCAGCGCGGCCAGCACTTGAGGATCGCGCAGTTGGGCCATGCTGGCAATCGCCTCGTCTCGCTCGGGGCCGTCGGAATCTAGAGCTTTCCGCCATTTCTCCAGGCGCGGCTTCCAAAGTCGCAGTGCATCCGCGCGATCTTTGGCTGCTCGACGCGCGTCGGCAATCTGCTGTCGCGTGAGAAGCACGCCGTTATGAACTTGCAGTCCCAGTCCGGCAATGGCGTCCGCATCTTGCGGATCGAACTCCAACACCTTGGCCCAATGAATTCGGGCTTCGTCGACCAGGCGATTCTTTTGACACCACCGCGCCAGCTCACGATGCGAATCGGCCGTGTCAACCAAAGTGTCGCGGCGCTGTCGGTAGCCGTTCAACCGCTTGTCGATGCTGGTGCGCTGGACTATCTCGCTAAGCGTGAGCCAATCATCATCCCACCGCACATAGCCCGAATGCCAACGGGCCGGCGCATAGCTCGGATCCAACGCCAGCGCCCGATCGAGCAGCGTCTTGCGCAAGTCGCTCGGGCCGTCGAGTTCGCTGCGCAATGCCGCGTTGACCAACTCCGCCGGCGTGGCATCGGTCGAGGGCACTTTGATTTCGGCGGCCGAGAGAACAGCGGGAATGAAGAGAAGCGCCGCGGCTGCGGCGCGCGCAGCGATAAGGATGGCTCTCATGACCGTCTGCCTCCCGCGAGAATTGAGGACTGTTCCCTGCCGGCATTGTGCCCCACTTTTGGTCGAGAAGTCAACATAATTGCGGGGCAGGCGCGCCGTTTGTGATTGCCGAGGTCGGGGCTGGCCATTTCACTGTCGGCCCGACGCCGCTCGACGCGCGCAAAAAAAGCGAGGCCACCCCGTGTGGAGCAGCCTCGCTTCAAGTCACGATCGTTTTGGTCGTACGTCGGGCAGCGAATCGACTAGTTCTGGTTCGCCGCGTCGTCGCCCGTGTCCGCCGTCTTGGTGGCCACGGCCTTTTTCTCGGTCAGGTCTTCCTTCGGGTCGATGGTCGTGTAGAACCCGAACATCATCTCCTCCCAGGTCTGGTCGCCATAGGTGACCGTGGCCTTGGGATCGGGATTGGCCTGATTGTCTTCCGAGTTGTCGAAGTGGGCCGTGCAGGTCAAGCGCGTCCCTTTGGGCATCAACTTCGGCTCGGCCAACATATAGCGCAACTGCCAGTTGAAGTCGTAGCTGGGCACATCCAGCAGCACTTCGCTGGTGCCGTCCGGATACTCGACCACGTACTTGAAATCCTTGCCGCGCAGGTGCATGTGCGGCGTTAGATTCAACAGCAACGCGTCCTTCAGAAAACGGTGCCGGCCGACGACCTCGTGACTGGACGCACCGGGCGGGATCGAAAACGCCGTGTCGCCGCAAACACCGCCGCGGACGATCTTCTTCACCGACTTCTGATCCGTGAAGAAAACCCCCACCATGCTGCGGTCCTGCTGCTCGCTGCCGTTGGGCGTATAGTGCATTTGAAAGGTCAGCTTCGAGCCGGCCGGCACGAACATGGCGGTGCCCGGCGGGCAGATGGTCGGCGTGATGCCGGGGGCATAACCACCGATGCCGCCGCGTCCGCCCGAGTCTTGCTGGCCATCGGGTGGCTGCACGAAGACGATGATGTGGTGCACTACGCTGCGATTACCCGGGCGTGACTCGGTAGCTTGAATCCACTTGTCCTCCGTCCAGCCCGGATCGACCGTGAAGTATTGATAGTCGACGGTGCCTTCGGCCGGTACGGCGTACGGCTCTTCGGTCACGTAGACGATCTGGTCGGGCTCGCCGATCCGCCAACCCTCGACGAATTTGCGCGGCTCGGGCAGGTCCTTGGCATCCCCCTCGGGGCAGCCATTGGCAACCCATTGGCTGAGCGTCTTTTTCTCTTCGGCGGTCAAGCTGGCGTCGTTCAGGAAGTGCCCGTGCTCGGGACTGGCGAACCAGGGGGGCATGCGACCTTCTTCCACGACCTCGCAGATGGTGTCGGCCCAGCCGATCACGTCGTCATAGCTGGTGAGCGTGAACGGCGCCACCTCGCCCTTGCGATGGCACTCGACGCAGCGATCTTGCATGATGTGCGCCACGTGCTTCGTATAGGTGATTTCGCCTGTCGGGGCCTTGGCCACGGCGCGGCCGATGAAGCAGCCCACCGACGCGACGGCCGGCTGGCCGATTTCCTT
>JBBDYK010000091.1:0-3204 GCA_040901665.1 Pirellulales bacterium | reverse complement strand
CGATCGCATCGGCCAGGAATCGCTCGCGCAGCTTCGGCTTCACATAGCCGGCGCCGGTCTTGAAGCCATACTGATCGTCGATCCGGCCCCAATAGCGCACCACGTGGTCCTTATCCAGCAGGAACACTTCCGGCGTGCGCACGGCGCCAAAGCGATCGGCGATTTCGTTGCTGTTGTCTTTCAACAGTGGGAACTTGATGCCGTGAATGCGGCCATACGCGGCGATTTCGGAGAGCGAGTCCTGCAAATTGGCGTCAATGCCCACGAACGCCACGCCCTGGGCGCCGAACTCGTCGGCCAGCGCTTGCAGTCGGGCGGCATAGGTCTTGGCCAGTGGGCACTCGGCGCCAATGAACGCCACCACCACCGGCTTGCCCTGAAACTGGTCAAGCGACTGCGGCTTGCCATGCGTGTCGGGCAGCGAGAAGCTCTCGATCTTCTTGCCGATCGGGCTCTCGACAGCAGCGTCCTCGGCCATGGCCAGCGAACCGGCGCTCCATGCGACCAATGCTAGCGTTACAGTCCAAAATCGTCCCATGCTACGGCACCTCGGCTAACGATGACCAATAAACGAACGTGAATACGATATGCCCCTTCCGCCAGGGACGGGCACCCGCCTAAGTCATTATTACCTAGGGTTGCCCGCACGTGTTTCAAAAAACAGAATTCGGGTTCTAAAATCCGAAACCCCGCTGGCGCGGGAAGTCAAACTTGGCGCCTTTCATCTTGTCGAAGGCGGCAAGTTGCTCGGTTGTGAGGACTGCTAAAGCTTTATCGCCCGTTTCCTTCTGCAACGCTTGGATTTTCTCGCGCAGCACGTTGCGGTCGCCTCCCAGCAGTTCCTTGACCAGGGCCTCTTGCTTGGCGCCGGCTTCGTCCTGGACGGCCACCAACTGCTTCTTCTGGTCGTCCGTCAGCTCGAGCGCGCCAATGACCTTCTCGTCGTCCAAGGCATCCACGCCGCGGCGCTGCAGCGACAACTCACCCATCCGCGCGGTTTGCTTGTCGTCCAGAATCCCGTCGACCTTGGTTTGCAGCTCGGTCGCCTTCTCGGTGACCATCTCCATCACGTTCGGCAGCTCTTCCTGGCGCTCTTCCGGCGTCAGGTCCTGCAAGCCCGACATGATCTCCATCGCGTCGGAGCGCATCTGCAGGGCGATGGCGTTGATCTCGGTCGATTGTTCGGTCGACAGACCCAACTCCTTCTGCACGGACTCGGAGCTCATCATCATCAAATCTTGCACCACTGGCGGAATGCGGAACCCGCGGCCGAATTGGGCCGAGGCCTCCGTCGCACTTAACAAAACAAGGGCCAGCGCCGAACTGGCCAAAAGCGTGAAACGTGTCATGGCAAATACTCCAAACAGCGTGATGGTCGAGAGTCCCCTGGTCAGCGCCGTGGACTGGGCCAAAGAACGCATCACCCACGGCGAAAGCGCTGCGTACGAACGTACCCGCACAGGCGGGCGTCGGTTTCATCGAGTTACCCTGGCTGGATCCCGGCAGGCACAACGCACGAGTCGTGGGGGGCGACCCGCCTTGGGCAAGCGCGCCGCCACGGGCAAACCCCCGCCGGCGCGAGCCGCATTATGCCCCTTGCCGCGGGGCGAAGCAAGGTTTTTGAGCGAGGCTGCCCGACAAACTAGCCGAACAGCGCTCGGATCGGCTGCCCTTCGGCCAGGCGGAAGGGGCGGCCGTTGAGGTCGTGCAGCTCGGTGTTGATATCGAGGCCGAAACGCCAGAAGATCGTGGCCGCCAGGTCGCCGGGGGACACGGGGTTGGTTTCGGGATAGGCCCCCAGCTTGTCGCTCGTGCCATAGGTGGCCCCGCCGCTCACGCCGCCGCCGGCCAGCACCACGCTGTAGCAGTCGGGCCAGTGGTCGCGGCCCCCTTGGCCGTTGATCTTGGGCGTGCGGCCGAACTCGCCCAGCATCACTACCAGGGTCGAATCGAGCAGCCCGCGTGCTTGCAGGTCTTCGACCAGGGCCGAAAAAGCCATGTCGCACGGCGGCAGCAGATCGTTCTTCAAGCGACCGAAGTTATTGTCGTGCGTGTCCCAGTTATTCGGGCCATTGTGTACCCGGTCGTAGACGCTCACGAACCGCACGCCCGCCTCGACCAGCCGCCGCGACAACAGCGCGCTTTGTCCGTGGATGTTGCGGCCATAGCGCTCGCGCGTCGGTTCGCTTTCCTGGCCGATGTCGAATGCGCGGCGCACGGCGTCAGACCGCAGCAGGTCGAACGCCCGCTGATAAAAGGCGTTCATATTGTCGTGCTGGCTGGAACGCGGCGGCCCGTCCATCTGCGCATTGACGTGCGCCAACAGCGACTCGCGATGCTCCATCTCGGCCAGCGACAAGCCCGAGGGCAGCGCGATCTCGCTCACCTGAAAATCGGGATGGTTCGGATCGCGGGTGACTTGCAGCGGCTCGAAAGCCGGACCCAAGAAGCCGGCCGTCTGTCCGGGCAGCTTCACCACGTTGTACATTACGTGCGGCAGCGCCACGAACGGCGGCACCGGCGAGCTGGCCTTGCTGAAATAGCTCACGGCCGAGCCGTAGCACGGCGTATCCGTGGTGGGGTCATTGGCCAGCAGTTCCAAGTCGCCACGCAGCGGCGTGCGGCCGCACAGCGCCTCGACCGCCGCCGAGTTGTGATTGCGCATCGTGTGGTGGGCGCTGCGAATCACTGCCAATCGGTCGGCGATCTTGGCCGATCGTGGTAGGTGCTCCGAGACGTGCAGCCCCGGCACGCTGGTGGCGATGGGATTGAACTCGCCGCGCACTTCGACCGGCGCTTGCGGCTTCATGTCCCAGGTGTCGTGGTGGCTGGGCCCGCCGTAGTAGTACATCAAGATGCAGCTCTTGATCGGCTGCCGCACGGCGGCCACCGCGCTGGCCGCAGGGCTTTCGCTGGCGTGAGCTTCGGCGCGCAGCAGATGCGCCAGATTCAAGCCCAGGAAGCCCAGGCCACCGGCGCTCAATAATTGACGGCGATCGAGGCGCGTCACTCGCGAAGCGCGTGGGCCGTTGCGGCGGGGCATGGTTCGAACTCACCGGGCGGGATAGGGCAGGGCGGGAACTCGCGTGCGAGCCGACCACCAGCCTATCGTACCGCCGGTCGACACGCAACTTTTCGCGACCCGGCGTCTGTCATTCACCATTAGAAATGACCCCTATCGGCACCATTAGAAATGTCCCCATG
>JBBDYK010000090.1:0-7108 GCA_040901665.1 Pirellulales bacterium | reverse complement strand
GATCGTATTCGAGATCGGCGTCCTGGATCAGAGCCAGGTCGCCCGTCATTGCGCCGATGGCGCTGCGCACGGCGGCGGCCTTGCCCTGGTTGCGGTCGTGCAGCACGTGCTGGATGCGCGTCTCTTGCCTGGCAAGCTCCGCGATGAGCTCGCGGCTGCCATCGGTCGAGCCGTCGTCCACGACAATCAACTCGATCTCGATCTCGACCGGCGCGTTGAGCACGCGCTCGACGATGGTGCGCAGCGTGCGCACTTCGTTGAAGACGGGCATCAGCACGCTGAGCTTTTGGAACGGAGGGCGGACGGCAGATGAGGTGTCAGTCATGTCGCTTCCGGGAGCAAATGGGCCCATGAGACTGGAGGCGTGCGACGGCCATTCCCCATGAGGCCACAAGTGGCGCGAGGGCAACGTGTCGATACAACCCTAGCTCGCCCGCGGACGCGAGGATGCCCTGTTAAACCAGCTATGACGAACGTACCGGTCGCCGCTGGAAATCACCGGCCAACCCCATCCGCGGAACCCAGTTTTCGAGGGCGAGTGCCGTCCGCGGCTCGTTTTTCCGAGTGCGGTGAGCTAAGTCCATTTGGACGCGAGCCGTCCCCGGCCGCAGCGAAAACCACGGGTTGCCAGGAGTTTCCTCACCGATGTCGGACGGTTCGATTCCGCTTGGGCGGCGCGACGCAGGGATCGCGATCGGTTTAGCGCTGGTGATGCTGCTCTGTGGAAGCGTGCGCATGGCGCCCGGGGTATGCGGCAGCTTTCACGACGATGCGATTTATGTCTCCACGGCGTCGGCCCTGGCCAGTGGCCAGGGTTACCGTCTGGTCGACGTGCCCGGCGCGCCGCTGCAGACCAAGTACCCGATCCTTTACCCGGCGATTCTCTCGGTCATCTGGTACGTCTGGCCCAGCTTTCCCGCAAACCTGTTGGCCATGCAGGCGGTCACGCTGTTGTTTGGCGCCGCGACCGTGGCGATGGGATATTTGTATCTCGTGCGCTTCGGTTACTTCTCGCGCGCGATCGCCGCGAGTGCCGGCGTAATTTGCGCCACGGCGCCGTACTTTTTGTACTTCGCCGTGCAGACGATGGCGGAAATGCCCTTTGCGCTGCTGTCGATCGTGGCGCTGTGGGGAGTGGAAAGTTATCTACTCCGCCCGGATATGGGAAAGCGAAAGCAGTTCGCGTGGGGCGCCGCGTTGGCGCTGCCGTTTCTCTGTCGCACGATCGGCGCCACGCTGATTGTCGCAGGCCTGGGAGTGTTGCTGTTTCATCGCAGGCCGCTGCGCTGGTACACGGCGGGCACCGTGTGCGCGGCCCTTGGGTGGATCATGTGGAGCCTGGCCGGCCGCGGCATTTGGGACACCAATCCGGTCGACGGCTATTACACCGATTACCTCGGCTGCTGGTCAAGCACGGGCGTGAGCTTGGTCGGCCGCGTGTTTTCCAAGAACCTGTTAATGACGGCGCACGGAAGTGCAGAACTTCCGTTCGAAGGCCTCTCAGCCGCCATGGCTGCCGTGCTTGGGCGAGGCTACACGAACGTGCTCATCATCATCGCGGGGCTGGCGCCGTGGCTGACCATGATTCCAGACCTGCGCCGAGGCCGCGCGCTGGCGTGGATGTTGGCCGCTTCACTCGGCGCAATGCTGGTCTGGTCGTGGCCTCCCTATCGCTTCCTGGTTCCCATCATGCCGTTTCTGGCTGCCTATCTGCTCCATGCGCCCGCGACCATCCTGCCGGCGCCGAGCGCGCAGCGGCGCTGGAGAGTGGCGGGCGTGCTGGTCGTGATCGTCATCGTGCTGGCCAACTGCGGATTGCTGGCGCGTCATGCCCTGGAAGTGCGCCGAACCGGTTTTCTGCTGGCCCGGCTGACCGATGCGCCGGTCGACTGGTCGAGCTATGAGAGGACATTCGCCTGGCTGCGACAGAACTCGAAGCCGCAGGACGTCATCGCTGCGGGCCTCGACTCGATGGTGGCGCTCTATACCGATCGCCGCGCAGTCCGTCCGTTCGTCTATGATCCCGGCCCACTGTTCTACGGAGACGGGCCGCCCGAGTTGCAAACGCCGCAGAAATTGGCGGACATCTTGAAGGCGTATCAGCCGCGCTATCTGGTCGAGTCGCCAATGCCCGGCTTCATGGAAGAACAACCGCTGGCACGCGTGCTGAACGAACTCCGGCAGCTCTATCCAGGGTGGCTGGTGGTCGCCCATCGAGACGCCGATCCGCGGTTCGTCGTGTTCGAGCTCGACGCAACGCACGAACCGTGACCCGCGAGCAGCACCATAAAAAGGGGTCGGGAGTCTTTTCTGGACGTCCGAAAAGACTCCCGACCCCTTTCTGCTAGTGGCCGGCTTTGCCGTTCTCGATCAACTGCACGTCGACGCTGACGCGCATGCTGTGCTCGCCGCCGCCGACGAACACGCCCTTGATCGGGCACACGTCGTCGTAGTCGCGGCCCCAGGCCACGGTAATGTGTTCCAGATTGGGCATGACGTCGTTGGTGGGATCGAAATCGACCCAGCCCAAACCGGGGCACCAGGCGGAAAGCCAGGCGTGCGACGCGTCGGCGCCGATCAGGCGCGGCTGTCCCGGCGGGGGCGAGGTGAGCAAATAGCCGCTCACATAGCGGGCGGCAAGGCCCAACGAGCGCAAGCAACCGATTTGCAAATGCGCGAAATCCTGGCACACGCCGCGACGAAGTTCCATCACCGTCGACAGCGGCGTGCTCACGTTCGTGGCGGCCGGATCGTAGACGAATTCGCGATGAATGCGCCTCGTCAAATCCAAGATCGCTTCGAGCCAAGGTCGGCCGCACGGAAACGAACTGGCCGCATAGGCCGCCAACTCTTCATCCACTACGACCAGTGGCGAATCGTAAACGAACTGCACCGCCTCGAACGCCGCCGGCTCGCCGGGCGCCCGCAAACTCTCCAGCACCTGCTCCCACGGCGGCGTCGCCTTGGGCTCGATCGCGCGCGCCGACGACAGTCCCACGCGCCCGCGAGCCGTCACGGAAAACTCCACGTGCGGCTCGCTCACGCGAAAAAAGCTCACGCGATTGCCGAAGTAGTCGGTGGCTTCGTCAATTTCTCCGTTGGTCGGCGCAACTTCCAGCGAATGGGCCAGGCATGACTGCCGCGCCGTGGTGCGCGGCATCAGGTGCACTTCGTTATGACACAGCGCGACCGGCTCGGTATAGAAATACGTCGTAGCGTGGACGATCTCGTATCGCGCGGCAAAGGCCTGGGAGGTGTGCATCGTGTGCCGCCGTCTTGCTCTAACCGGGAAGGATGTCCGCCATCTGATGCACCGGACCGGCATGCACCAGGTACTTATGCGAAATGCCGCGGGCCAGCTCGCGCAGTTGCCCGGCCAGTTGCGACAACAGTTTATCCAGCGAGGATCGCACGCCCCCGTCGTCGAACTCCGCCAGCGCGTTGCCCTCGGCCAATCGCAACGACGACAGCAGCGAGATCATCAGTCGCTGCTCTGCACTCAGCAGCGGGTCCGACTGCTGCCGCGGCATGTGCTCGACGTGATGCGACAACGCCGCCAATTGAAAGCCGATTGACTGCGGGTTGGTCTCGTCGATCAGCAACAGGTCCAACACCGGCCCGGCCTGCAAGTTCGTGGCATATCGATTGCGATAGGTCATCGAGCTGTCGGCGATCTCCAGCAGCGCATCCAGCACGTTATGCTCGTGCAACGACGCTTCGATCACCGTGCCGTGCAACAGGTCGATGATTGCCAGCGAGCGCTCGATGCGGCGGCCCAGATCGAGGAATTGCCAGCCGGGGCCGCGAGTCATGTTCTCGGTCGCCACGCCGCTGAAGGCCGAGAGGTTCAGAATCACCTGGTTCAATATCGGCAGCACGTCCGAGAGCGACACCACTCCCAAAGGATAGCCGGGATGAAATTCGTCGTCGATGCGGTTCAAGATGCGCCAACTGTCCAGTGAGATTCGATCGCGGACGATAAACGCCGCCCGCGACAACGCGGCGAGGATGCCCTGCAGGCTGCCGTTCTGGCTCTGATCGAACAGGCAGTCCAGGGCGAGCGATTCGCTGACGCCCGACTCGTCCAGCGTCGCCAGCGCATCGGCCGGATTCGACCAATGCGACACGAGCGCCCGCACCAGCAGCGGCAGCTCGGGCGAGCCACCGGGCGACGACTCGCTGATCAGTCGCGCGAACACGCTGCGCAGCAGGCGCGAGGCCGCTTCGGCCCGTTCCACGTGCCGGCCCAGCCAGAACAAATTGTCCGCCACGCGGCTCGGCAGATCGTGGCCGCTGCGGCGCGGCGCCACCTGTGTCCCGGGCGGCTGCAACAACGTAACCGGCGCCACTGGTCCTTCGGACAACACCCACACGTCCTTGCTGCCATGTCCGACGAACATCGACTCGCCCGACATCTCAGGGCTGGAAGTGCTGACGTGGGCCAGCGCTCCGGGCATGACCCGATAAGAGTTGCCCGCGGCGGCGGCAAACGTCCGCAGCCCGACGTGGCCGGGTCGTAACGCGCCGTCGCTCCACACCGGCGCGGTCGATCGCACCACGACTTCCTGGGCGATGAACTGCTCGGGCCGCGCTTTGATTCGGGCCGCAAGCTCGGCACGCTCGGCTGCCGTCAACGACGCGCAGTGAACCAGGTTCGTCGCTCGATCTCCCAACGCCGGTCGCACCACCAACTCTTCCAGATGCGCAAGCACGTACGTCAGCGAGGAAAGCTCGCCGCACCACCACGTGGGCACGCTCGGCAGCAGCAGTTCTTGTCCGAGCAATCGACGGCAAATCGCCGGCAAGAAAGCCATGAACGCCGGTGTTTCCAAAATGCCGCTACCCAGCGCGTTGGCCAGATGTACGTTGCCGCGCCGCCCCGCATGCACCAGGCACGCCGGTCCCCCGCTGGCCGAACCGTCCAACTCCAGCGGGTCACAATGCCGATCGCGCACGCGACGCAGAATGACGTCCACGTTGATCAGGCCGCCGAGCGTCTTTAGATAAGCGCGGTTGTCGCGCACCGTCAAGTCTTCGCCCTCGACCAGCGTATAGCCCAGGTAACGCGACAAGTACGAGTCTTCGAAATACGTCGGGCTGGTGGGACCGGGACTCAACAGCACGGTCCGCGAACCGTCGCGCCGATCGGCCGCCAGCGCGCCCAGCGTCTCGCGCAGCGAAATGAAAAAGCCCGCCAGCCGTTGCACACGACAGTGGTGAAACACGTGCGGCAACATCCGCGAGATCACGATGCGGTTTTCCAGCGCATAGCCGGCGCCAACCGGCGTCTGCGTGCGGTCGGCCACCACCCACCAACTTCCCTCGGGCGAACGCGCCAGGTGAGCCGCCGACCAGTGCAAATAGCAGCCGCGCGGCACGCCCAAGCCATGGCACGCGCGCAAGAACCCCGGATGTCCGAATACGAACTGGCCATTCAGCAGGCCCTCGCGCACCAGATGTTGCGGCCCGTAAATATCGGCCAGCACGGCGTTCAGCAGCCGCGCGCGTTGCACCAGCCCGTCAGACAACCTGCTCCATTCGTCGGCCCGCATCACCAGCGGCAGTGCGTCGAGTTCCCAGCGGCGTTCGCGCCCCTCGGGATCGCCGTGGGCGTTGTAGGTGACGCCGTTCTCCTGGATGATTCGACCGGCCTGCTCCCAGCGTCGTCCGAGTTCGAGCGAGCCGACGGCATCGACCAGGTGGGTGAACTCTTTCCAATGGGGGCGCAGCGTCCCATCGGACGCGAACATTTCGTCGTACACGCCCGGCAGCGGTCGATAGCCTTGGAACAAGCTGGCGCGTGTCGGTTTGGGCGTGGCAATGTCAGTCACGTTGCTGGTTGCTCCGACCGTACCATCGGCGACGCTCTGCGACTACTTGACAAATGGCGATTCAGGGCGAGGGTCGTCCACGGTTCCGGCGCGCGTTGGCTCCGGCCGGTTGCCGTAGCGTTCCAGCATAGTGTCGCGCGGCCAATTCGCTCAAGAACAATCGTCGGCCGCCGGTGGGTCATGCTTGCTGTTGGCCCACCGTGACGCCGCCGGCAACCGGTCGCAGGGCAAAGAACGTTTCGTGGATCGCTTCGCCCACCTGGTTCAACTGGATTTGAAACTCGTCGATGAATTCGTGCAGGCCCTGGTCGATGATCTCGCCGATCTGGGTGTAGTCGAGCTCGGCGCGCAACCGGCCCAGGCGCTTTTCGGCCTGCGAGCGAAATCGCCCGTGCTGGCCGCCGGTGATCGACAGCAGCGAGTCCTCGGTCTTGATCAGGCAGAAGTGGATGGCCCGGGGAAACTCGCTGTCCAGAATCAAAAAGTCGGCGACGTTCACCGGCGTGATGCGTCCGAAGCGCTTGCGATACATTTCCAAGGCGCTAGCCGATTCCAACAGCGCCGACCATTGCACCGTGTCGAGCGGCGTGCCCACGTCGGCGGCCGAAGGCAGCAATACGTAGTACTTCACGTCGAGGATTCGCGAGGTTTTGTCGGCCCGCTCCAGCAATCGACCCATCCGCGCGAAGTGCCAGGCCTCGCCGTGCGACATCGTGGCCACGGTGATGCCTTCGAGCAGATGGCTGGCCAGTTTTACTTGTTTGAAGAACTCGTAACCTGCGTCCGCCAGGTCGACCTTGCCCTTGGCCGCGCGCACCATCAGGTAAAACTTGTTGAGCTCTTCCCACATCGAGGAGGAGATCATCTCGCGCACGGTGCGGGCGTTTTCGCGCGCCGCGTTCAAGCACGTGATGATCGCGTTTGGATTGCGCTCGTCGAAGGTCAAGAACTCGAGCGCCTTGCGTTGATCCGGTTGGCCGTAGAGCTCGGTGAACAGCTCGTAGTCGCCGGTGGTGATGACCAAAGGCGCCCACTGATCGGCCGGCGTGGTGGTGTCGCTGCCCACGTCCATGGCCAATTGCATGTTCACATCGATGAATCGCGCGACGTTCTCGGCGCGCTCGATGTACCGAGTCATCCAGAAGATGGAATCCGCCACTCGACTGAGCATATCGTTCGATCGACTCCCGCGGCCGCCTGCGAGACGAGTTTCGCGTCTCGCGCTAGTGGAGCGTCAACCCGATTCATTCGGGTGACGCGAAACGTCGCCAAAGACG
>JBBDYK010000089.1:0-7184 GCA_040901665.1 Pirellulales bacterium | reverse complement strand
GCCTGCTTTGAGTGAGTCGATCGAGCAGTACACGCGCGACACGCACAAACTGGCCGACGCGCCGAGCGTCCGCTGGGCGCGGTTCGCGCTGTTGGAACTGGCCGACATCGAGCGGTTCGGACGCCAGGCAGTCGAGTCGCTCGTCGATGAGCAGCACCACGCTGAGCTTGCCGATTGGTCAAGGCTGCTCGCTGCGTGCCTTGCGGCAGGGGGTGGAATCGACGGCGTCGCCGAGGAAACCTCAAGGTCGGAAACGCTTCCCGGTCCCCACTTTTCAAAGCAGCCGTACCAATACGACCGCGTTCCCCGCCGCGACGAGCGTTTTGCCGACTCCTTTAACGCCGGCGTCAATCCCGAGGCGTTTCTGTACGACCAGCAATACAGCCCGCGCGACAAGACGCTGATGATGTACTACAAGCGGCTGCGCGAGATCGATGTGCCGGAAATGATGGCGGGCATCATCGCCGAGACGCCCGGCAAGCCGTGGGGCTACTACCTGGAGATGTCGCGGCAACTTTGGGACGAGGCGCGGCACGCGATGATGGGCGAAGTGGGCTTCGTACACTTGGGTATCGATTGGACCAAAATCCCGATCAACTTTACCTGGTCCCGAAACCTTAATACGCAGCTCACGCCGATCGAGCGGCATGCGGTGTTGTACTTCATCGAGCAAGGCCTGATGCCGCGAACCGGCAAGCGGTACGAATGGGAAGTCGGCACACAATCCGGCGATCTTCTCTCCGGCATGTTTCAGGATTTCGATTGGGCCGATGAGGTGTTGCACGCAAGGATCGGGCGAGATTGGTACGTCAAGGACTTCGCGGGGCTGAAAGAATCGCTGGATTATGGCGACCGCTGCTGGACCAAGGTCGTCTCGCACTGGCGGAGATATCTTGAGGACGGCCTGACGGAGCACCGCAACTGGTGGCCCGATATTTATCGCGCGGCCTGCCAACGTTGGGGCGTCGCTCCCGATCCGGTGGCGCTGGCGTTTGATACGACGTATGAGAACCAGCGTGCGGATTTGAAAGTGTTGTCGTCGTCGGGCTGAACCGGACGACGTTCCGAATGACGAAGTCCGTATAATCCGCGCGGCGGAAAGCCCCCAGGCCGAATGACGAACGATCTTACGAACTCGCGAGGCGTGGTCGGCACCTGGCGAGCGATCCCGCTCTATTTGCGAATTGTCGTCGGCGCGGGGCTCGGCGTGTTATTGGGTCTGGCGCTGGGGCCGGATGCGGCGCCGTTACAGGCGGCCGGCGGGTTGCTGTTGCGTGTGCTGGGCGCTTTGGCGGCGCCTTTGATTCTGTTGGCCGTGGTGCAGGCGATTCTCACCACTGAGGTGAAAGGCCGCACCGGTCTGGCGCTGTTTTATCTGCTGTTCACGAATACGTTGGCGGCGATCGCGATCGGACTATTTGTCGCCAACACGTTGCAACCCGGCGCCGGCGCCGACCTCACGCCGCCGAAAGAATCGCCTCTAAAGGACGATCGCAATATCGTCGAGCAACTGCTGGAGAATGTGCCGCGGAGCATCGCCGGACCTTTCACCGACGGCGGCAGCATCATCGGCGTGGTGATCCTGGCGCTGTTGTTCGGCCTTGCGCTGCGACGGATGCGCGGCGATCCACGGATTCAAGCCGTCAAGGATTTCCTCGACCTCGCGCTCGGCGTGCTAATCATTGTGTTGCATTGGGTGGTCGATCTGTTGCCGTTCGCGGTGCTGGCCATCGTGGCGGCGATCGTCGGCAAGGAAGGCTTCGCAAGCTTCCAGGCGCTCGGCTGGTTTGTCGTCGCCGTGCTGGCGGCTCTATTGTTGCAGGTGCTGTTTTATCTAACGCGAATCCGGCTGGGGTCGTGGGCGCGCCCTTGGCATGTGCTCCGCGGCGTGCGCGACGCCTTGGTCATGGCGTTTTCGACCGCCAGCTCGACGGTGACCATGCCGGTCACGTACGATCGGCTGCAAACGCGCGTCGGACTGCGGCAACAGTCCGCCAGCATGGGCGCGATGGTCGGGGCGAACTTTAACAACGACGGCACGGCGCTGTACGAGGCGATGGCGGCGCTGTTCGTCAGTCAGCTTATCGGTGTCGAGCTATCGCTTGTCGAGCAAGGGCAGGTCGTGCTGTTGTCGGTCGTGGCGTCGGTCGGCGCCGCAGGCATTCCGGAGGCCGGGCTGGTGACAATGGTGCTGGTCTTCAAAACCGTCGGACTGCCGCCGGAGTACATCGGCATGCTGCTGCCGATCGATTGGTTCCTCGACCGCTGCCGCACCGCGGTCAACGTGATGGGAGACGTGACGGTGAGCTGCCTGCTCGACGGCCGAACGCGGGATCCCAACATCAACGTGACGCCCATTTCAACCGACGTGCCGGCCCTCGATGCGCCCGTCGAACATTGAATCGGCCATCACCTCGACGAACTGCTTGCGCTGCGAGACATCGCCGCGGAAGACCACAGGCGCATACCGGCAGGAGGTTCCGACCATGTGTCCCGGCCGATCAACCATTGGCGATTCGATAAGCACACGCAATTGCCGGCCGACGAGCGACGCATAATATCGATCGCGCAACTGTTCGGCGAGCGCGCGCAACCTTTGCACCCGATCGGATTTCACCTCCGGCGTCACTTGTCCGGTCATCTCCGCCGCCGGCGTTCCCCGCCGCGCACTAAAGGGGAAGATGTGGATCTTGGAAAAACCAACTTCGCGGCCGAGGTCGCAGGTCGCCTGGAAATCCTCCTCAGTCTCGCCGGGGAAACCCACGATGATGTCGGTCGTGATCGCGGGCTGATCGAGCGTCTGCTGCACCAGCCGGCAGCGATCTGCGAACCGCTGCGCGCCCCAGCGGCGGCGCATCCTTCGCAAAACGGCGTCGGACCCGCTCTGCAAGGAGACGTGCAAGTGCGGGCAGATCTTGTCGGGGTGGGTGGCCATGACGTCGATCAGCTCGCGAGTTACTTCGGTCGCCTCGATGCTAGACAGTCGAATGCGAAAGTCACCTTCGATTGCCACCAGTCGCGCGAGCAGGTGCGAGAGTCGCGTCCATTGCTCTTTCTTGCGTCCGCGGTTCCATTCGACGCCGTAATGGCCGAGGTGAATGCCGGTCAACACAAACTCGCGGTAGCCGTTGGCGTATAGTCGCCGCACTTCGGCGACGATGTGTTCCGGCGGCCGGCTGGCCAGATGTGGGCGCACATAGGGGATGATGCAGAAGCTGCACCGTAACATACAGCCGTCTTGCACTTTGATGTAAGCGCGCTGATGGCCGGCAAAGGTGGAAATGCCGGTCGGCAAATCGACAACGCCGAAGCGCCCGAGCAGGTCGGGCAGTTCCCGCTTGTCGGTGATGACTTCGGTCACTGCCGGTAGCGCGGCGACTTCGTCGGGCGCTCGAGTGGCATAGCAGCCCATCACGACGATCCGCGTGCCGGGGTTTCGCCGGGCGAGCTGCCGGATGGTTTGACGACTCTTGGCGTCGCCTTCGTGCGTAACGGTACAGGTGTTGACCAGGCACAGGTCGGCAGGCTCGCCACCGGTCGCATCGCGGTATCCGATGCTAGCGAGCGATTGGCGCACGAACTCGGTTTCGTACTGGTTCACCTTGCAGCCGAGTGTGACCGTTCGTAGTGTGGGCATTGTGGTTTTCAACAGTTGAATGCCCCGTTCGAGGCAACAATAATCCAACATGGGGCCGTAGCGCATTATAAAGCGGCGGGCGAGCGTGCAGTATATGCGGCGATAAGCCTGCGGTAGGCTTGTCCACGAGGCTTTTTCAGTGGAGGCATGATGACTCGCGATCTCGTCGGTCGCCCGATGGAGATTATGCTTGTGGAGGACAACTTCTCCGACGCGGCACTGACGATTCGCGCGCTGGAGCGCGGCGGTGTGCGGCACCGGTTGACGCTTGTCCGCGACGGCGCCGAAGCCTTGGAGTTCCTCCGACGACACGGTCGCTTCGCCCGCGCGCCGCGGCCCGATCTGATCCTGTTGGATCTCAATCTGCCGAAAATCGACGGACGGGAACTGCTGGCGACCATCAAGTCGGATGATGAACTGAGTTCGATCCCGGTGGTGATCATGACCGGGTCGGAGGACTACGAGGACGAACTTCGCGGCCAGCGGCTCAACGTCGAGGGCTTTGTTGCGAAACCCGTGGACATGCCCAAGTTCCTTTCGCTGGTCAAGGAGCTGAAAGATTACTGGATGAGCGACGTGATTCTGCCGAATGTTGGGTAGTTTTTACCACGGAGGCACGGAGGACACGGAGCCGCAGAAAAGTCTCTAAGGAAACCCGTCGCGGCGACTCATCTCTTCCTGGTTTCTTGGCTTCCTTAGAGATCCCTGAGGAGTAGTGCGGACTACAAAGGCGCGGGTAAATCGCGGCGGCAGAAGATCACCGCGCCGGCGACGTAGCAGAGCATGCCGACTAGGATCAGAGGCGTGTTGTATTCGATGAGCAACCGCCAGGCGTCCGCGTTGTTGGCAATCATCCGTTGCGGCTCAAAGGGCCAGAAGATCGACGCGTAGCCAACGGCTTCCCACTCGGGGGCCATCCGCGCGATCACCTTGAGCAACACCGCGACCGCATAGAACGCCCCCATGATCCCGATCGTCCGCGAGCGATAGCGGTCCAACGAAGAGACCAGCGCCGCAACGCCGGCCATCGCAAAGCCGAGACCAAAGACGTTGATCGTCGGCGGTACGTACATCGCCGGCCAGACGCGATCGGTGTCCTCCACAATCAGCATGATGCCGATGGCCAATCCGCCCCACAGCGCAATGCAGATCAAGACCAGGCCGAACACGGCCACGACCGCTTTGCTGAGATAAATCGAAAGCCGGCTGACCGGCTGGGCCAACAGCATCTCCAATGTTCCGCGCTCCAGTTCGCCGGAGACCGCATCGGACCCGCGGCTGATCGCCCACACGATCACGCCGAGATGTACCAGCGGATCGATAAATGCCAGCGCAATCCGCCCCGCGGGCGTGGCGACGTCTTGAAAGGGCACGCCTGACAGGCGCTCCAGGTCCTTCAACCCTCCGAGGAGAAACTGTGCCAGCGCATTCAACTCGATCTTGCTGATCAGCCAGACATAAACCCACGCGAAGGCGAACAACAGCACGACGAGCGACACCAAAAGCGCGCACGATTCGCGCGCGGTTTTGGCCCACAGCGCGCGGTTAAACGCCGGGCGGGTCGGTTCGGCCCGCGACCGAGCTTCGTCGACGGCGTACGGATTGGCACTATTGCCGCTCACTAGCGCGTCCCTCCATGAAACCGCTCGTACACCGTTTGCAACCGCACCGGCTCGATCCGCACCTCGGCCAAGGGCGCCGTCGCCAGCCAACCCAACAGGGGCGCCAATTCACCCGGCGTGTCGATTAATACGTCGTTGGCGGTCGGCTGGAAGATTTGCAGGGCGCCGTTGAAATGCTCGGGAACGGCGGGCAGCGGACCCGTCAACCGTGCGCGAATGCGATGTTGCCGCCGTAGTTCGTGCATGGTCTGCTCGTGTACGACTTGACCGCGGCGGAGGATCACCACGCGAGCGCAGGTTTCTTCGACTTCGCCGAGCACGTGCGACGAGAAGAGGACCGTCTTGCCGGCCGCCTGCGCTTCAACCACGATGGCCAGCACTTCGCGGCGCGCGGTGGGGTCGAGATTGGACGTCGGCTCGTCCAGGATCAACAGGGGCGCATGGCTGGAAAGGACCGCGGCCAGCGCGGTTTTTTGCCGCATGCCAGTGGACATTAGCGAAACTGGACGCGAGAGATCGAGCTCCAGTCGCTCGGCGAGGGCCAAGGCGCGATTGAGGTCTCCGTCGGGTCGCACGCGGGCGAAGAAAACTAGCGCCTCGCGGCCCCGCATCTGGCGAACCAGCTTCGCTTCGCCGGGCAGATAGGCGACGCGCTGGTGCACGGCGACGCTGTCACGATAGCAATCGAGTCCGTCGATCTTTGCCGAGCCGGCCGTCGGTCGCAAGTAGCCCATCAACAGCCGCAACAGCGTGGTTTTGCCGGAGCCATTGGGACCGAGCAGGCCAAAGATTTCGCCCTCCGTGATGGAAAGCATACAGCGATCCAGCGCCGTGACGCGGCCGTAGCGCTTGGTTAGTTCGTGCGTTTCAACGAGCATGCGCGCACGTTCGGAGAGAAGCGGCCACGTGGAGGTAAGCGACCAATTCTCGCGATAAGCCGGCCGTTGTCCAGCGAATCACTCAATGGCGGGAATATCGAGCGTTAGAAGTTGGTCCAGCGTGTAGGGACATTCCTGCGGGAATGATTCGGCGCGTAGTCCCGTTTCCAAGGCCGCTCGAGTGACCGCCCGTGAGTACGCCAGCCCCAGATTCGTTTGCGCGTGTTGACGAAGGACTCCGCCGCTTAGATCATCCTCCAAATCCTGCTGTTGAGTGACAATCGTGCTATGCCAACTTCTCGTTCGCTTTTTCGGTTGGTACGTCCACTTTAAGGCATGTTTGATGAGCACTACCAATCGACTTATCACTTCGCGTCGATCGCGCTTGGCCATATCCGATAGATATTCGCTGAGGTGAGGATAATCAAGATCATCCACCCGTCCCTGCTCGATCAGCTCGGACATCGCCTCCAACCAGGCGGTCTCGTCGGCCTCGTAAAGATCAGGATCAATGGTGGATCGCTTCTGGATCATGGTCGTTGCGCCACTTCTCGGTCGAAGCCTACTCTTGTCGACTCACCTCACCGATTAAACAAAAACGCCGGGCTGTTGATTAGCGCCCAGACGAGATCCTGCGCGCCGATGAGCCGCTGGTCGACGTGCAGCTTGGCGCTTTCGACCACGGCGGCTTCCAACCGCGCAAGCTCGGTGTCGGTCGAGCGGAAGTGCCTGGCGAGCTCCGCCTGTTGATCGGCGGTGCGCTTGTCCGCTGGGAGCGCCACAATCGCGGCGATGTTGGGCGGCGGGCCGTTGAGCATCAACGGCAACCTGGCGTTGGTGACCGAGAGCCGGAACTTGCCCAACAGATGTTGTCCGTCGGGATACTGCTGGTCGAGCGTGAAGGTGAGGACCGTGCCGCCGTCGAACTTGATCGGCGACTTCACGGCAAACGCGGCGAGGTGCGACTTGCCCACCTTCGACCCGCCGGAGGGCATCACCGCCCAACCGGTGCCCGCATTGCCATCGATCGCGTTGGCAACCGGCCAG
>JBBDYK010000088.1:0-7194 GCA_040901665.1 Pirellulales bacterium | reverse complement strand
TGCCCTACGGCCGCGAAAGCCATTCGATTGCAGCGTCCGTTTGCATCTCCGCCGGGCCTTCGAACGTCGTCAGCTTCTTGCTGGCGCCGGCTGTGTCAAAGGCCGCTTGGACTAGTTGCGGCGCTCGCTCCCCTTCGCCCGCCAACCACAGTTCGCCTGGCGCCGCGAGCGCCAACATGCCCGGCAGATCGCCATACCTGGCTCCGCCGGGGAGGAAGTTGAGATCGCCGATCGCGCGCAAGCTGGCAAAGCGGAACCCGCCGGTGTCGATCGCTGCGCGTGCCACGGCCTCGCCGGCCTGCGCCCGCGCCGCGGCCGCCCACGGTCCTGCACCGTCGAGTGCCAACAATTCCACGCGCGGATGTCCCTGGCGATACGTGCGGCAGAAGGAGATCACCGTCAGCAGATCGTGGACGCGTTGGGCAAACAGCGTGGGGTTGTATCCCCAGGTGTAGCCGGCGAACTCGCGCGGGTTGTTGACGCGCCGTCCTTCGGCCGGCGGCTTGCCATCGGCCAGGAACTCGCCCTGACACAGCAAATCGACCGCCACGACGGCGGCGCCAGAATCCAGCACTTTTCGCACGGCAGGTAGCGGCTTGCCGTCGTCGCCAAACAGGCCGTCCTTCCCCTGCTCGTGCGGCCAGACGACGACTCTTTGCTTCCAATCCGCAGGGTGCAGGAAGACCACCGGCAACTCCTCGCCGGCCGGCTTGTTGCGCAATAGCGCCAGCTCCTGGGAGTATCCGCCCATGTCCTCTTCGCTGAGGGGCTCGGCCTCGATGTCGACGTCGTTGACCAATCCGCGGCCAATGACGATGTCGACGCCGCCGCCATAGACCTCGCGAAACCTGGCCAGCGACGCGCTGTCGCGCGGCTCGATCGCTTGCAATTGTTGGTTCGCGTCGTCGGTCATCCACTTCAGCAAGGCGCGTTCGTGTTCGGGCCCACCAGGCGGCTCGGGGTGGCTTTCGTCCCAGACGGTCATTTCCGCCACCGACAGCGGCACATAGTCCTCTTCCAGAATCGGCTCAGTCAAACCGAGCTGCAGGTGCTTGTTGAACCAGTGATACATCAGCTCGCGACTGGGATAGTTGTAGTTGTGGCCAAAGTGTCGCAGCACCTTGCCGCTGACCAGCCCAGGCACGCCCAGCAGCTTGTAGTGCGCCTGCAACTCGGGCAGGCCCTTGGTGTCGAGCTCCTTGGTCCAATCGTCGGCGCCGCTCATGCCCAACGCGCGGGGGGCAAAAAGCGCCGCGAACTCCACGTTGCCCGTCCCCACCCGCAAGTTGCAGCAGTTTTCGCACGTGCAGCCGCCTTGCATGGCCGTTGAAACCATCACCGCGGGAAACGCCACCGCGGGACGCGGATCGATGGCGCACAACAAAAACGTCTGCGTGCCGCCGCCGCTGGCGCCAGTGACGCCGATGCGCGATGGGTCGACGTCCGGCAAGCCGCACAGGAAATCGAGCGATCGAATTGAGTTGTACGTCTGCAGGCCCAGCACGCTCTGCTGCCGCAGCTCAGCCTGCGTGCTGAACAGTCCCCAGTTCTCGGGCGTGTCAAATTCGGGACGCTGCTTGCTGAAGCCATGCGATAGCGATAGGGGGATCTGCTGGCTGTCGGCATAGCCCACCATGTCGTAGTGAAAAACCACGCAGCCCATGCGGGCCAATTGCACGCAGCGGGCTTGCAACGGGAAGCGGCCCCCTTGCTCGAATCGCTCGGCGCCTTCGACGATTTGCTTCCGCACGTTATCGACGCCCGCATCGTAGAACCGGCCGTTCGCCCAATGGCCGTGCGGGCAGAGCACCCCCGGCAACTTGCCGCTCTTGCCGGTAGGGCGGTACAAGCTGCCGCTGACGAAGTGGCCCGGATAGCTTTCGAAATACACGCGCTCGACGGTGTAACCGTCGCGCTCGACCTTGCCGTGAATCACGGCGCCCGCCGGCGTTGCGGTGGGCATCGGCCACAATCCGGTCGCCACCAGAATCCGCCGGCGCACCTGCTCGGCCCGCCGCTCGAACGCTTCCTTTTTCTCGCTCGGCACGAAGGGAAAGTAGCCGTCCAGGTCCTTGAGCGGCCCCAATCGGCTGTCGAGAGGCAACTGCCCCTCGTCCGAGACGCGCGGCGCGGCGGCCGACGCGGCGCCGGCCAACAGCGCACTTACGATCGCGGCAACCAACAACCGACGCGACGCGGCAAACGGCAAACGGTCTGGCATGGCATGAACTCGCGTAAAAGGTGGGCAGGCTTCGAGGCGGGCTTTCGAGTACAATCCTTGGCACGCTCCAGCCTATGGGCTGCGCGTGCCGATTTCTAGAGTGCCCGACCAGGAAATTCTCGCCAAAATCGCTCCCTTGCGGCCTGTAACGCCGCGTGCCCGTTTGATGCAAGTCGTGGTGTGCCGATGGACGACAACTGGATAGTCATCTATCGCGCCGACGAAGTGCAACAGGCCCACTTCATGAAAGGCTTGCTAATCGATCACGACATCGACGCGCACGTCATGCACAATCGGCAAATCGATCTGGGAAACGTCGTGACCGATCTGGGCGTCCATGGCCTCTCGCACCAACAGCATGCGGAGGCCCGCGTGCTGGTCCGCCAATCGGACGCCGAGGCTGCCTACGAGCTCGTCGAATCTGCCCAGCGCAACCTGTCCGAGGGTCTCTCGTCGCCCGACCTGGCGGCACTGGAAGAAGAGGCCGATCGCCATGGTCAGCCTTGGCCGCTGTGTCCCGATTGCCGCCGGCCGCGGCTGACGAGCTGTCCCGTGTGTCAAACGGCTGGCACGTCGTTTCCCGCGGCATTTCATCCCGAGCACGAACCGAGTGCCAACGCGGCGAGCGAAGACGCACCACTGCTCGTGCTGTGTACCACCTGCGACGAGCCATTCGCGCCCGAGTTTCCCGCGCGCTGCGAATGGTGCGGACACCGTTTTGCCGACGGCCGGGAGGCCGAGCCGTTCGAGCCCTCCGAGCCCGTGGACATCAATGTCCGCGTGATCGCGGCCATCGTCGGCGTGGTGCTCACCGTGGTGGGGCTGATCGCCTTCTTCGCGCGGATTGCGTCGTAAGCGCAATCAGACGCGCTAGCTGCCTGTTGAAGAATGCAACAGGCAGCGACATCGCAATGGATGCGCTTTACAGAATAGCGACGTAAGTCGTTATTCTGCGAGCCGTGCGAAGCTTTGCTTCGCACTTGGCGCTTGTTGAAAAATGCCACGACGGCATTTTTCAACAGGCAGCTAGGAGGTCTCTTTTACGCCGATCGACGCCAGCGGGCGCTCGGCTTCCATCTTGCGGATCTCTTCGGTGATCTTCATGGAGCAGAACTTCGGGCCGCACATGCTGCAGAAATGCGCGCTCTTGAACGTGTCCTGCGGCAGTGTTTCGTCGTGCATCCGCCGCGCGGTCTCCGGATCGAGCGACTGGCGGAATTGCTCGTTCCAGTCGAAGTTGAAGCGGGCCCGCGACAAGGCGTCGTCGCGATCGCGCGCGCCGGGCCGGTGCCGGGCCAGATCGGCGGCGTGCGCCGCGATCTTGTAGGCGATCACGCCCTGCCGCACGTCGTCCTCGTCGGGCAAGCCCAGATGCTCCTTGGGCGTCACGTAGCACAGCATGGCCGCGCCGCTCCAGCCGGCCAACGCCGCGCCGATGGCGCTGGTGATGTGGTCGTAGCCGGGCGCGACGTCGGTTACCAAGGGCCCCAGCACGTAGAACGGCGCCTCGTCGCAAACTTCCATCTGCCGCTTGACGTTCATGTCGATCTGGTCCATGGGCACGTGGCCCGGACCTTCCACCATCACTTGCGTTTGCTTGGCCCAGGCGCGCCGGGTTAACTCGCCCAGCACGTCAAGCTCGGCGAATTGCGCCGCGTCGCTGGCGTCGGCGATCGAGCCCGGCCGCAGCCCGTCGCCCAAGCTCCAGGTCACGTCGTACTCGTGCATGATGTCGCACAAGTCTTCAAAGTGCGTGTACAACGGGTTCTGCTGGCGATGGTGCATCATCCACTTGGCCACCAGCGAGCCGCCACGGCTGACAATGCCGGTCACGCGGTTCATCGTCAGGTGCAAGTGTTCCAACAGCACGCCCGCGTGAACGGTCATGTAGTCCACGCCCTGCTGCGCCTGGTGCTCGACCATGTCCAGAAAGTGCTGCGGCTTCATATCGCAGATGTCGTCCAATTGCTCCACCATCTGATAGATGGGCACGGTGCCGATGGGCACGGGCGAGGTGTCGATGATCGCGCGGCGGATGGCGTCGATGTCGCGCCCGGTCGACAGGTCCATTACCGTGTCGGCGCCGAAGTGGACCGACGTGTGCAGCTTCTCGAGCTCGCCCTGGATGTCGCTGGTGACCGCCGAGTTGCCGATGTTGGCGTTGATCTTGGTGCGCGAGGCGATGCCGATGCACATCGGCTCCAGCCGCTTGGTCAGGTGCACCTTGTTGGCCGGGATGACCATCCGTCCGCGAGCCACCTCCGAGCGGATCAACTCCGGCTCCAGGCTCTCTCGCTGGGCGACGTACAACATCTCGGGAGTGATTTCGCCGGCGCGAGCGCGTTCGATCTGAGTCATGGTGGGCGTGATAACCTCCGTGAGCATCGAGCCCGTCGCGGGTGCCTGGGCCCTGGTGGTATTCGCGGTCAATCAAAGCGGCAATGCTGGCTGCCAGTACCGCTCATCGTATCGGTCGCATGTTTGCCGGTCAAACGAGCGGGCGATCCGCCGCTAGTGTCTTGAGTTGCAACTTCGTTGCAATTCAGGACACGCCGGCCAAAGAAGTAAGTGCTTTGGCCGCAGTAGATACCTGGTGTCCTGAATCTGGGTCTCCCGTGAAGAGGCCTTCTAGCTCAGGACACTAGCTCACCGGCATCGCCTTGACGATCTCGCAACCGTACAGTCGGGCCGAAAAATCGGCCAGCAGCTTGCGATCCTCATTGGTCAACGTCGTATCGCCCCGCACCACGGCCAGGTTCTGGTCAAGGTCGCTGGGCATGGATACGCCGATGTTGAGCATCGACACACGCGGATCCTGCAGCACCCAGCGAATCGCGGCCGGCGGCAGCTTGGCTTGCTCGTCTTGGGTGACGTCGGAAACCATGTTGGGCGCATTGTGGCTGAGCATGTTGGCCCCCAGGATCTTCATGGCCACGATCGCCATGCCGCGCTCCTCGGCAGCGGCCAGGCACTGCTCGCGATACTCCACCTTGGAGTTCGACAGCATGGTGTTCATGCCCCGCCGCAGATAACCATAAGCCAGCAGCACCTGGTCGAATCCGTCGGTCTTGATCATCTGCAGCACGGTCTCGAAGGCCACGTGCGTGGTAAGGCCGATGAAGCGCAGCAGCTTTTCGTCGCGCAGCTTGACCAACTCGGCGTGAATCTTCATGGCACCGTCGAAGCCCACCGCCTCGATGCAGGGGCTGTGCACTTGCACCGCGTCGACGTGGTCCATGTCGAGCTCCGAGAGCGACTTCTCCACCGTCTCGCGCACTTTGGCCGGATCGGTGATGTGGCACTTCGTGGCGATGTAGCAGTTCTCGCGAACGCCCTTGAGCCCTTGGCCCATGATCTTTTCGCTTTCGCCATAGACGCGCGCGGTGTCGAAGTAGCGAATGCCGCTGTCGTAGGCGTGCCGAACCATGGCCACGCGGTCGTCCATCGACAACAGCGGCGCGCCGTAGGCCTGGATGAACACCTGCACCATGGCCGAGCCACCCATGCCCAACACCGGCAGCGTATGGCCCGTCTTGCCAAACGGGCGCAGTGGAATGCCGGCGGGACTGACTTCGATGGGCTTGCCGGCGGGCTCGGCGGCGACTGCCGCGCCGGCGCCCAACAGGCTGCCGCCGGCAGCCGCCAGCGCGCCGGTCTTCAAAAAATCGCGCCGGCCGGGATTCTCGACGTTGCGCTGCATGGCCTGCCCTCCTGATCTGTGGGGAGTTTATGAATCACCGCCTGCGCCGCCACGCTATCAGCCCCCTGCTCTACACGCTTCGCCAGCACGCCGTGGCCGCCTGCCGGCTCCTCAGCGGCTGATTGTAGCGAGCGGCGACCGGGCAAGCAAAGATTGCGCGGCTCTGGCCGGCGGGCGGGGGCAGCGTGCCGTCCACGGCAATTTGTGGCAACACGGTTTTGGCGCTGCTATATTCGCCAAAAGGCAAGCCGCGTGGGACGCGGCGCGATCGATTTCTCCTAACGAGGTCGCATCATGCAAGGCAGGGTTCACGCCATCACACGCGCCGGCGCGCTGGTGTTGCTATTCGCCGCCATGGCGCACGCTGGAAACACGGCGCAAGCCGGCAACATCGACGACCAGCAATTGCAAGGCAAATGGATCGTCAAGTCGTTCGAGTACAACGGCGCCGAGGTCGACCGTCTGAAGGACGCCGTCCGCGAGTTCAGCGACAGCAAGTACACGCTGACGCCCAAGAGTGGTGACGCGATCGAGGGCAGCGTCACGCTGGACGAATCCAAGTCGCCCAAGACCATCGACCTGGACGTCAACGGCCGCATCCTCAAAGGTATCTACCAACTCGACGGCGACACGCTCAAGCTGTGCTACAACTTGAGCAGCGAAGATCGACCTACCGAGTTCGTCAGCAAACCCGACTCCGGACTGATCGTCGTCGTGCACTCCCGCGAGAAATAGTGAGCGGCAATAGCCGTCACGAACGCATCTGGGAGGGCGACCGTGCCGAGTTGCTCACAGCGTCTTCAGGTATTCCAGCACTTCGCGTTTTTCGCTCTCGGTCAAGGCTTCGGGGAACTCGTGGCCCCGGGCGCTCTTGCCAAACTTCGACGTGTCGAAGTAGCTGCGTCGCAGATGCCCGTCCTCGCTTGTCTCGGGCATGCTCGCAAACGGCGTGATCTCCAACCCCACGTGCTCTCGGTCGTAGCCGTCCTCGCTGCGCGACCAGACGGCCGGCCGCTCGGCAGCGTGCATCAAGTGCCATAACGTGGGCACCGAGCCGTTGTGCAGATAGGGCGCCGACGCCCAAATGCCGTCCAGGGGCGGGGCCACGTAGCCGCCCGGATCGGCCACGACCTTGTGCTCGCCGAAATGGGCGAACCAACTGGCCTCGTAGCCTTGGCGATGATCGGCGCTAAGCGCGCTGAGCCGCACGGGGTCGGTATCGACCTCGCCGATCGGCACGATCTTGTTGGGATACTGCGAGTCCTTGCCGTAG
>JBBDYK010000087.1:0-7305 GCA_040901665.1 Pirellulales bacterium | reverse complement strand
CGCTCGCTGCGCACTATTGCGCCCGGCTTGCCATGACGGCCGCAAAGGCGGACTGTTTTTGCCGGGGCCGCGCGGCAAAGCCACGCTGTTCGGCAGCACTTGGAAGACCTGCCCCGCACGCTCGCGAAAACATCGCAAACCCGTGATTGAGCACGCCCGTTTGGTCCGATATGAATACTCCGTCGGGCATGCTGGCATGGTATGGCGGCCGTGCGCTAGAGACGCTGCGACTGGTACATTCCCACCTGGTCATACTCTTTGCATTATTAGAACGGTCACGCCGAGGACCGGTCCAAGGAACGTTGATGAGCCGCACTTTGTCGCAATCGTCGTGGATGTCGTACTGGTTCATGATGTTGGCGGCCGCGGCTGCCGTTTGTCTGCCGAGCCGGCCGAATCGCGCCGAAGTGCAGTTGGCTCCCGCATATCCGCCCACGGTTGAAGCCGCCCTGCCGGTGCGTATCGACATTGCCCCGCCCGACGCAGGGGCCGACGGTCTGGCCCGCTCCGGCGCTCTGGGTCCGGAATCGATGGGCGGCCCGCAGTTGACGTTGGAGCTGCTTGCCCCGGATTCGAGCGACGCGTCGCCGGGCGAACCGCAACCCGTTGCGCCCCAGCCCGATTCGCTGCGCGTGGCCAAGATTCAACCGGCCGAAGTGCCGGCAGTCAATGCGGACGCGGCCACGCCAGGCGCCGCGGCGTCGCCTGCAACCTCGGCAGCGACGCAACTGACGCCGGAGCTGATAGCGCTGCGCGACAAGGTGCGCCGTGTGCTGGCGATGTATTTTCCGCGCCATCAGAATGCGCGGGACAACAATGCCTGGGAAGTGATGCACGCCATCATCGCCTACGGCGTCGACACGCAGATCTACCAGGACGGTCCCGGCAGCGAGAAGGTCAACGCAATCGGCCACCTGTGCTTCAACTATCCCTGTGCCGGCGACCGCATGCTGTTCGTCAACGGCGACAAGATCGAAGCGCGTCGCGGCGTGGGCGTGCAGGGTCACCATGGCCAGTTTCTTGCCATCCTGGCGCAGTCGCACGTCAAGGGCGACTACCCGATGCACGTCAGCGGCAAGAGCTTCACGCTGCAAGACCTGATTCACCACGAAAAGGAAAACTGCTACGCGGGCGAGGAGTTGACGTTCAAGTTGATCTCGTTGATGCACTATCTCGATTCGGACGACACTTGGAAGAGCAAAGACGGCCAGGACTGGTCGATTCAGCGACTGGTCCGCGAAGAATTGTCGCAGCCGATTCGCGGCGCCGCTTGCGGCGGAACGCATCGGCTGATGGGCTTCAGTTACGCGGTCAACAAGCGATTGCAGCGTGGCAAGCCGATTGTCGGCGAGTTTAGCCGCGCCCAGACCTTCATCAACGACTACCACCGCTATACGCTGAGCTTGCAAAACCCCGACGGCAGCTTCAGCACCGAGTGGTTCGTGCGCAAAGGTTCCAGTCCGGATATCGACCGGCGGCTGAAGACGAGCGGCCATATCCTCGAGTGGATCTCATTCTCGTTGCCCCAATCCGAACTGACCGATCCGCGCATGGCTAAAGCGGTCGACTACGTGGCAACCTTGTTGGAGACCAACAGCAAGCACACCTGGGAAATCGGGCCCTTGGGGCACGGCCTGCACGCGCTGGCGATCTACGACAGTCGATTGTTCAAACCTGCCGACAATCCGCCGCCGCAGCCGGCAATCGTGGAAACGTCGTCGGACAGCGACAGCTCGACCAGCGAAGCACGTCGCACCGATGGCGCAGTTCAGTAGTCGGCCGCGATTCGACATCCAATGCTTGGCTGTGAAATGACGGCCATTGAACGGTCTCTTGCTCCGTGACTCGCGACCGGCGATCTCACGACACCGCATTGGCCTGCCGTTGCCATCGCCCGGAAAACTCCGTACGATTGGGGGCTCTCAGCCGGGGGGACGCGCCGTTCGTTCGCCCGCCTTCATCGTAGGCGCCAGTGTCGGGACAAGCGCGTGAAAACGTACCGGTTCAACGATCAACTCAAGACGATTTTTGCGGCGGCAGCGCAGCTTTCTGCTGCCGTTGATGCCGATGCGTTACTGATGCTGTTGGACGGTCCGACCGATTGGGAGCAGCTAAAGTCGCTGGCCGGCGAAGAGAAGATCGTCATCGCGGCCGACTTCGCCCCGCAGATCGAGGGCGCCAGTGACGCGAACCTGCCGACGGTGTTGCTCAAAATGCCGGAAGCGCCCGTTCACGAGAAGCTCACCCAGGCGCTGCTCGAGAGCGTAGCCGACGACATCCTGGCCGCCGGGGCGCAAGTCGTGGCTTTGTACAGTGCCTTCGAGCCCGGCTCGATCGATTCGCTCAGCCTGGTCCATCTAGGCGAGCACCTCGGACAATTGACCGCGCGCGATCTGCGGCAACTTGAAACCAGCGTGCCGCTGGACACGCTGAAAATGGTCGTCGACATGGCCGTCGAGATCGGGCGCGAAGGGCGCGAAGGCAAGCCGGTGGGCGCTTTGTTCGTCGTGGGGGACTCGAAGAAAGTGATGGGCAGCAGCCATCCGGCCGGATTCGATCCGGTGCGCGGATACAACCGCAAGGAGCGCAATCTCGACGACCCACGCGTGCGCGAGGGCATCAAGGAAATCGCGCAGCTCGACGGGGCGATCATCGTCTCGGGAGACGGCGTCGTGGAAGCCTCCGCCCGCTACATCGATGCGCCGGCCGACAATATCACGCTTTCCAAGGGACTGGGCGCACGACATTGGGCCGCCGCGGCGATCAGCCGCAAGACCAAAGCCGTGGCCGTGGCGGTCAGCGAATCGAACGGCACGGTGCGCATCTTCCAGAACGGCGAAGTCACGCTGCGGATCCAACCGTTCCGCCGGCCGATGAAGTGGAAAGACTTCGAGTACGAGCCGCCCCCGGCGGAATAGCGGCCGGTTGCCGGCAGCCAGCACGGTTGACTCGAAGCTACTTGAGCGACAGAGTCTCCTCCACCAGCTTGCGTGGCGCGCCAATGTCGAGCACGTGCAGCGTGCCCAGGCAACGCTGGGCCCCGGCGGCGGTGAACCCTGGCTTGGCCGCCACGAACGTGCAGGTGTGCGCGGCCACGACCGTGTGACGCGCTGCCTGGCCTGAATCGCAGTCCAGTCCGCTGGGAAGATCGATCGCCAGCACAGGGCCCGACTGAGCATTGATGCGATCGATGACCGCATCCAGCGGCGGCCGGGGCTCGCCTCGAGCGCCCGTGCCCAACAGGGCGTCGACGATCCAGCCCGCGCCGGCTAACTCCCGGTCGAGCTGTGCCAAATCCAGGTTGCGAATCGGCACGCCGCTTTTTTCGAGGACGCGATAATTCAAAAGCGCGTCGCCGGAGAGCTTGCCGGCATCGGCGCACAGCAGCACTCGAACTGCGTGGCCGCGGAGATCGAGTTGCCGGGCGACGACGAATCCGTCGCCACCGTTGTTGCCCGTTCCGCAGCAGATGACCACGGGTCCGGCGATGCCCAAGCGACACAGAGTGTCGGCCACGCCGCGCCCGGCGTTCTCCATCAGCATGACGCCGGTCATGCCGTACTCTTCAACCGCGCGGCGGTCGAGTTCGCGGGCTTGCTGGCGTGAAAGCGTGGCCTGTGCCATGGCCGTCTCCAAGCGGTCGGACAACGAATGTGCGCAACCATCTTACTAGCGGCCTTGCCAGGAATGGATCGACCCATAAAAAAAACCGCCAGGCCGTTGTCAGCCTGGCGGTGCGTGTCGCTTGGAAGCAATTGGATTGGGGCTGTCAGTGCTACGGTCCGGTCGGCGGCGGCCAGAACCAAAAGCCGAAGGCCGTGGCTCCCAGGGCTTCGAAGGCGGCCGCTCGCAAGCTGAGCGGGATCGGTTCGATCATGTAGGGAGCGCAACTTCCGGGCCGGTAGTAGCCCAGCGTGTAGACGCATTCGTTGGGAGGATTGAGGCCCATCTTGTAGGGCAGCAACGGCACCGAGATGAAGAAATGGGCTGCCGACACGAACGGCTGCACCACCGGGTTCCAGGAATGTCCGTAGCGCTCGAGTTGCACGTCCTGGAAGTAGAGCGGCTTGAAGCACGTGCCCGTGGCCTGCCAGGTGAACGTCGTGGGAGACCAGTTACGTCCCTGGAACGTGGCGTTGGCCCCCAACACGCACTCGCAAGGGAAGTCCTTGCCTTCGATCGGCGCGGCGCCGTCGGTGCCTTCGATCACGACGCCGAGAATGATTGTGGTGATGTCGTGGGTGCGCAGAGCGTCGATCGCTTCGTCGCAATCCTTCTTGTACGTATCGCACGACAGATCGCCGGGGGCCAGTCCCGGGACCACCGACTGATTCTCCGGCAGCGTGTCTTCGAAAGGCCCTGGAACGCGCTCTTCGGGGAACGGATCGGAGTCCGTGCGCAACCGCAAGGGCTCATCGGTCGACGGCAACGGCTCGCTGGTCGACGGCAACGGATCGGAATCGAGCGGCTGGCTGGTATGCGTGGTGGAATCGCCGGCCGCATCCAGCGGATCGTCGCCAAACGGATCCGTCGACGCGTCTAGCTTGTCACCGCTGGCCTGTCGCACCAGGCCCAGGTCGGCGCCGTCGGCACGCGACGAAGTGCCACTGGCTTGCCAAATGGCGGCTGGTGCAACGCGGCGAATGGCGGAGCGCTGCCGGTTCGGCGCGGCGGCCGTGACGTTCCCGTCGGCGGCGGATCGCCGGGCTTCGGCGACCGCCCGCTTGGCGATCGTGCGGTGCGTCTGCCACTTGAGCGAATCGCTGTTGGCGCCGTTGAGCTGGGGTGTCGAAGCAGCAAATGCCGCGGGCGCGACGCCTAGCACTCCGACCGATAGCACCAAGGCCAGCATGCCGGCGCGCGAGAGTCGCCCTGGGCTGGCGTAAGCAGCAGCGTGCGCGTGGGGCGTGTTAGTGAATGTCGCCCGAGGCGGGTTCACTGCTGTAGTTGGTCGCTTCCTGCGTGATCGCAATGTCATGTGGATGACTCTCCCGTACTCCTGCCGCGGAGATTTGGATAAACCGTGTCTCGGTCCGCAAAGCCTCGATGGTTTGCGTGCCGCAATACCCCATGCCGGCTCGTAGCCCGCCGACGAGCTGATAAACAAATGCGCTCAAGGGTCCTTTGAATGGCACCCGGCCTTCGACGCCCTCGGGGACGAGCTTGCCGGGCTTGCGTTCGACGCCGCGCTGACGGTAACGCTCGCTGGAACCGGCCACCATGGCCCCCAACGAGCCCATGCCGCGATAAACCTTGAAGCTGCGGCCTTGATAGAGGATCGTGTCGCCGGGGCTTTCGGCCAGCCCTGCGAACAGTCCGCCGATCATGACCGAATGGGCGCCGGCCGCTAGCGCCTTGGTGACGTCGCCGGAATAGCGAATGCCGCCATCGGCGACGACCGGCACGCCGGCGTCCCTGGCAACCTGGGCGGCATCATAGATGGCGGTAATTTGGGGAACACCCACGCCGGAGATCACGCGCGTCGTGCAGATCGAGCCGGGGCCGATGCCGACCTTGACGGCGTCGGCGCCCGCGGCGATCAGGTCGCGGCATCCGTCGGCAGTGGCGATGTTTCCGGCAATCACTTCGATTTCCCAGCGTTTCTTGATCGTCTTGACGGTCTCGACGACGTTTTCCGAGTGGCCGTGGGCGCTATCGACCACGAGCACGTCGACGTCTTTTGCTAGCAGGCTTTCGGCCCGCTCGTAGTCAAACACACCAATGGCGGCTCCCACCCTCAACCTCCCTTGCCCATCTTTGCAGGCATTGGGGAAGCGCTTCATCATGTCGATGTCTTTGATGGTGATGAGGCCAGTCAGCGTATAATCTTCGTCAACCAGCAAAAGTTTCTCGACCTTTTTTGCCATCAAAATCTTCTCAGCTTCCTCAAGCGTTACGGTTCCCGTAGCCGTCACAAGGTGCTCGCGGGTCATGACGTTGGAGATGTTGAGGCCCGAGTCTTCGAGAAACCGCAAGTCTCGGCGCGTGAGGATGCCCACCAGCTTGCGTCCCTTGTCGACGATGGGGACTCCGGAGACGTTGTGCTGGTCCATGACTTCCCGCGCCCGGGCGACGGTGGCGTCGGGGGGCAGCGTGACGGGGTCGGTGATGATGCCGTTGGCGCTGCGCTTGACCTTGTCGACCTCTTCGGTCTGACGTTCGATGGACATGTTCTTATGGATGATGCCCAGGCCGCCTTCCTGAGCCAGCGCAATGGCCATCTCGCTCTCGGTGACGGTGTCCATGGGCGAGCTGACCAGCGGAATGTTCAGGGCAATGCGGCGCGTGAGCCGCGTGGTGATGTCGACCTCCGCGGGAATGACGGTCGAGTAGCGGGGCTCGAGCAGCACGTCGTCGAAGGTAATGCCGAAAGTAAGCTTGTCTCGCATGGTCGGCGCCTCGGCGGGAAGGGGGTATCGAGATGAATCCCGCATTATGCCGCTGAAATACCCGATTGGCAACCGGCCGGCACGCGGTGCGACTCGGCACTTTAGGAGCAGGGGCCCTCCGCTGGCCGTCGCTTGTCGACCATCCACGATCGGGCGTGTCCCGATGGGTAACGCCGCCGGCAGGAAAATTGGCAGTGGGGAAATGGAGGGCTTGGCCACCGAGGGCACCGCGGTCACGGAGGAGGAGGACGTTGGGGACGGAAGGAGATTGACCACCTAGGACGAGGAGGGGAAAAAAACCGGATTCGGAACGTCGTGGTCGTGGTGGCGTCGTGGTTCAGTTTGGTTTACCACGACGACACGACGGGCACGACGATGGGAGAGTTTTGATTCGTGATTCATCGGTGGAATTGGTGAAACCTGCGGATGGCTTTCGTGGGTTTTGTTGGGATTGAAACGTGGTTGGTGGGGCTCCCTCGCTGGCGCGTCGGGCTAGTGTTCAAAAAAAACGGCACCGCTGCGTGCTTGGGGCGCGCAGCGGTGCCTGGGCGAAACAACTCTTAAAAAAGTTTTGTGCGCCGTGGTCCCGTTCCTAGGGGCCGTGGCCGATTCTTGTAACGCAAAAAAATAGCCACGGCGTCTTTCGAGGCCAGCGGCGCACGGGCGAGCAGGCGCCGTCCAAACGCAGCGACTTCTGACTGGCGCTCGCCGGCCAACCAGACTGCGTTTGGGTGAAACTCGCCCTGACCGGTAACACCGAAGCACGCATCCCGCTCACGATGAGGCTGCAGACCTCAAGCGTGAACAGAACGTTCGGCGCGGTGACTCGAGGTGCCGTCGTGGCAGGCGCATCGATGGGTGGCGGTCCTTTTTCATACCGCGACGGCCTGCTTTAAAGCGCAGGCGGCTCCATCGA
>JBBDYK010000086.1:6825-7315 GCA_040901665.1 Pirellulales bacterium | reverse complement strand
GTCAAGGCCGCTGTGGTCGAGAGCTCCCACGTCGAAGCACTGCGGCGCGAGTTGTCAGCCAGCGGCGAAGTGCCTCCGATGTTGGTGCTCGACGGCTTGGGAGACGGAGCGTCGCTGAACGCCGCGCTGGCACGCGAGCAATCTGCCGGCCCCGCCGCCCCGGCGGACACCGTCATCGGCCGAGCGGACGACCTGGCGTATCTGCTCTACACTTCCGGATCGACCGGCAAGCCCAAGGGCGTGATGCTGTCGCAGCAAAACGCGATATCGTTCGTCGATTGGTGCTCCCAGACGTTTGCGCCCACGGGCGACGACCGCTTCAGCTCGCACGCGCCGTTCCACTTCGATCTGTCGATTCTCGATATCTATGTGCCGATCAAGCACGGCGCGACGCTGGTGTTGGTCAGCCACGAAACCGGCAAGGAACCGGCCAAACTCGCCTCGTTGATTGCCGAGCGGCGCATCACGGTGTGGTATTCCACGCCTTCGA
>JBBDYK010000086.1:0-6815 GCA_040901665.1 Pirellulales bacterium | reverse complement strand
GCCTGTTGGCCCACTATGGCTCGCTGTCGAGCCACGACTACTCTCGGCTGCGGACGGTGTTGTTTGCGGGCGAAGTGTTTCCCATCAAGCACTTGCGGTTGTTGAAGGAGCAGTTGCCACATCCGCGCTACTTCAACCTGTACGGGCCGACGGAGACAAACGTCTGCACGTCTTACGAGATTCCGACGACAATTTCGCCCGCTCGGAGCGATCCGTACCCCATCGGCAAGACGTGCTCCCATCTCGAATCGCGCGTCGTGGATGCCGACGGACGCGACGTGCCGCCGGGCGACGAAGGAGAGCTCTGCATCACGGGGCCCGGCGTCACCAGCGGCTACTGGGGACTCGACGAGCTCACTCGCAACGCCTTTCTCAATGCGGCCGACGGCAAACAGTGGTATCGCACCGGCGACCTGGTGGTGGCCGATCCAGCCGACGGATTTATCTACCGCGGACGGCGCGACCGGATGGTGAAGAAACGCGGGTATCGCGTCGAGCTCGGCGAAATCGAAGCTTGTTTGTATCAACATCCCGCCATTCGCCAGGCAGCCGTCATCGCCATTGCCGACGAAGACGAAGGGCTGCGCGTCAAGGCGTTCGTCAGCACCCACCAGGGCGAGAAGCTCTCAATCATCGCCTTGAAGCGATTCTGCTCCGAGCGCATTCCGCTGTACATGGTGCCCGACTTGTTCTCCTTTGCTCCTGCGCTGCCGGTCACTTCGACCGACAAGATCGACTACCAGGCCTTGAAGGAGATGGCGTAATGGATTTTGCCTGGAAGCCCGAGCAGAAGGCGCTGTTCGAGACGGTCGACCGCTTTGCCCGGCAATCGCTCGGTGAAAACATGATCGAGCGCGATCGTGAAGGCGTTTTCGATCAGCAGGGCTGGAAGCAGTGCGGAGAGTTCGGCATTCAGGGTCTGCCGGTGCCGGAACAGTACGGCGGATTGGGCACCGACGCCGTGACGACCGTCGGCGCGCTCGAACGACTGGGGTATGCCTGCCGCGACAATGGCCTGGTGTTCTCGATCAACGCCCACATGTGGACCGCGGTCATGCCGCTGGTCGCTTTCGGCACCGAGGAGCAAAAGCAAAGGTACTTGCCGGGGCTGTGCGGCGGCGCGCTGATCGGCGGCAATGCCATGAGCGAACCCGATTCGGGGTCGGATTCCTACGCGTTGAGCACGACGGCCACGAAGCGCGGGGACAAGTATCTGCTCAATGGCAATAAGACGTTCGTCACCAACGGGCCAGTCGCCGACGTCGTGGTGGTGTTTGCCACGGTCGACAAGTCGCAGGGCGCCCGCGGGATCACGGCGTTTTTGGTCGAGAAGAGTTTCCCCGGCGTGACGGTCGGAAACAAGCTCGAAAAGATGGGCCTGCGCACCTCGCCCATGTCGGAAATGTTCTTCAGCGATTGCGAGGTGCCCGAGGAGAACCGCCTGGGCAAGGAAGGCGCCGGCACGGCCCTGTTCACGCACTCGATGTCGTGGGAACGGGGATGCATCCTGGCCAGCGCCGTCGGCTCGATGCAGCGATTGCTCGAGCGGTGCATTCGCTTTGCCAAGGAACGGAAGCAATTCGGACAGCCGATCGGAAAATTTCAACTCGTGGCCAGCCGTATCGTCGACATGAAGCTGCGGCTGGAGAGCGCCCGGCACATGCTTTACCACGGGGCGTGGCTGCGCGGCGAAGGGAAAAGCGCGATC
Organism: Pirellulales bacterium; assembly: GCA_040901665.1. Classification (GTDB taxonomy): domain Bacteria; phylum Planctomycetota; class Planctomycetia; order Pirellulales; family PALSA-1355; genus JTS-RE94. The sequence continues at coordinate 5,107 of JBBDYK010000086.1, read as the reverse complement.
ATGGAAGCCTCGATGGCCAAGCTGCACATCAGCGAGTCCTGGGTCCAATCGTGCCTGGACGCCATCCAGCTTCACGGCGCTGCCGGATACATGATCGAATCCGAGATCGAACGCGAGCTGCGCGACGCCACCGCCAGCCGCATCTACTCGGGCACGAATGAAATCCAACGCACTCTGATCGCCAGCCTGCTGGGGTTGTAGTGCCGCCGCCGCCGGCATTCGCCCAACCTTTCGCCCACCGGTGCTCCGCGCGGCCGAAGTTTCCTGTTCCGTCGGTTACAATACTTCGACCTCATGCAGCCGCATCGCGCATTCACCAAATACGATTGTCTACCAGAGTGCTCGCCATGAAGACTCTCCGATTCGCCTTGCTCCTGTTGCTGGCCTCGACCTGCGTCTTGTCGATGGCCATGCAGCCGCAAACCGCCGCGGCGGCCGAGCGCAGACTGAACAACCTCGCCGCGGAACTGCTCGTCGCCGCTGACGTATCGGGCGCCGGCAACTCGTTCACGTTCACGCGCCCGACCGCCGGCTGGATTTTCGTCGCCGCCACTTGTCAGGGCAAAGGCGCCGTCCGCATCACGCTCGATCCCGCCACCGGCAATGTCGAGCTACTGCCGTTCAATGACGCAAGCGGAGACAATCCCGTCGAAGCCATGCGCCAAGTCGCCGCGGGCCCACACGCGCTTGCCGTCGAATGCACGGGCGACGCCCGCGTCGAGAAACTGGTCGTCCGCGCGATTCCCGAGCTGATGCACTGCGGACTCGGCTTCGATCCGGCCATCAAGTCCTATGGCCGCTACGACCTGGAGTTCCTGAAAAAGGACATCCTGCCCAATGTTACAACGCTGGTCGTGCCGCATAGCATCGACCTGCCGCCGAAGGTGATCGACGACTGGCATCGACAAGGAAAGAAATTCGTCGCCGAGGTCGGCATCAACGGCCAGGCGACCACCGCCGACGAGCATTGCAACTACTGGACCGGCTTCCTCGACAAGGCTCCGTTCCTCGATGGCATCCTCATCAACGAGTTCATCGTCAACGCGCCATCCGAGCGGCCCATCGAGTCGCTCAGTGCCGAGCGCCGCAAACGCCTGGAAGACGAGCAAGCTCGCTATCGCACCTACGAAGCGGCCATCCAGCAATTCCATCGGCTCGATCGCTATCGCGACAAGCTGCTCTATGCCTATGTCGGTGGCAGCGGCCGCACGCTCAACCAGGAAGTGATCGGTCCCACGTTCGTCCGCACGCTCATCGACTGCGACTACCGCATCGCGCTGGAGCGCTATTTGTTCGAGCGTTCCAGCGAGCATGCCTCGCGCGAAGCGCTCGACGAATTCGTGCGCGGCATCACTGACTGGGAAACCAGGCAGCCCGGCGCGAAGGAGCACATGATCATCGCCTTTGGCCTGTTCTCGATGCCCCCGGGCGGCATCAACAAGCTGCCTGGCGTCGACTATCACGTCTGGATGGACCAGCAGATGCACACCGTGGCCAACAACCCTGCTCTGGCGGGCATCGCCGGCCTGGAATGGTGGACCTCGCTGCAGGCCGACGAAGAAACCGTGCGCTTCGTGGGCAAGCTCTATCGGCACTACGCGATCGAAGGCCACACCGATCTATTCACGCGCGACCCGCTGTTCCTCCCTCATCTGGCCAACGCCGACTTCCAACAAGGCACCACCGGCTGGACGCTGCAGGCGGCGTCGCCCGACTCGATCGCAGCCAAGAGTTTCCCGCGCTACGGCCGCATCGAAGGCCGCTACATGGGCCTCGGCCGCCCCGCCGATCCCGAGCATCTCGGCGACACGTTCCTGTGGATGAAGCGCAGCGCCCAGGGCCCCAACAAGTTTTCACAGGCCGTCAGCGGCCTCGAGCCCGGCCGGCTCTACTCGCTCAAGATGTTCACCTGCGACTATCAAGACCTGGTAAGCCCACAGGCGAAAACCCAGGAAGAAGCCAACAAGTTCATCGGCGCCGTGACGATCGAAGGCGTCGACCTCGTCCCGGAAAAATGCTTTACCGAAGCATACGCCTCCAACCCCGAACCCAAGATTCCCGTCTGGATCACCTATCACTGGAAAGTCTTCCGCGCCAAAGGCACGACCGCCCAGCTCACCATCAGTGACTGGCCCGACGACAGCAAGCCCGCAGGCCCCTTCGGGCAAGAGCAGACGTTCAACTTCTTGGAGTTGGAGCCGTATTGGGAATGAAGTCGTTTCACCGTCTGTCGACAGCCATCGATCGGCCCATTCGCCAAGCACGCTGTCAAAGTGAGCGTCGCTCACGACAACTTCCCCGATGCCTCGATCGGCCATACGTCGACGACGTGGCCGTCTTCATACACCACCAGCTCGCGGTGCAGGTTGCAGGTGGTGCAGGCGTGCGTGGGAATCAATTGGACTAACTCGCCGATCCGCCAATCGGGGGCGTTACGCACCACGGCGTGCTCTTCGGACAGGAAGTGCGGAATCTCCACGTCGGGATAATCGCGGATGGCGGGCGCGCCAAACTCGCAACCGGCGCCTTTGATGCCGATGTCGAGCACGGCCTTGTCGGCGGTCGGCCGGCTGATCACGCGCACCTGCACCGACAGCGCGATCTCGAATTCCGGAGCCAGCCGCTGATACTGGCGGTCCATCGTGGCGTAGGTGCCCGCTTGAATCTCGTCGACGCCCTCCATCGTGCCCGTGCTGTCGTAGGTGGCGCTCGAGCAACCGCTCACGCAAGCGACGGGAATGCCCGCGGCTTCGATGCGGCGCCGGGTGTCGATGGCCAGTTGCATGGCGGCTTGGGCGCGCTGGCCCCGTTCCGCGCGATCGAGCACGTTGACGAGATGGCCTTCGTAGGCCTGCAATCCGGCAAACTCCACGCCGGGCAACTCCAGAATCCGCTTTGCCAGTTCCAGCGCCGGCCCGCCGGGTGCGACGCCGCAGCGGCCCATGCCGATGTCGACTTCGATCAGCAGTCGCACGCTCGAGCCGGCGTCCGCGCACGCGCGCGAGGTCGCCAGCACCTGCTCGAGGTGGTCGACCGCCACCGCGATCCGTGCCCGCTGGGCCAGCCGGGCAAGCCGCGCCATTTTCTGTGGTCCGACGACCTGGTTGGCAATCAGCACGTCCGTGATGCCGTGGTCCACCAGCACTTCGGCTTCGCCCAGCTTCGCGCACGTCATGCCGACGGCCCCGGCCGCCAGTTGCCGCCGCGCCAGGCTGACGCACTTGTGATTCTTGAAGTGCGGCCGCAGCCGGGCGGGCCGATGTTGAAAGAAAGCCGCCATCCGAGCCAAGTTGCGATCGCAAGCAGCCCGATCGAGCAACAGCGTCGGCGTGTCGATTTCTGCAAGCGGCAGGCCGATCCGCGGATCGGCGGGGTTACCTGGTTCGTCGCTGGTCATGGGCGTCCGCGTGACATACTGAGCGAGTGAAGTGGCACTATACCATTTGGCCCTGCTCACTGCGATTGCCGGGGACGGCGCTCGATGAAGCCGTCCGTTCCTTATTGCTTCACGCGGGAAAACGTCCCTTGGCCGTGAATGTTCAAGTTTTCAATCAGTACCTGGTCGGCCTGGCTGTCTGGCGCGATCGAGAACACGACACCGCTGGGACCGCCGGCCGATTCGCCCGTGGGCTGATAGACGAATGCGTCGCGATCCCAATGGCGCAGCGGAAACTCAATCGGCCTGGGGCCCAGTCGCAGGACGAGCGACCCCTGCATCTCGGCTAACTCGATCTTGCCGAAGAAGTCGTTCGCATACTGGCCCGTGTAGGCCGCGAGCTGCAGCGGGGGCGTGGGTTGCGCCGGCGGATGGCTATAGTCTCGCTCCTGACCCAACTCGCGCTGGATTTCTTCGTCGAACATCCGGTTGGCGAATTCCACCCAGTCTCGCTGCAACGCGCCGTCGAGCACCAGGTCGAAGAAACTTTCGACAAGCCCTTCCGGAACGCCGGTTGGCGCGGCGTTCGAGAGTACGACGATCGCGATTTGCTCCAAGGGCAGCATGGCGACTTCCGTGCGCATCCCCAACGAAAACGCGCCCGAGTGCTTCCAAAACACCTTGCCGCCGCGCTCGACGCTGACAATCCACCCCAGACCATACGAACTGACGCGGCCCTGGTCCGGGCTGAAGCCCAACACGATTTGCGGTGTGTGGGTGTCGGCCAGGGACGAGGCGGATACGATTTGCTTTCCTTCGAATTTGCCTTCGTTCAATTGCAGTCGCATCCAACGAACGAGGTCGTTCAGGGTGGCGCTGGCGCCGCCGGCCGGAGCTTGGGCGTCTGGCTGGCGCGTGTTCTTGGCGGCCCATTTGCCGTCGACGCGAACATGCAGCAGCGCGCGGTTCTTGGCCTTGGCGTAGTCGGCAAAACGATAACTCGTAGTGGTCATGCCCAAAGGGGCGAAGAGCTTTTTCGCGGCCAGGTCTTCCCACACCTCGCCGCTGGCGCGGGCGGCTGCGTAACACGCCTCGCTATAACCAAAGTTCGTGTACGCATACTCCGAGCGAAAGCTGCTTGCCGGCGGCTGAAAGCGCAGTCGCCGCAACACTTCTTGCTTGTCGTACCCCAGATCCTCAAGCAGGTCGCCGCAATGGTCCGGCAGTCCGCTGCGATGGCAGAGCAAGTCTCTCAGCCGCAGCTCGCGCGTCACGAACGGTTCGTACATGCGGAAGTCAGGGTCGCGGTCGATCACGCGGTCGTCCCAGCCGAGTTCTCCTTCGCCCACCAGCGCCGCCAGCACGGTCGACGCGATCGGCTTGGACATCGAGGCCACCTGAAACACCGTGTCCGCGTCGATGCGATCCGGCTTGCCCGCCTCGCGCACGCCGAAGCCCAGCTTGTAAACCACCTGGTCTTGATGGACCACCGCGATGGCAATGCCAGGCACCTCGGTGCTCTTGAGCGTCAGTCGGGTCAGCTTTTCCAACTCCCCAACCGCCGACCTGACGCGTTCGGGCGTGACTGTCGCCTGCAGCCTTGCGTCTTGAGCGTTCGCCATCCCGGCGAGCAAAGTCACGAGCGCCCAAACGGCTCTCCTCATTGCGAAACAAACCATGGGGGACCTGCAAACTATGTGCGGAGAAAGAGAGCGAATAGTATAATCGTTG
>JBBDYK010000085.1:0-7412 GCA_040901665.1 Pirellulales bacterium | reverse complement strand
CCGCTGCAGCCGCACTTTCTGGCGCTGCACGGCCTGAGCAAGCTGCTGGAGACGATCGACCTGGTTGCGCGCCGGCTCAACGACCGGCTGAAGCTGAGCGGCGTGGTGTACTGCATGTACGAGTCGGGCACGAAGCTGGCGGCCGAAGTCATCCACGACGTCGACCAGTTTTTTCAGGAAGGCGCCCAACCGCGCACGCCCTGGGCCAGCGCCCGCCCGTTTGCCACCCGCATCCGCCGCAACATCCGCCTGGCCGAGGCGCCCAGCTTCGGGCAGTCGATCTTCCACTACGCTCCGGGATCCAACGGCGCGGTGGACTACGAGCAGTTGGCCCGCGAAGTGGCGGGCATCTAGCGGAATCGAGCGGCAGTCATTCGCTCGTTGGACGGCCCCGGCGACTCGCCCTTGGGCGTCGAGCACCGGCCAGAGGCCGGCGTCCTTTCGGCGTGAGCGCGCGAAACTTTGGCGCTTGTGCCGACGTCGCCGAGAAGGACTCGCGCACCCGATATTCCAATCGCGTCGGTGAATCCGAACGGCGCGGCGGACAAAAGGCGGATTCGGCGCAAGCGGGCAATTTCCAACAATTTTGACCTTCCGCAGATGACGATGGTCGAAATGCGCTCGATGGATTGAGCGATGGACGGGGAGGGATCTCCAGGCAAAGTCGAGCCAGCGGGCTCTGGGTGCAAGACTTCGCCAGTCGACGCCGGCGCTACGGTCGCAACCGACCGCGGCGCCCATGGATGACGTGTCGCCTCGTAGAAAGGAGTCTACTGTGATGAGATCCCCGTGGGTCGCTGCGCTGGTGTTGCTGGCTGGCTTGTCTGGCACTGCCGGCGCGCAAAACGTTGGTCGCTTGCCGCAGGCAACCATCGCGCTCTTGCCGCCCGTCACGCACTCCGTGCCGGCCACCGCTTCCACGACCGCCCGGCGCACTACGTATGACACGTACTATGCGCCCGCCCCACTGTCGGCGACTCCTCAGCAGGAAAGCACCGGACCGCTGCTATCGGACACCAGTGCCACGAACGTTTTGCCCGGCGGTCACTCGACAACGGCAGTCCACCAGCCGGCCCCCAGCGCCGAGGCACGCTCGGCTTATTCCGCCTGGGCAGGCTGCGAAGGAGCACTAGAGAAATCTGGCTGGTCGGAATGCGACGCTTGCAACATGGACTGTGGCGCCCACTGTGGAAGCGGCTGGTTCGGCACCACCGGCGCCGTGATTCTGACTCGCAATCGCGGACCGGCCCAAGTGATGACCTATCAGTCCGGCACCAGCACCCCCTTGATGACCTTGCAGGCCGCCAACGCCGGCTGGACAGGTGGCGGCGAAGTCACGCTCGGATATGCATTCGGGGGCTACACCGACAATACCGGCCCGTGGGGCGCTCTCGGCGCAAACACCGGCACGGCCCTGGCGTTTACCTGGTGGGGCACCGGCGAAATGAACGGCTTTGCCCAGGTGGACGACACCACCGGCGTTGCGGCCACGGCCCTCGATGCGTCGTTCAATGTCTCGGGCATCACCATCAATGGAAACCCCTTCTCGTACTACTTCGAGGACGCCAGCTCGCAGCGGATTTACCGCAGCGATATCGTCAACAGCGCCGAAATCAACCTGCTCGGCGGCACTTTGTTCAGCTCCGAACGGCTGCAAGTCATCGGCCTGGCAGGCTTTCGCTACTTTCGCTTCAGCGAGGACCTGGCGTTCGGCTCGGCGTCCTTCGGCAATGACTGGGACGACCTCGACGAGACGGCGTTCGTCAGGTTCCGCTCGCTCAACAATCTCTACGGCGCCCAGTTGGGCACGATCTTCAACTTCAACTTCAACCCCGAGTGGAGCCTGTTCTTCATACCCAAGGCCGGCATCTACGGCAATGAAATGACCGTGAACTCGCGAATCTACTCGGGCAACGGCGACGTCGGTTACGACTTTACCGACGACAAATCCGACGTTGCCTTTCTGGGCCAGATCGACACCGGAATCAACTGTCACTTTCGATCCAACGTCTACGGATATGTCGGCTATCGCTTCGTCGGCGCCGCCAACGTCGCGCTGGGCGACAACCAGTTCGCGCCGTCTTTGGGCGATCTGAAACAGAGCGGCAGCCTGATCCTGCACGGCGCGTTTCTGGGTCTGGGCTGGTTGTTCTGACAGGCTAGCAGCCTGTTGAAAAATGCCGTCGTGGCATTTTTCCACCTCGCCAAGTGCGAAGCAAAGCTCCGCACGGCTCGCAGAATAACGACTTACGTCGTCATTCTGTCATCGCATCCGTGCGATGTCACAGTCTGTTGAATACTTCAACAGACTGCTAGGCAGTGAATTGGCGGCAGGTGGCGCGATCCCTTGCAGCGCGGAACTGTCAGACCGTCACGCGCACCATCGACTGAAAGTCCGGATCCGAGCGGATCGGATCAAAGTCGGTCTCGTCGACCACCAGCACCCGATAGTTGTCTTCCAGCTCGAAGGCCCGTTCCAGATAGGCCAGCGCCTGCCGCTTGCTGTTGGCCAAGGCCCAGTAGCAGGCCAGGTTGTAGTTGACCAAGGCGTTGTCGGGCTCGGCCAACAAGGCTTCTTCCAACGCTTCGATGGCCAGATCGATTCGCCCGATGCGCTTATAGCACCATCCCAGCGCCAGCCAGATGTGGATGTTCTTGGGCTCGCCCTGCGCGGCGGACGTCAACGGCTCGATGGCATCGCGAAAGCGCGACAGCGAGCGCAGCGCCTCGCCTTTCAGATACAAGGCGTGCACCGACCACGTCTCGGCCGGCCCCGATCGATTCAGCGCATCCAGCGCATGCGACGCCATGCCCAGTTCGAGGTAGCCCTCGGCTTGCAGCGTGCATTGCTGGCGGCGGATTCGGTCGTGAGCGCTCATGGAAAACGTCATGCTCGAGATAGGATGTGAGCGAGCCGCGTCTAACCAATTTTACACGCCAATTGGCGCCCGTCGAAGCGGGATCGAAAAAAATCGATTGCACTGCGGCGCAATTCCGGTTGGCGGCACGCCTGGCTGGCAAATTGCAATGCAATCTCGCCGGCATCTTTTCCTCCGCATAAGCCCGCAATACGTACCCCCCATAACCCCAGGCGGGTCGCATTTTGGCAACACCGGACCAGCGGCGCGTTGTGCGGCCGCATCGGTTGAGTCGGCGGACCGATTCGGCGGGATCCTACTAAGCGGCAGTTTCACAAGCACTTACAGCCCGCAGCCAAACCAGCCGGCGACGTGGCCCGGCACGTGCATGGTTGCATTGCAGCAGTCTCCCGCGAGCGCTGGCCGCGGAACCGCGCGTCACAAGTCGCCCGCCAGGCATCTTCAACGGCCGTTGCCCATGGTATCCATCTCGATTGACTGGAAAGCCGCCCTGGTCGGCGCCTGCGTGGCCATCGTGTCGGTGGTCACGGTCTCGCTGGCCGCTGCCAACGTGTCCGACCCACGAGCAAACGCCAGCGCGCCGTCGGCCGCGGCTTCTTCGTCGGTCGCTCTGGCATCGCAACAGCCGGAAGAAAGCTTGTTGCCGCCGATTAGCGTCGATACGCTGCAGGCCCTGGCCGTGGCCGTCTTCGTGGCTGCCTCGGCCGCGAGTCCGATCTGGCTGATCGCGACGGCCCATCATCCCCACACCCGCTCCCGCTGCACGCGCTAGCAGACTGGCAATTAGATTGTGCTGGGTGCCATGCTCACGCTTTCGTGAGCATGCTCACCCACCGCTGTCGCGGCGTGTGAACATGGCACCCTGTAACTTCCCTGTGACAGTCCACTAGCACTCGGGTTGAGCACTTCAACCGACGGCCGGTTGCACCGGAGTGTCAGCCTGCGGCAGTCTCGGCATTTCTTTTTTCGCGATTTGTACGGCCGGCCGGCTCAATCCCCACTATTACTTGCAGACGCCGGCCCGTGTCGGGCCAGCGCCTTACTCTTGGCCAGGGCCAATCGGGGACCGTATGCGACTGACACTGCGAACGATGCTGGCCTATCTGGACGACATCCTCGATCCGCAGGATTCCGAGGACATCGCCAAGAAGATCGAGGAAAGCGAGTTCGCCACCGAACTGGTGCATCGCACGCGCGACAGCATGCGCCGTTTGCGCTTGGGCGTGCCTCCGCTGGTCGGCAAGGGACTGGCTTCCGACTCCAACACGGTCGCCGAATATCTCGACAACACGTTGCCGGCCGATCGCGTGGCGGAATTCGAGAAGATCTGCCTCGAATCGGACGTCCATCTGGCCGAAGTCGCCTCGTGCCACCAGATTCTCACGCTGGTGCTGGGCGAGCCGGCGGCGATCGACCCCCAGTCGCGGCAGCGGATGTATCGCGTGGCCACCGAGGCCAGCGCGCCCCCCATCCAAGGCGATGGGAATCAACCACCGGTCGCGGCACGATCGCCAGGCGCCGCGCCGGCGGCAGCAGCGGTCGTCACGCCCCCGGCGCCTCCGCGCCGGCAAAGGCCGGAAGTGCCCGAATACTTGCGCGAGTCGCGCTCGCGGTTGTGGCCCGTCGTGGCGGCCACCGGACTGGGCGCGGTTGCTACCATCGTCTTGCTGGTGATGTTTGGCCCTGCCGAGTGGCGCGCACGCGTGGCCGGCATCGCTCAAGCAGATCCGGCGGCCGAAGCGCCTGCCGACGAAGCCGTCCAAAGTGACACCGCTGCGGCGGCGCCCGCGGCCGGCGACACACCCGCAGGCGATGCGACGCCAAGTCCAACCGCACCCCAAACCGGCGCGCCCAGCGACGATGCCGCGAACGTCGAACCGCCCGTGGAACCAATCGACCCAAGCATGCCGGCCGATGCTGCCGGCGATGCGACGCTCCGCCCGGCCGACGAGGTCGACATGCCGCGACAGCCTGACGAACTCGACCCGAATGCTCCACCCGCGCCCGAACCGGGCGCCGATCCAGCGGCCATGCCGGAGGAGGAGGCCGAACCTGCCGGTTTGAGTCCGGCTGCCGGCACTGGCTTGCCATTCCCAGACCCCGACGCGCCGTTGCCTCCCGAACCAATGCCGCCGGCCGACGCGCCCGCTGCGCCGGCGGACGCCGCTGCAGCACCGGCGGAGACCGCGTTCGGCCGCTATACGTCGAAACGGGGTGAAGTGTTGTTGAAACTCGATCGCGAAAACGGCGATTGGCGACGGCTGCCGCCGATGGCCCCCTTGGCCAAGGGAGACCGGCTGTTGTCGTTGCCCTTGTATCGCCCATCGATCGCGCTGAGTACCAGCCTGTCGATCCAGCCCGACGGCGCCGCCGAGTTGGAATTCGTCGGCTGGACGCCCGAGGGTGTGCCGATCGTGTCCGTCAGCTACGGGCGGTTGTTGATGATGACCGTCGGCAAGGCGGGAAACTCGATTCAACTCAAACTGGGCGAACAAGTGGCCGAGATTACCTTCGTCGACGCCGAGTCGACGGTGGCGATCGAGGTGCTGCGGATACTGCCGCCCGGCAACGATCCCACGAAAGGCCTGGCGCCCTTGAACGTCGACATCCATGCCACCAGCGGCGCGGCGCGGGTGCGCCTCGATAGCGATCCGCCGCTCGACCTGCAAGCGCCCGCGCAACGCGCGCTGTTGGGCGCAGGCATCGCACCGCCCGGAGAAACGCCCGCCTGGGTCACGTCCGAGGTGCTGAGCGATCCCAATCGGCTGGCCATGCAGACCGTCGAGGGCATGCTCCCGCCCGAGCAGTTCGTGGGCCTGATCCTGAAGGAACTGTCCACGCATCGACGCCGCGAGGTGCGCGCGTTGGCCATTCGCAGCGCCACCTATCTCAACAACTTCGAGCCGTGCATCAACGCGCTTTCCGAGAAAGACGAAAAGAACCTGTGGCCCACCTATATCGAGGAGCTGCGCGCCTCGATCGCGCGCAGTCCGGAAACGGCGACCGCCGTTCGCAACACGTTCGACAAGCAGCGCGGCGCCGACGGGGAGGCCCTGTCTCGCATGTTGTGGGGCTATAGCGCCGACGATTTGCAGGATGGCGCCGCGGCCCAGCTCGTGGAAGGACTCAACAACGACGGCCTCGACTACCGCGTGCTGGCGATCTGGAACCTGCGCGACATCACCGGCGAGCCAAACCACGCGTACTATCCGGAGAATCTGACCCGGCAGCGAACCGCCTCGGTCAACACCTGGAAGGATCTGCTGCGCCGCGGCAAGATCGTGCCCAAGGCCGTCGCCGCGGCCACCCGCGCCAAAGGCTCCTCGGACTGATTTGCGCTCGATCGCGCGAGCGAATCCAAGGCATCGTAGCTGACAAATGGGGCGTGTTGTGCGCCAGCCATTGGCTGGCAGCGAAAAAACGGGCAATTGCCTGCGGAAAGGGCACCCCCTTACGCGATCTGCTCAAAAAGCTAAACTGGGATAAGTGGTGGACTTGTCCATGGCCGGTCGTCCGCTGGCCCCAACCGCGTTTGTCGGTCGCCGCGGCAGCCGCTAGAATATCCCGCTTGGCGCCAGGGGCTCGAAAGGCCGCAACTCGGTGCCGAGTTTTGAGTTAGTCGAAGGAGCGCGTGCACGTGCAAGTAAATATCTCGGTCCGACACGGACAATTGAGTGACGCGACGCGCAGCAAAATTACGGCGAAAGTGCAAAAGCTGGCTCGACTCTTCGAGCGGCTCTCGGCCATCGAAGTGACCGTGGATCTGGAACACGAACAGACGCCCTCGGTCGACGTGCAGGTCTCCGCGGAGCACAAGCACGACTTCGTCGCCACGGAACAATCGACCAGCGTGATGGCCGCGCTCGATGGCGTGATCCACAAGCTCGAACAGCAACTGCGCAAGTACAAGGAAAAAGTTCAAGACCATCACCGGACGGCGGCTCCGCGCCACGGTGAGACCGCACCAGAACTGGAATCCGGCGGCGAATAGCGCGCGCAGGCGCGCTCGCCCCGGCTCGGTTCGGCACCATCCAGATGCGCAGCTCTGCGGCGTGAAAACGTGAGAAAGGACAAGAGGGTATGAAGTTTGGCGATTTTGTGAGCACCGACGCAATCCGCGCCCAACTGGCCGCGGACGACAAGGAGAGCGCGATTCGCGAAATGATCGGCGCACTGTTGGAAGCAGGCAGCATCGCATCCGGCGAAGTCGAAAGCATCGTCAAGGCCATCATGAAGCGCGAGGAACTGGGGAGCACGGGCATCGGCCGCGGCGTCGCCGTGCCGCATACCAAGCATCCCAGCGTGCAGCGACTCGTGGGCACCGTGGCCGTCAGCAGCGAAGGCATCGATTTCAACAGCCTCGACGGGGAACGCGTGCAGCTTTTCTTCCTGCTCATCTCGCCGCCCGATCGGCCAGGTGATCATTTGAGGGCCTTGGAGAACATCTCTCGGCAACTACGCGACGACTCCTTTTGCAAGTTTCTCAAGCAGGCCAAGTCGTCCAGCGACATTCGCCTGTTGCTCGATGAAGCC
>JBBDYK010000084.1:0-7439 GCA_040901665.1 Pirellulales bacterium | reverse complement strand
AATGGGTCGAGGTGTTGCGAAAGCAGGTCGACGGCCAATGGCAACCGTTCGACGGCAAGGAACAGGTCATCCTGGGCGACATGTCCGAGCTGGTCGACGGACAACGCGTGATCGTTGACGACTAACGGTGTGCGATACACCGCATTTGCTGGCGACTCGTCACGCCCTTTCCAGCTTCGACTTGCCGGCTTCGACGACGAAGGACGCTCGCGTGTTGAGCGGAGCGCCTTTGCGCGAGACATATTCCACGGTGCGATAATCGCTGCGCCAGTTGTCGGGGGTCACTTCACACAGGACGTAACCGCGCTCGCGATTGTGGAACTTGACGAAGGGGTTTTCCGAGAGCAATGACGACTGGCGCTCGGACTCCTGGCTGCCGTCGCCGCTGGACGAAATCGACGTGCCCACGAACTCCACCGCCACGGACGAGCCGTCGAGATTGTCGAAGTCGACGGGCAGTTCGTTGGCCCAGTTGCTGTGAATGTCGCCGGTGAGCACGACGGGATTCTTGACTTTGTGCTCGTGCAGATGCGTGAGCACGCGGCGGCGGTCGGCCTCGTAGCCGGGCCATTGGTCCATGCTATGGGCGACCTCGTCTCCTTCGCGAAAGTCGACGCGGGCCATCATCACCTGTTGGGCCAGCACGTTCCATTGGGCCGGCGATGCCGACAGTCCATCGAACAGCCACGCGCGCTGGGCATCCCCCAGAATCGTGCCGGCCGCATCGTACGACGCTTCGCAAGGCGCTTTGCCGCCGTCGCCACAGGGCTGATCCGTGCGGTATTGCCGCGTGTCGAGCACGTGAAAATCGGCCAGCCGGCCAAACGACACGCGGCGATATAAGGGCATGTCCGGTCCCTGGGGAAGCTGGCTTACGCGCAAGGGCATGTGCTCGTAATAGGCCTTATAGGCGTTGGCGCGCTGCTGGCGATAGACTTCCAAAGGCTTGGGGTGCTCTGGAATCAGGTTGGCGCAGTTGTTTTCGAATTCGTGATCGTCCCACGTGACCAGCCAGGGCGCGGCGGCGTGCATCGCCCGTAGCGCCGGATCGGTTTTGTACTGGGCATGCCGCAAGCGATAGTCCTCGACGGTCATCAGCTTCGGGCCCACGTGGCGGCGCACCTGCTTGTCGCGGCCGGCGCCTTCATAGATATAGTCGCCCAGGTGGACCACCAGATCGGGACTCTCGCGGAGCATGTGCTCGTAGGCCGTGTAGTAGCCGGTCTCGAAGTGTTGGCACGAGGCGACGGCGAAGCGTAAACGGTCGGGTAACGTGTCGGCGGCTGGCGCGGTGCGCGTGCGGCCCGTGGGACTCGTTTCGTTGCCGGCGCGGAACTGATAGAAGTACCAACGATCGGGCTTCAGTCCTGCGACTTCGACGTGAACGGAGTGCGCCCAGTCCGGATTGGCGACGGTGGCGCCTTGCTGCACGACCTTGGTCATTTGCTCGTCTTCGGCCACTTGCCAGTCGACCTGCACGGCTTCGTCCGGCATGCCGCCCCCTTCCAGCGGCTTTGGCGCCAGCCGCGTCCACAGCACGACACCGTCGGACTGCGGATCGCCCGATGCCACGCCGAGCTGGAACGGATTGTCGGAGAACTTGGGCGCTGCCAGCACGGCGCCGAGCGAACGCGTCGACCACAAGGCGGCCGCCCAGAGCGAGCCGGTCATCACCAGAAAATCGCGGCGGCCAATGGAACCGTTGCGGGCGACGCGATAGAGCGGAGCAGGCATGGCGGGACTCGTGTGGTGAGAACTTGGTCCGTTTTGATGGTGGCACGCGGCAGCGTTGGCCCATTGTCGGACGAGGCGTGGCGCGCGTCAAGAAAACGCGGATTTGGGTAGTGCGTCAGTCTGAAATTGCGGATTTATCGGTAGGTGGGTCAGTCTAATCCGAAGAGTTCCGAAAAATCCTAGCGATCAACGCCACCAGCACTATTCCACCGTAGCCCATTCCCAATATCGCCATGACGATCAACAAGGAGATTCGTTCATCGGCGCTCAATAGCCGCAACGCCGCCAACCCCATGCACGCCTCGGTCACAACAACAAATAGCGTGAGCAATGCGAATTGGTGTTGTCTGGCAGGGCCTTCGCTCATAGGGCCAGTATAGCCGGAGGGGCGGAGAGATTCAGACGCTGGTAGAATCCGGGGCTCTATCGTTTCTCAAGATCATCTATCCAACTTTCGCGGGGCCACCAATGCAAAAGGTTGTTGCGATCTTTCTGAAGGCGTGGGATCCCAATACCCAGCATCTGAAAACTGAGGAACTACTGTCGGCCTATTTGGCAGACGGCTGGCGAATTTCTAGTACCACGGCAGCCGGCGGGACTTCGGACATCCAAGGGGTCGGCGTCTGGGCGATCTTTACCCTAGAGAAATAGGGTCGCCGTGCGGAGCTTAGCTCCGCTCTTGGCGAGGTTGAAAAATGCCATGACGGCATTTTTCGACCGGCCGCAAGGGCCGCATGCCCACGCGCGCCGCAGGCTGAATTCTGGCGAACCTTGCTGCGCCCATGCGCGGCTAGATGTAGAACATGTTCTCGCTGTGCTGCTTGATGCGCGCGGCCAGATCGCCAAAGGTGATGCCGTAGAGTGCGTCGCGCTGGGCTTGAGCCACTTCGCGCCAGGCGTCGACCAGCACGCGGCCGGCGGCCGAGGTGTCGCCGCCCGAAGTGCTGATCTCGGCGTCGTTGCCCTCGATGACGGTCATCACTTCGCCGAGCGTGATTTCTTCCGGCGGCTTGATGAGTTGATACCCGCCCGCGGCGCCGCGCGTGCTGGCGACGAAGCCGGCGCCCTTGAGTTGCAGCAGAATCTGCACGAGGAACCGCGAGGGGATGCCGTGCTCGTCGGCAATGGTGCGAATTCGCACCGGCTCGCCCGTGCCATAGCGGGCCGCCAACTCGAGCATGGCCAGGCAAGCGTATTCGGTCTTGGCCGAGATTTTCATGGCACGGTGGGCGGTTGGCAGAAGGCCGTAGGGCAAAGACCAACAGCGGTTGATCGGGCGCACGACGAACACGCTTCGGCTGCCGCTCAGCGCTTAATCGCTGGTGTGCAAGCCGCACTCTTTCTTGGCCGTGCCGCTCCAACGTCCGGCACGCTCGTCTTCGCCAAACATCACCGAGCGGGTGCAGGGCCAGCAACCGATGCTCGTATAGCCCTGGTCGTGCAAGGGATTATACGGAATGTCGTGATCGGCGATCGCCTTCCAGACGTCTTTCTTGGTCCAGTTGGCCAGAGGGCTAACCTTTACCAGGCCGAATTTCTTGTCCCAGCCGACGATGGGCGCTCCAGCCCGATCGCTGCTCTGGTCGCGCCGTATGCCGCTCATCCAGGCGTTCCAACCGACCACCGCGTTGCGCAGCACCGTGACTTTGCGATCGAAGCAGCATTGATCGGGATTGGTTTTATAGAGCGGGCCGCCGTGCCTGGCTTCATACTCGGCCACGGTGGTGTCGGTGCTGACCAGCTCGACCTCCAGGCCATAACGCTTGGCAATCCGATCGCGCAGCTCCAGCGTTTCCTTGAACTGGTAACCCGTGTCGAGGTTGAAGACGTAGACTTTGGGGTTGATCTCGGCCAGGTAGTGCAGGATGACGCAGCCCTCGGGGCCGAAGGCCGTGGCCATGGTCAACTTGGGAAAGTACTTCTCGACGGCCCAGGCGATGATGTCGCGCGGCGAGGCGCCTTCCAACTGGCGGCTGTATTCGGCCAGCTCCGCCAGTAGCTCCGGCGTGGCGATGATCGGAGCCGCTAGGGGCTTCCTCTCCGGTTCGACCACCGGCAAGCTGGCGGCAACGGGCGACATGATCGAGGCGGACATGGCGGCTTTCAATGCTGGTTTGGGTCCCAGGACAGTGGCCATACGTGACCTGCTGAAGAATGATACTAATGTTACTTACCTAAGTCAACTATCCACCCCTTCGATTGTATCGTCTCGGACGCGGTGCTTTCTTCAGCGGTTGTGCCGGTTTTGCCGCGTTCCCGGCCGAGCACGCCAAGGATCGCCGCAAGTCCTTACAGGACCTAGTACTTGACGACGGAGTGCCAGCGCGTCATTCTGTTGCCGCCAGGTGACTTGCGGCGGTTTTCGGCACTTCGGCTGGCGCCTCTTGGGGCGTTCGTTTTCTTGAATCTACGGGCGAATCATGGCGCAGCGAGCCTATTTGGCGATCGACCTGGGGGCGTCGAGTGGCCGTCATGTGGCGGGACTGTTTGACGGCCGGGCGCTGACCTTGGCTGAAATGCACCGTTTCGACAACGGGCCAACCGCCGCCGCCGGACATCTCTATTGGGACGTGCTGGCATTGTGGGACCACGTGGTCGAGGGACTGCGCGCTGCCGCGGCCAGTCACGCCGGCCAGATCACCAGCGTGGGCGTCGATACCTGGGGCGTCGATTTTGCCCTGCTCGGCCGGGGCGATGAATTGCTGGCCAACCCGGTTCATTATCGCGACGCGCGCACCGATGGGCTGCTGGAGCGCGCGTTCGAGATCGTGCCGCGCGAGCGGATCTTCGCCCAGACCGGCCTGCAGTTCATGCAGTTCAACACGCTTTACCAACTGTGGGCCATGCAATTGGCCGGCTCGTCAGTGTTGGATGCCGCCGAGCGCATGCTGATGATGCCTGACTTGTTTCATTGGCTTTTGACCGGCGAGAAATCGAACGAGCAAACGAATGCCACGACCACGCAGTTTTTCAATCCGCGAACCAACGCCTGGTCGCGCGACTTGCTGGCGGCCTTCGACATTCCCGATCGCATCGTTTCGAACGTCGCGCCGCCAGGCACGACGTTGGGGCCGCTGACATCGCAAGTGGCGGCGGCCACGGGGCTCCAGCACGTGAAGGTGGTGCTGCCTGGCACGCACGACACGGCCAGCGCCGTGGCGGCCGTGCCGGCGATGGGCGCGCCGACCGAACGGCCCAACTGGTGCTACATCAGTTCGGGCACGTGGTCGCTGATGGGCGCCGAAGTTCCGCAACCGGTCATCAACGACGATTGCCTGCGGCTGAACTTCACCAACGAAGGTGGCGTTGGCGGCACCACGCGCTTGCTGAAGAACATCGCCGGGCTCTGGCTCGTTCAAGAATGTCGCCGCGTGTGGAATCAGCAAGGCGCCGCGCACAGTTGGGACGATCTGAATCGGTTGGCCAGCGCCGCGCGGCCGTTGGTCTCGCTGGTGAACCCGGACGATCCGGCGTTCCTGGCGCCGGCCGACATGCCGGCGGCAATTCGCCAGGCTTGCCGTCGCGCGGGTCAGCCCGTGCCGGCGGACGAAGGCGCAGTGATCCGTTGCGCTCTCGAGAGCCTGGCGCTGCGTTATCGAGTGGTGCTTGCCTGGCTCGAGCAATTGGTCGGCGGCCGGATCGAAACGATTCACGTCGTGGGGGGCGGCGCGCAAAACAAGCAACTCTGCCAGGCCACGGCCGACGCTTGCCAGCGCACAGTGCTGGCCGGCCCGGTCGAGGCCACGGCAATCGGCAACGTGCTGGTGCAGGCGATCGCCGCGGGCGACATTGCCTCGATGAGCCAGGCGCGCGAGATCGTCCGCAATAGCTTTGCCGTGCAGCGTTACGAACCACAAAATGCAGCAGCGTGGGACGAAGCGTTCGCACGCTTTAGACAACTCGAATAGACGTTTGCGGCGCGAGCCGGGGGACAGGCCCCGGCGGTATCCACAACTCACCAAGCCTTGAAAGGGCGCGGCCATGAAACGCCAGGCGATCGTTGCGACGATATTGATTCTGGTCCACCTGGTGTTCGCCGCCGTGCACGGCGAAGCGCATGAAAGCCTGGGCGTCGGTTTGGCCGCCTGGCAATGGGCATTCGTCTACACGGTCATCACCGCGGCGCCGCTGGTGGCCATGGTGCTGTACTGGACCCCGTGGCGCGCAGCCGGCGCGCTGCTGTTGGGCGTGTCGATGCTCGGCAGCTTCGCATTCGGCGTGTACCATCACTTCATCGCCGTAAGCCCCGATCACGTCAGCCACCTGCCCGAGGGCGACGCCCAAGGCATGTTCGTAGCCACCGCCGTGCTGCTGGCCATTTCCGAAGCAGCCACGGCCGCATTTGGGTTTTGGAGTTTTGGGAGACTGCGGAAGACGGCAACAATTAACCCATGAGGTGCGATATGACCCTGCAATGGACCGGTGGCGACAAGCGCAGTCGATGGATTGCCGCATTGCTTATCATGGGTGCGACGCCTTGGTTAGCGCAGGCAAGCGGCGCGGAAACCGCAAGCCCGGGCAGTGCAAGCGTGTTGCTTTCGGTCGAGCGAGTCGAATTCCAAAAGGCGGTTGGCGATACCGCCCAATCCCGAGCGATCCTTGCTCAAATCGAGGAATTCAAGTCGTTGAAGTAGGGCGCATCTCGTCATCGAAACCCCGTCCCTTTCGGCGGGGTTTTTTCGTGCGCCTTTGCCTATTGCATTATCGAGCGAGTTTTGCTTAGCCTGCGCTGGCTCGTGAGGCGGACCACAACACGAAATGGATTGGGCCAAAAAATGAAACGTGATTCGGCGAAGGTAATCGGCAAGATAGCGTCGGCCATCTTGCTCAAGGCGCTGTCGCCTGCAAAGTGGGTTGTGAATTCCCTCGAAGGTGATGACGACTATGCCAAGGATTTTTTAATCGAGCGGGTCGAGGATTCCGGGCTTCTATCTGGCGAGTCTGTTTTCATTCAACTGAAAGGCACATCAAAAAAGGCGAAGTATGCCAGGGGCAAAATGAACTGTTACAGCTTCCAGTTGAAGCAGAAACATGCCCTCTACTATGCGGACAAAGCTGACCAGCCGGTTTTTCTCGTGTTGTGCCTCAACTCGACTGAACGGCTGTATTACGTATTCGTCCAACCATTTCTGGAACAGAAACAGGGATGGCGGGAACAGAAATCGGTTGCCATTCACTTGCCGATTGCCAATGAATTGTCCGATTTAGTTTCTTTTGAGTTATCAGTTGCCGAGGCAAAGGAATGGATGCGCCGAAAGCGTCCGACTTCATTGAAGGATGCGCATGATGCCGCAGTTGAGCGGCTAAAGAATATCGAGCCACGTTGCGACTACAAAGTATCTTTCAAAGAGAATGGTCATCCCCAATTTTACTTGATCCCTCTTGAAGATATCCCAATAAAAATGCGCATCGTAGGAAAGGACAATATTGATCGCTTCTCAAAAGGTGAGTTGGTCCACTTCAAGCCCGGCGAAGTGAGCCTTGATGGCACTGCCCTATTTGACGATATCAAAGCAACCGGAGCGGGAATCCAAGCTCAGCACCGTCGCAAGTGTGACTTGGAAATGGAACTTATCGGTTCCGCTGGCAAATCGCTCGGCACTCTTCGAGATATTCGGGGCGAGTGGCGTGGCGGTCTTACACAAACCACGTTTTACGGCAGCCTACGTAGATCGCCGTATACGATTGAATCAGGGCCGTTTGCA
>JBBDYK010000083.1:3889-7492 GCA_040901665.1 Pirellulales bacterium | reverse complement strand
CTTCGGGCGAGGGCTGAAAGTGCAAATGGCTGGCGCCGGGCGGGCGGCCGTCGGCCAACAGCGCGTCGACGAACCGAGTGGCATAGTTGCCGTCAGTCGGTTCGAGCGAACGCAGCGATTGAGCGAGCTGATCGTACACCGCCAAGAATCCCTCGCGCTGAGATGGGACAAGCAAACGCAAGTTTGCCGGACCCTCCGATTATGATCCGCAGTAGCGTCGCGGAACAGCCAAGCTGGCCACAGTTGCTCCGGCCGGTTGTGCCGACCGGGGCCCAGCGGCTAGGATTGCCAGAACAATGGTCGGCAAGGCGTTTTCCACGGGCGCGATCCAGACTTGGTCGCGGCGCTATCTTGGCCTCGGTTCTGATTACTGCGTTCGAGCCGTACGATCGCTGGACGGCGAATTCCAGTTGGCTGGCGCTGGTGCAGTTGACGCAGAACCTGCCCGCGCAACCGGCGGTGACCACCCGGCTCTATCCGGTCGATTTTGCGGCCGTGAAGGAAAAGCTGGCCAACGATCTGCGGGCCAACTATGACGTGGCGCTGCACTTGGGACAGGCGCCCGGTTCTACGCGGGTGCAGTTGGAAAGCTTTGCGATCAACATTGGCGGGTCGAGCTATCAATCGCCCGACGACTTTCGCACGCTGGTGGAGGGCGGGCCGGCCGCCTTTCGCAGCACGTTGCCATTGGCCGATTGGTCGGCGCGGCTGCGCGACGCGGGCATCCCGGCGCAGGTTTCGCACCATGCCGGCGCCTATTTGTGCAACGCGACGTTGTATTTCTCCTGCTATCTTGCCGAACGGATGGGCTTGAAGACACAGGCCGCATTCGTACACTTGCCGCTCGACGTGGCGCAGACGGCCGGTCAGGCGCAAAGCATGGCCAGCATGCCGGCGGAAATGTCGGCGCGAGCGTTGCACCTGATTCTGGACGATCTGGCGCGCGGCGTCTGAGCGTCACGCCGTCAATTCAACGCGACAGTCGGCTAGTGCGCGCCGGTCAGCGTTTGTCCGGCGCCGCTCACGCTGCGCGTGCCAACGCGTTGGCGATGGCGCGCCCGCCTGGCCTCTTGGGACGCGGCCCGCGACGTTCGCCACAACTGCACGATCGACGCGGTGAGGCTCGGGCTTTCGGTCCCGCGATACGGCGAGTCGGCCGGCAGCGCGCACATCAGCCGTCGGTGCGCCTTGTCCAAGTTATGATAGGGCATCGACGGGAACACGTGGTGCAACGCGTGAAATCGCAGCCCCAACGGCGCCCACAGCGCCGACAAAAACGGCCGATTTGGATAGTTGATCGAATCGTTCAATTGATCGAGAAACGTCATCTCGCCGCCCGTGTTCGTATAGCGGTGCGCGCCCAGCGTGCGGATGGCGTTGAGCATCAGGATGAAGACCGACAGGCTATAGGCCGTCAGCAAGAATCGCAGGGGCACGATCCCGGCGATCAGCACCGTGGCCACGCCCAGGCACCACATGAAACATAGCGCCTCTTGCACGCGAATGACGCGGATCGTGTCCCGCGTGGGAAGCGGGCGGATATAGTTGGGATCCATCACCATCGACGAAGCGCGACGATGGACGAATGCCCTTGCCGTGGGGCTCGCCCAGCAAATCGGCGTAAGAATCAAAAACCGCACCACGGCAATCGCCGGAAGCACGAACGGCTGACACAGATAAACTAGGATATGCCACGGCGACTGCGCACCCAGCGGCAGATACTCCCCATCGTCGTGCGTGCCGAAGTGCTTGCGCATGTGATGGTCGACGTGCGTGTAGTACATGAAGGTCGGCGTCAGAAACGGGACGCCGCACATCAAGTTCCAAGTGATGCTGAACCACCGGAACCGCTTGTCGTGCTGATGGATCAGCTCGTGTATGAACAGCACGGCCCGATAGTAGCACAGTCCACAGACGACGAACGCAAGCACCGAAGGGACCGTGAACGGCTCGAACACGCGCCGGACCAGTACGAAGCAAAATCCGCCCGCCAGCGACGACAACAGGAAGTCAGCCCAGTAAACGGCCAACTTCGGCTTGAATAGGTCATGGACGATGCCGCGCGCCTGGCCCATCGAGAAGCGGGCCGCGGAGCCAGTGTGATCCAGCATCACACGAGTCCTCTCCATCATAGTGAGGGTATATCTAGGGGGATGATCGGCCGCGCAGTGCTCGTGCGCGGCACGCAGGCCAAGGCCCAACGCCGCCGCAGTGCGCCCGTGGCGAGAATTCAATGCCAAACGCCGCTGATCCTCGCGTCCGCTAGCCACTTTTGACTATCGGCGCAAGGCCCCCAAACGCGGCAGAAAATTATTCCCAACCGCCCCAAAGTCTCGCGGGCGCGTCTTGTTGAATTGGAAAATCCGGGCTAACATTACGGCGTGCGCCGGCGCTCAACCGACAACACCCTTAGCGCGCCTCGCCCCGGCGGCGGCCCCTCGGGCGGTATTCGGAGCCTACGTGCTAACCACTTGGGAAGCCAAGGCTTGCGCCACCGGCCAGGTCGCGGCACACCTGCCAGTCGAGTTGAACCGCAACATACGCCAGGCCGCCGGCCACGACGCGGCTTCCCGCCACGGTGCATTGCTAAAGAGTAAGCAAGTCGAAGCGAGTTCATGGACTATTCCTCGCGGGAAGTTGTCATCACAGGCATTGGTGCGGTCAGCCCCGTGGGGATTGGCTACGACAAGGTGCAATGCGCGCTCTTGAGCGGCCAGAGCGGCGTTCGCCGCCTGAGCACCTTTGACACCGACGAATTTCCCGTCCGCGTCGGCGCCGAAGTGATCGACTTCGAGCCCAAGGAATACATCACGCCGCGCAAAAGCCTGAAGGTCATGTCGCGGTCGATCCAATTGGCATTCGCCTCGGCGCAGATGGCAGTCACCCAGGCCGACGTTTCCGCCGAGGTGGTCGACCCGGAGCGGTTCGGCGTGGTCTTCGGCGCCGACATGGTTCACATCCAGCCGGAGGAGCTGGTCAGCGCATTTCGCCACTGCATCGTGGATCGGCAATTTCACTTTTCACGGTGGGACGATCGAGCGCTGCGCGAGATGTATCCGCTCTGGATGCTGCGATACCTGCCAAACATGCCGGCCTGTCACGTGGCCATCGCCCGCGATGCGCGAGGACCGAACAACACGATCGTGCTGGCCGAGGCGTCGAGCCTGATCGCCATCGCCGAAGGCGCCAACGTGATCGAGCGCGGCCAGGCCGACGTGATGATCGTGGGCGGCACCGGCTCGCGCGTTCATCCGTTGAGCTGGGCGTTCCGCGACAATTGGATGCACTCGCTCCGCTACGAGCAGCCCGGCGAGATTTCGCGCCCCTTCGACGCTCGCCGCGACGGCATGGTCTATGGCGAGGGAGCCGCGGCGTTCATCCTGGAACGGCGCTCGTTTGCCGAAGCCCGCGGAGCCAGGATCCTGGCGCGGTATGGAGGCTTTGCCAACGCTTTCGAAGCCTGCACGCCCGGGGCGCCGTTCGGCGGACACGCCATTCGCACGGCCGTGCGCCAGGCCCTCCGCTCGGCGCGGATCGAGCCCGGCGACGTGGGGCACGTCAATGCCCACGGGCACAGCACGCGACACGCCGATCGCATCGCGG
>JBBDYK010000083.1:0-3879 GCA_040901665.1 Pirellulales bacterium | reverse complement strand
ACCGTCGAGCACGATCGGGCCGAGGCGCTGGCCATTCGAGACATGCTGGGCAACGTGCCGGTCACCGCGCCGAAGAGCTACTTCGGCAATCTGGGCGCCGGAACCGGTGCGGTGGAGCTGCTGGCGTCGCTTGTCGCCTTTCAAACGGGACAGATACCCGTCACGCTCAACTACGACCAGCCGGATCCGGAATGTCCGGTCAACGTCATCCACGGCCAGCCCTGCGCGACCAATGGCGGCGCCGCGGTCGTGCTGAATCAGACGTCGATGGGACAGTCGGTGGCGCTGGTGCTGTTCCCGCCCGGCGGTTAATGCTCGTCAACAACCAGCGGCGGCAACTCATTCTCGCCGGCCGTGACTTCCGCGCGCAGCCCCGACGTCTCTGCTTGCGCGTACCGTTGCGGCAACACGCTGGGCCCGTCGCGGACGATCTCTTCGCCCACTTGCCGCGGCGCGCGCAGCTCGACGGTGACGGCGTATCGTCCAGCCGGGGCGCCGTCGCCCGTCGTGAAGGTCGTCAGCTCATAGCGACCTTGGCCGTCGGTGTGAGCGGTCGGCTTGGGGAAGGGAACCGGTGGAACGTCCAGCGGATAGAACACGACCAGCGCCTCGGCCAGCGGCTTGCCCGCTTGTTGCACTTGACCATGCACGGGGTAGCAGTGCGGACCCTGGGGCTCGCGGCAGCCGGAGAGCAAGCACGCGAGGATCAGCGCGGCCGCGCGCGCAATGGCCGACCAGCGGTGGGTTCGTGCAGCCCTCATGTCAGCGTCCGCTTTCGCCGATTTCGTTGCCTGCCCGCGTAGTCAGCATGGCCAGCGCGTACAAATCCATTTCCTCGGCCAGGAATCGTACCGACGCATCGGCAAATGCGAAGTTAGCGCCGCCGCTGTGAAAACTATAGAAGCAATGGCCCCACTCATTGCTGTTGTTGATGGCCACCGGGCCGGGAATCGTGCCGAAGGCGGCCTTCCAGGGCAGTCGCTGGCCAATCGCATACGGATTGTCGGTCGTTGCCCAAGCGCCGCCCCGAGCCCGAACGGGTACTGCGCCGGTGTACTGCACGGGGAACTTCTCGCGGCCGCGATACACGTCCTCCCGACCGCCGCATTCACCCAGCATGATCGTGTTGGCCAGTCCGTCGGTGATATCGGCAGTGCGATTTCGCTTGTTGGTCGGCTCGTACCAGTGAATTGCGCCGCGCAAGTCGGCCGTCGACGAGAACTGCGCATTGGTCAGCGCCAGGTTGATGTCCAGGTGCACGCCCGCCGGCGCGAAATAATCGCCACAGGCGCCGGTTTTGTTCGGCGGCGTCGATTCCGGCTTGTCCTGCATGCGTGCCGGTTCGGGCGTGGAGGGGCAGGTCACGATCGGCAACTGGTTGGCCACGATCGATCGATTGGGCTCAAGCCACCAGTCGGTCTTCAAGTCGTACCCCGTGACCAGATTCTGCTCTTCCAGAAACGGCAAAACGAACGGCGCCCAATTGTTCTTGGCTTCGTCTGGATTCATATACGAGAGGGGAAACTCCTTCTTCGCATTCTCAAAGTTGTGAAACGCCAGGGCCAATTGCTTCAGTCGATTCACGCAATCCGATCTCCGGGCGCTCTCCCGCGCCGCCTGGACCGCCGGCAGCAGCATGGCCACCAGCATCCCGATGATTGCGATCACCACGAGAAGTTCCACAAGCGTGAACGCTCGAACGGTGCGCTTTAGCGACATGGAACTTGTTCCTGACGGCGACGGCCTGGCAATGGCTCCCCACGGCGCAACCGTCGGGGCGCGGCATTGTAGCCAGCCAACGACCGCTCGCGGGGCAGCAGGGGCGATTGGCGAAAGATTGGCCAGCCGGGCAGAAAATATCGACACCGCCCTGTGGCACGCAGCGCAGGCGATCCCCCGCATCGGGCGATCAGCTACGAACGCGGTGCGAGCTGTCGTGGCGAATCGAGGGTCGTGGTCCGCCCGCGGTTGCGGCTCCTGCCTCGATGGCAGCCCGTTTCTTGGCCGCCTCGCGCACGACGCGCCGGCCGAATAAATACGACAGCGGGCTGGCCAAGACGGCCGGCAGCAGCAGCAGATTGGCAATCAGCGCGCACGACAGCAGCAAAAACGTCATCGCGCCGAATCGCTGGGTGGGCACGAAGGAGCTGAGCGCAAAGACCGCCAGGCCCAAGCCCAGCACCGCCCAGCTTTGGTACATCGCCCGCGCGCATCCCTCGTAGGCGAGCATGATCGCCTCCTTGCGAGACATGCCTTCGCTCAGGCCGCGCCGATACCAGATCAGAAAGTGCATGACGTCGTCGACGCTCACGCTCAGCGCCACCACGGGCGTCATGATCGTGCCCACGTCGATGACCACGCCCAGCCAGCCCATCATGCCGAACACCATCACCATCGGAAAGGCCGAAGGAATCAGTAGGATGAGTCCGGCGGAGAAGTCCCAAAAGACTACGATCATCACGGCAGTGATCGTGGCCAGGTCAGTCATGAAGTTCCAAGCCAGGCCGTTGAGCATCTCGCGCTGGGCCTTGTAAACCACCGGCACCAGCCCGGTATAGACGGCGTCGATTCCAAATTTATCGTCCTCGCCATTGGTCTGCGCCACTTGTGGGGCGTCGGCGGCAACGCCCTCAGCCTCTTTCGCGGCGGCCGACGCAGCGGCTTTCTTTCGTTGGGCGACGATTCGCTCGCGCTCCTGCTCGATCACCGGCTCGACGCGTGCGCGAATTTCGTCCTTGAAGACACCGTAGTCCACGTCGTTAAGCGCGCCCACGCGAGCGCTAATCCGCCACAACTCGGTACCGTCCTTTTCCTGGGCAACGAAATCGCTGGCCAGATATTCGTCGCGGTGATCTTCCAGCTTGCGGTTCAGCCCCGTGCGCATCATGGCTTTGCTGACCAGCGGTCCTCGGCGCTTGACTTCCAACGACGGGGCAAACGTCGTGGCCGACATGGTGCAGCCGATATCCTGAATGTCGACCATCCCCTCCTGGATGCGCTGGATCAACTCCATTCGCTCCAGGAACGTCAGATTGGCCTTCTTGTTGTCGATGCGGACAATCACCTCCATCGGCACCAACGGCCCGAGACTGCTCTCGAGCCATTGATAGTCGTGGATGATCGGCGCACTGGGAGAGAACAGCTTCGTGAGCTTGATCGAGGTGTTGATCTTCGTCAGACCGATGCAGCCCACCACCATGCAGCTCAATAGCGTCACGAACACCAGCCGATGGTGCTCGAGCACGCGCTCCAGAAGTTTGCGCACGCGGACCGGCAGCGCGACGTCCTCAGCCTTGGGCTGGCTGCCGTCGAGCAGGCTGTGCGGCTTCATTGGCCAAAGCTGCATCCAGGATGGCAAAAAGAGAAACAATAATCCCAAAGTGGCCACTACCCCTGCGGCCGAATAGACCCCGAACATCTGGATCGGCACCAGCTCGCTGGTATAGAGCGAGGCCAACCCGGCTGCTGTCGTGCCGGTGGCAAGCATGCAGGGCAGGAACGCGTGCTTCAGTGCCCGCGTTGGCGCGCCATCGACGCCGTGCTCGGCCACCGAATCGCGATAGTAGTTGCCGAAATGGATTGCGCCGGAAATGCCGGCCACGTAGACCACGGCCGGCATGGTGAGCAAAATGGCGTTCATCGCATCGCCCGTGTAATGGACGATCGCCAGGCTGATGGCGCCGGCATACAAGGCCGTGGCAAACACCATGGCCGTCAGCCGCACGCTGCGCAAGCACCAAAACGCCAGGCTCAAGCCCACGATGCCGGCCGGTATGAACAGCCTGATCAGCGTCTTCTCGCCCTCGACGCTGATGGCGACATTGTCGACGGGGGGCCCACCCAGTCGCACGCGATCGCGCGGCAGCCCCCGCGGGTCGG
>JBBDYK010000082.1:0-7513 GCA_040901665.1 Pirellulales bacterium | reverse complement strand
CTGCTCCGGCAAACGCCGGAGCAGCCTGCAATCGATGGCAATCCCGTTCGATCGTTCGCTACTGGATCGACGGGTCGTTGGTGTTCTCGCGACCGGCGCGCGTGTAGAGGTGCATATAGAGCACCGCGTCGGTCTGCTCGGTCAGGGCCGAGACGTGGGCATCACCCCAAGCGTGCAGCACCACGCCGCCGCTGTGGTCGCTGCTGGGGCCCCATTCCCAGGGCGTTGCACCACTGGTCCACCAACCCGAATTGGTGCTCCAATAGTCTCCTTGCGGGGACAACGGACCATAAGTCTGGGTTGGATCGACCTTGGGACCGTAGTTCATCGCTTGCACGCCCGTGGTGCCGACGGGGAACTGCCAGAAATTGGTCATGATGCCCGTGTTTTGCTGCATCTGCGCGATCTTCTGCGGCTGCACGGCCGTCGTGGCCGAATAGGTGTAATTATAGATGCCGCCGGTGTTTCCAAGAGGAACCGCGGTCACCCACGAGGTGGTGCCGTCGTACCAGGACGAGAAGACTTGCTCCTTCGACTCGGCCACGACCACGGTCTTGGACGTGCCGTCGACGATCGAGCGAATGCTGATGCCCCCCTGGCCCAACTGGATCATGTCCTGGGCCGGAATGAGCACGCCGTTGGGGTATTCGGCACCCGCGCTGGGAATGAAATCGGCCGCATTTTGCATGCAGGCGAAGTGCGTCGCCGCCGTTGCCTTGTAGTTGGTGATCACCGTTTGCCAGGGCTGCGACGGATCCGGGTTCGTCGGCTTATCGGGCTGGTTTGTACTGGAGCACCTGGCTTAGTTGTTATACGTCGTTGCCGGGTCGCCCGCAAAGCTCGGGCAGCGAACCTGGTCGAGATCGACGGTGGAGAAGTGGCGCCACCAGGGAGCGTTGGTATTGTTGCCGCCCGCGCGGTAGCGGAGCCCCGGACCGGCGGCGGCACCCGTGCCGGTTCCGCCCGTCAGGGCAAAGGCCGGGAAGTTGAACTTGTTGGAGACCGACGACATGTTCTGATACATGACGGTCTCTTCCATGAACGGCAATAGCCGCACGAACCAGCTATAACCGGCCGGGGTGTTGGACGAACTGTCGCTCCAGTTGCCGGGCTGAGTATTGGAGACATTCGAAGGGTAAGCCACACCGCCGGCGCCAATGTTCGAAAGGCCATAGTTCGGGCCCGGGGTGTTCGAAACCCCGGCGTTGTCGCTGGGATTGCACCACGTCAAGAGCGGGAAGCGCTTGAACGTGTCGTGGTGATTCTGCAGGGCCAGTCCGATCTGCTTCAGCTTGTTCGTACACGAATTGCGGCGGGCCGCTTCGCGCGCCGCCTGAATCGCCGGCAGCAGCAAAGCTACCAACACGCCGATGATGGCAATCACCACCAGCAACTCGACGAGGGTGAACCCTCGCGGCCTCGATTTGGTGACCATGTGTCACCTCCTTGAAACAGGGAAACGGATGAAGAAAATGATGCACGCCTCTTCCTGGGGGGTGAACGTTGCAAGTGCAACACCCCAGACTAGATGGGTGTAATTTAACGGGCGGCGAAATCGCTGTCAAATATGAAGTTTCGAGTTTTCAGCTTTTGCGCGACGCGGCAGTCGTTCGCCGTCACCGGTAGCCGCCACGACCCCGGAGCCCGGGGGTAGGCGATACATCGCCAGTGCCCTATAGTAGCCATTTGTTCACCGCGCGACCCGTCGTCGCTGGGCCGCCTCGCTGGGCGAGTTTCAAGCAGGGGGGAGCCCTGCGACATCGCGGTCCGTTGAATCCGTCAACAGGCTGGTAAGCAAGGGGGCGCCATCAATCCAGGCGGCCGGGCACGAGGCGCGCAACATGCACCCAACGACGATCGTCGCCGGAGTGGCGGGCGCCGGCAAGACCCGCTGGCTGTTGGAGCGCTATCGCGCCGCATTGGTCGCCGGTCCGCCAGGGGCGGCGCTGTGGCTGGCGCCGACCGAGCGCGCGGCCGCACTCATCCGCCAGCAACTTCTGCGGGGCGGCGCTCGGGCCTGCTTGAATCCGCAGTGCCTCACGTTTCACCAGTTTGCGCGGCGGGTGTTGGATTCCTCACGGTTGCCATTACGGCCGTTGGGGCTGCTCGGCCAGCGCCAGATTCTGAGAGAGCGGATTGCCGAAGCGCTCCGCGCCGGCGAGTTGCGCTACTTCGCCCCGATTGCACACACCGGCGGATTTCTCGATCTGGTCGTAGGCCTGATCCAGGAATTCAAGCGGTTGGAGATCTGGCCCGAAGAGCTGCGCGACGCGCGCGGAACGCGCGCCAATGCCAAGGACCGCGAGCTGTTCCATCTGTACGACCAATACCAGCAGGTACTCAACGAGCACGACCTGTACGACATGCAGGGGCGATTCTGGTCGGCGCGGGCCGAAATGCGCAACGGGCGGCTGGGACGATTTGCCGCGGTGCGACAGGTGTTCGTCGACGGCTTTGTCGATTTCACGCGGACCGAGCACGAGATGCTGGAGATCCTGGCCGGGCGGGTCGACTCGATGGCGATCAGCCTGCCGCTGGAAATTGGCCCGCGCCGCGCAGAGTTGTTCGCCAAGTCGGCCGCGACGTTGAACGAGCTGCAAAAGCGGTACCCGGATATGCAGGTGGTGCAACTCGCGCGGCGCGATGGCCGGGTCGAGTCGCTCGCGCACGTCGAGCAATTCCTGTTTGCGAATCCGCGCGACGTCGCGCCGCCGCCCGCAGCACACGAAATCGAGATCGTGCCGACCGCGGGCGTCACTGCCGAAATCGAGTGGCTGGCGCGGCGCGTGAAGGCGCTATTGGTGGACGGTGAGCCTGCGCAGAGATCGGCCGTGCGTCCGGGCGACGTGTTGGTCGTGTTTCGCACGCTGACCGACGAGACCTGCGGACTGGTGCGTCAGGTGTTCGCCGAGTTCGGTCTTCCGTTGGCGCTGGCAAGCCGAGCGTCGCTGGGTGCTGCGCCTGCGGCGCGGACGTTGGCCGCCTGGTTGCAACTGGACGCGGAGGATTGGTCGTTCGGCCCATTGCTCTCTCTGTTGGTGCACGACTACTTTCGACCGGACTGGCCCGAGTGGCAGGACGGACGGGCCGCTTGGGCAGCCGAGGCGCTGGTGCGCCGGCTGCAAATCCCGGCGGGTCGCGCGGCGCTGTTGGCGCAGGTCGAGCGCATTGCGGCCGCGGCAGCCCGGCGCGGTGCGGCGGACGGGTCGTCGGCCACGTTGCGCGATCATCAGGCGCTATTGGCGGCGCCTTTTTTGGCGCGCCTGGCGCAAATGCTCGATGCATTGCCCCAACGGGCGACGTTAAACGCTTGGATCACCGCGGTAACGAATCTGGCCAATGACTCGGGACTGCTGCGGCGCCGCGAATCGACGTTGCCGCCGGCCGAGGTCCAAATCGACGACGCGCAAGCGTGGCAGGCGCTGATCGCGGGGCTCGAGGAGTTGGAACGCGCGAGCCGTTGGTTGGGTCGCGATGCCGAACTGTCGCGGCGTGAGTTCGCCGAACAACTGCAAGAGGTGTTGCGCTCGCAACCGCTGCCGGCCGACGCCGACGAAGCCGGCCGCGTGCGGGTTCTCTCGGCCGACAGTGCCCGGCACGTCAGCGCGCCGTATGTGTTCGTGGCCGGTCTCTCCGAGCGTTCGTTTCCGCCGGGCGAGCATGAGGATTGCTTGTATGGCGACCTGGAGACGCGCGAGTTGGTTGCGGCCGGATTGCCGCTCGCGCCGCGCACAGAGCGGCGGTGGCACGAAATGCTGTTGTTCTACCAGGTGGTGACCCGCGCGACCCGACGGCTCGTGCTCAGCTATCCGGCGCTCGACGAGGCGGCGCAACCCCTGTCGGCGAGCCCTTACTTGAGCGAGCTCGAGCGCGTGTTTGCCTCGCGCCCAATCGTGCCCGCCGCGCGACCGAGTTTGAGCGCCGTGCCGACATCGGACGTGGTGTATTCGCCGCGCGAGTTTCGCGTGCGCGCGACGGCGCGAGCGCTGGAGGGTGACGGCGCGCTGTTGGCGCGGTTGGCCGTGCATCCGCAGACGGCGTCTACGGCGCGCGCCATGCTGGCCGGATTGGAAACGGTGTCGTCGCGTCGTGACGCGAAGGGCTTCGGTTCCTATGAAGGGATGTTTACGTCCGATGCGGCGCGGGCGGCGTTGGCGCAGCGGTTTGGCGCGGAACACTGTTGGAGTCCCAGCCAATTGGAGCAGTACGCCCTGTGCCCTCATCAATTCTTTCTGCAACGGGTGTTGGGTGTGGAGCCCTGCGATGACCCCGAATTGACCGTGGACTACGCCGGACGCGGTCAATTGCTTCATGGATTGCTGGCGAAGCTGCACCGCCGCTTGAACGACACAGCGGGCCGGCCCACCTCGCCGGGCGAGCTTGCGGCAGACGCGTTCGACGCGATGTTGCAACAATCGTTAACCGCGGCACTGGATCTGCGCACCGGCGATCGACCATTGGCCGACGGGTTGTTGGAGATCGACGTGCGGCGCATGGCGGCTCAGTTGGTCGAGTACTATCGGCAGCATGCCGACTACGATGCGCTGTTTGCCGACTTCGAGTCGCCGTTGAAACCCGCTCATTTCGAGGTGTCTTTTGGTCCGCAGCGAGG
Source organism: Pirellulales bacterium (assembly GCA_040901665.1). Lineage (GTDB taxonomy): Bacteria > Planctomycetota > Planctomycetia > Pirellulales > PALSA-1355 > JTS-RE94. The sequence goes on along the minus strand of JBBDYK010000082.1, from coordinate 2,901 downwards.
CGCCGACCCGGAAGCCGGCGAAATGCAGGACGCCGCGGATGCCCTGGCCAGCGAAGCGCCGTTCGAGCTTGTCCACCTGGGCGAAACGATTCGCTTCTCCGGACGCATTGATCGCATCGACTTGGGGCGAGTGGCCGGGCAAATCGTCTTTTCCATCATCGACTATAAGACCGGCCGCTCGGAAGGCGCGAAGGCCGCTGCCATTCTCGACGGCACAGCGCTGCAATTGCCTCTATATGCGCTGGCGGCGCAAAAGCTGCTCGCGGGCGCGGATGCCGTGCCCGCGCACATCGGCTATTGGCACGTGGCCGGTAAGGGCTGCAACGAGTCGATTCGCCTTTCCGAACACGACGAGGGACGGCTGCGCGACAGCGCGGCCTGGCAAGCGCTGCTGAACGAGTTGCCCAAGCGATTGTTGTCGCTGGTGCGCGGCGTGCGCGACGGTCAGTTTCCCATGGCCAGCGCCGATGCCAAGTGTACCAGCCGCTGTGCCTATCGCACCGTCTGTCGCGTGAACCAGGTGCGCTCACTCGGGAAGGACCAGAAGTGGCAGCCGCCGGCGGAGATTGTGTCATGAGCAACGCCGCGGCTTCCCCCTCCGACTTGTGGACCAACGAGCAGCGCCAGGCGATTGAAACGCGCGACGTTTCCGTGTCGCTGTCGGCCGGAGCAGGCTGCGGCAAGACGTTCGTGCTCACGCGCCGCTACCTAGCCTACTTCAGTCCGCACGATCCGCAGGCCCTGCGGCCCGACGATTTGCACCATCTGGTGGCCATCACGTTCACCGAGCGCGCGGCGCGCGAGATGCGCGATCGCATCCGCCGAGAGTGTTACGAGGAGCTGAAGCGGGCGGATGCCGTTGCCGCCGGTTATTGGTCGGCGATCGTCCGCGGGTTGGACAGCGCTCGAATCAGCACGATTCACTCGTTCTGCTCGTCGCTGTTGCGGTCGCACGCCGTCGAGGCCGGACTGGACCCGCAGTTCGAAGTGTTGGAGCAGGCGCAGACTGAGACCTTGCTTTCGGAGGTGATCGACGACGAGTTGCGCCGGTTGGTGGCCGATCGCGATGCGGCGACGATCGAGCTGGCCACGCGCTACGATTTGCACGCGCTGAGGGACCTGGTGCGGACGCTGGTGGTCGAGGCGCGCGAGGACGAGTTGGGCTGCTGGCGGCAGATTGGCCCAGAGGAGCAAGTGGCGCGGTGGCAGGCGCTGTTCGAGCAGCGCGTGGCGCCGGCCATCGCGCGGCACGTGGCTCAATCGCCGGCCGCCGTGCAGGTGTTGCAGGTGCTTGGCGAGAATGTGCCCGATCATCCGCAGATGCGCTTGCGGCGCACCGTATTGTTGGAAAAGCTGCCGGGACTGTCGGGCATTGACCAGCCGACGACCCTGGCGGTCGAACTGCAGATCGTCCGCGACCATGCCAAGGTGCAGGGAGGCGGCACGGCGCGCAACTGGCAGAACCCCGCGGCCTATGTCGAGTTCAAGGAGGCGGCCACCGAATTGCGCAAGACGATCGACGCCATCGGGCCACTGTTGGCGTTCGATCCCGCCGCCGCCATTGCTGCCGCCACGATTGGTCAACAACTGCTGGCCATTGCCGCCGAGGCGCGGCGGCGCTACGCCGAGCGCAAGCAGGCCTTGGCCATGCTCGACTTTGACGATCTGCTGGCGCGAGCCCGCACATTGCTCGTCGATCCGGCCAACGACGATCTGCGACGCCGCATGTCGGCGCAGATTCAATTGCTGCTGGTCGATGAGTTTCAGGATACCGATCGCGTGCAGATCGAGCTGGTAAAGGCCTTGTGCGGCGAGGCGGTGTCGAGCGGCAAACTGTTCTTCGTCGGCGACGTGAAACAATCGATCTATCGCTTTCGCGGCGCCGATCCCGACGTGTTCCGTCGGCTGCGCGATGAGACGCCCGCGCCGGGCCAATTGTCGCTAACGACGAACTTCCGCAGCCAGCCGGCGATCCTGGAGTTTGCCAACGCGCTGTTTTGGCAGGAACTGGGAGACGACTACGAGGCCCTGCGGCCGCACCGCTCTCAATCGACGCCGCGGCCTGCCGTGGAGTTCCTGTGGGCGCATGCGGGCGACAATCCGTCGCGCGAGGATGTGAGAACCATGCGTCGCCGCGAAGCCGAGTGGATCGCGCTGCGCATTCGCGCGATGCTCGACGGCGCAGCGCCGCTGGTGGGGGAAAACGATTCGGACGATCCGGGGCAGGAGCGCACTCGTCCTGCGAAGCCCGGCGACTGTGCGATCCTGTTTCGGGCGCTGTCGGACGTCGAGCTCTACGAAGACGCATTGCGGCGGCACGACATCGACTACTACCTGGTGGGCGGTCACGCCTTTTATGCCCAGCAGGAGATCTTCGACCTGTTGAACCTGCTGCGCGCAGTTGCAAGCCCGAGCGACGGCGTGAGCCTGGCCGGAGTCCTGCGGAGCGCCTTCTTCGCCTTGCAGGACGAGACGTTGTTCTGGCTGGCCCAGCATCGCGACGGGTTGACGGAGGGCCTTTTCGCCGATGATCCGCCGCCGCAGATCCCGTCGCAGCAGCGGGCGCAGGCCGTCCGCGCGGCCGAAACATTGCGAGTGCTGCGCGACTCCAAGGACCGCGTGCGAATCTGCGAGCTTATCGAACTGGCGATGACGCTCACCGGCTACGATGCCACGCTGTTGGCCGAGTTTCTGGGTGAACGCAAGTTAGCCAACTTGCGCAAAGTGATCGAGCAGGCGCGTGGCTTCGAGCGGGACGGGGCTTTCGACCTGGCTGATTTCATCGCGGAACTGACCGAGTTCGTCGCCCGGCAGCCCAAGGAGCCACTGGCCGCGACGCTGTCGGAAGACACCGACGTGGTGCGGCTGATGACGATTCACCAGGCCAAGGGGCTGGAGTTT
>JBBDYK010000081.1:0-7556 GCA_040901665.1 Pirellulales bacterium | reverse complement strand
ACCGCCGCGCAGTGTGCGCAATCCGTTGCGACAACTTAGTGCCGAAGTGTTCGAAGGGGATGACGCCCAGGAAGTGCAGTTCCCCGAGGATGGCCAGGGATTTGACGATCCTTTTCCGGAGGTGAACCCGGCCGCGGATGCGGCGTTGCCGGCCGCTGACGACGGCGCCGCTGCGCTTGCGCCCCGGGCAAAGGATGCGGCGCTGGGATTGCAAGCTCCGACCGACGCGGGCGAACCCGCTGCCGATGCATTTTCAAAGAGCTCCGACGAGCCATCGGCGGACGCTAGCTTCGATGCTCCGGCCGATCGGTACTCCAACGCCTTCGAGGAACCGCAGCCTGTGGCGGAGCAACCGCCGGCGCGTCAGATGCCGCTGGCGACAAGTCGCGCGCCGTTGCAGCCGACGCGACCGGCCGACGGTCGCTACACGGTTGAACCGAACGACAGCTTGTGGAAGGTGGCAGAAAAGGTTTATGGCGACGGCCGCTACTTCAAGGCGATTGGCGAGCACAATCGAGCGCACCTGGCGCATCCCGATCAGCTTTCGGCCGGCGAAGTGCTGGACGTGCCGCCGGTTGAGATGTTGCAGCAGCGCTATCCGGCCTTGTGCCCGCGGCAACGGCGCTCCGTGGTAGTCGATCCGAGCACGCGTCCGGCCGCCGCCCAAGTGCCCATGGCGCGTGGCGACGCATACATCGTGGCCGAGGGAGATACGCTGTTCGACATTGCCCGCTACGAGCTGGGCAAGGCCTCGCGTTGGGGTGAAATCTACGAGCTGAACCGGGACAAGCTGGGCGAGGATTTCGATTTTCTGCAACCGGGCCTCGAGCTCGTCATGCCACCGGGCGACCGCGGCGCAGTGAGCCGCCAGCCGGTGGACCGGTATCAGCGGTAGGTGACTGGCTGCCTTTCGCCGATTCCGATGCTTTTGCTTGCAAGAGAACTATTGAAAGGCTCCGGGCCGCCCACTCGAGGGATGAGTGGGACGGCCCGAAACGGAACGAGGGATTGGTGATGAGGCGGCGCGGTCTCGTTTTGCCGCCTCAGGTGGTCTCGCTTTACGCCTCCTGCTGCATTTCCAACTGCGGCAGGTCGCCTCGATCGAGGAAGCCCAGCAGGCCGCGCGAACGATACGGCTGTTGTAGCTTGCGAACGGCCTTGGCCTCGATCTGCCGAACGCGCTCGCGCGTGACGGAGAAAATCTTGCCGACTTCTTCCAGCGTGTAGGCATAACCGTCGGTCAGCCCGTAACGCATCCGCAGGATCTCGCGCTCGCGGTGATTCAGGCTCGATAGCACGTCGGCCAGTCGATCCTTGAGCAGCTCCTGGTTGAAGCCGTACAGCGGATCGTCTTCGCGATGGTCTTGCAGAAACTCGCCGAAGTAACTGTCGTCATGGTCGCCGACCGGCTGATCGAGCGACAGCGGCTGGCGGGCCATCTTCAAGATGCAACGCGTGTCTTCCAGCGACAACCCTGCGGCCGCCGCGGTTTGCTCTACGCTCGGCTCGCAACCGTTCAGTTGCACCAGGTCGCGGGTCACGGTGCGCACCCGCGTCATGGCGTCGATCATGTGTACCGGCACGCGAATCGTGCGGCTTTGGTCGGCGATGGCCCGAGTGATCGCCTGGCGAATCCACCAGGTGGCATAGGTCGAAAACTTATAGCCGCGGGCGCACTCGAACTTGTCGACGGCCCGCATCAGGCCCGTGTTGCCCTCTTGAATCAGGTCGAGAAAGCTCAGCCCGCGATTGCGGTAGCGCTTGGCGATGGAAACGACCAGGCGCAGGTTGCCGGCCGACAGGTCGCGCTTGGCGGCGTCGTACTCGGCTTGCAGTTGGGCCGTGCGGCTGACGCGGCGGCACAGCGTGGCCGGGCTTTCCAGCGTAATCTGCATCAAGTAGTGCAACTCGCGCCGCAGCACGCCGGCGTCACCCACCGGCGAACCCGCCGCGATCTCGCGCAATTGCAGGCGCAGGGCATTCATTCGCGCGGCGATTTCCGCCAGCTTGTCCAACAGCGGCTGCAAGCGCTGCGTACGAAGGTTGAGCTCTTCGATCAATCGCACCGCGCGGCTGCGGCGACGGACCAGCCGGCGCCAAGCCTGGTGGCGCTGTTCCTGGGGATGGCGACGGCTGATGGCCGTGCGATAGTCGCGCTGGTTTTCGTGCAGCAGTTTGGCCAGCGTGGCCAGGTTGGGCACCAGCCGCTTCAAGATGCGCTTCTTCTCGGTCGTGTTCGTCACCGACACTTCGATCGTGCGATCCAAGCGCAGCTCTCCGTCGCGCACCTTCTCCAACAGATGCACGGCGCCGTGCAACACGAAGTCGTTGGCCAGCATGTTGTGGCGAAAGCGGGTGCGCGTCTTCTCGATCAAGCGGGCGCTCGTCAGTTCTTGAGCGCGGGTCAACAGCGGAATCTCGCCCATCTGCATCAGGTACATGCGCACCGGATCGTCGATGCACTCGCGAGAGCCGCTGGTGAACTCCTCGATCTCGACGCTGACTTCGATATCTTCCGGCTCGTCGGCGTCGATTGCGTCCTCGTCGAAGTCGGCCAGCTTGACGTCGACCTTCTCGTCGTCGACGTCTTCCCGCAGTTCGTCGTCGACCGCGGGGCCATTCGTGGACTTGGACTTGCCGCGGGCGTTCTTGGGCGCGCTGGCCGCGACGGCGCGAGTGCGCGATTTGGCCGGCGTGGCGGCGGCGTTCCTACGAGTGGCAATTTTGCGGGCTTGTTTGGCCAAAGGCTCGCTCCTCAGTTCCAGACGGGAAATCGGACAGGCGGGGTTGGGTTCGACTGCCAACGAAAGCACTTCGAGTGCCAAGGCACGGGGGGAGTCTGCGCACATAGTGGGCAAGCCTGGACTGATTAAGGGGTTAGGTTCCGCGTTGCAGTGGCCGAATGGCCCCGTTGTTCGGGTCGGAGTGTTGTCGTCCGACATCCCTGCTGCCGTGAGACGTGGTGTTTTGGCAGCATCCCCTTCTCGTGCCGTTCCGTCGATTCGCAGGCCGTTGTTTGCCGTGCCGCTCTCCACTAAATGCTTCGTTGGGTGGGGTAGTGACTATTGCAACGGCGGGAGCTCCAGCGGGCCGTTTTTTTGCCCTCGTCGCAGCCCCGCGCGCCGGCTACCATTTTTGATGGCGTCCACCGCCGCCTGCTTTGCCATTGCCATGGCCAAAGAATTATTCGCTGCCGCCGCACCCAGGTCCAATAACGGCTTGCTGTTGTGTTGATTTCAACCGGGTCGTTCCCAGTGTTTTTCCGGGTTTTTCAACAAAATTTTCTTACCTAATATAGGATTCCCATGGCTGTCGACGTCGTCACGTTGAGTCAGCTTGCCAGGCAACTCGCGGCCGACGAAGCCAAGCTCACGCAAGGGGGCGGACCCAAAGCCATCGAGCGTCAACGCGCCAAAAGTCGGCTCTTCGTCCGCGATCGTCTGAAGCTCTTGCTGGACGAAGGCGCGCCGTGGCTGGAGCTTGGACTGTGGGGTGGCTGGCAGATGTACGACGAATGGGGCGGTGCGCCGGCCGCCGGAGTGGTCTGCGGTATCGGCACCATCGAAGGTCGCCGACACGTGGTCATCGCCAACGACGCCACGGTCAAAGCCGGCGCATTCTTTCCGGCCACGACCAAGAAAGTGCTGCGGGCCCAGCGCGTCGCCATGCAGAATCGCTTGCCGCTGGTCTACCTGGTCGACTCCGCCGGCGTCTTCCTGCCACTGCAAGAGGATGTCTTTCCCGACGAGGATGACTTCGGCCGTATCTTTCGCAACAACGCGGTCATTTCCGCCAGCGGCGCCGGACAGATCGCTGCCATCATGGGCAACTGCGTCGCAGGCGGCGGATACCTGCCCGTGCTCTGCGACAAATTACTGATGACCGAGGGGTCGGGCTTGTACCTGGCCGGGCCGGCGCTGGTGAAGAGCGCCATCGGGCAAGAAGTGTCGAGCGAAGACCTGGGCGGCGCGGCCATGCACGCGCAAATCAGCGGCACGATCGACTATCGCGATCCGACCGACGAAGCGTGTCTGGCGCGCTTGCGGCGGCTGGTCGCCGCGCTGCGGCCCGATCCGGCCGAGCCGGCTGCACCCTTCACGCGCCAGCCTGCGCTGCCGCCGGCCCGGCCCGCCACTGATCTTTACGATCTGGTCAGTCCCAACCCGCGCGACGACTACGAGATTCGCGAAGTGTTGAATTGCATCGTCGATCGCGACAGTTTCGATGAGTATAAGAAGGAATACGGTCAAACGCTGGTTTGCGGGACGGCCCGCATCGGCGGCTTTCCCGTGGGCATCGTCGCCAACCAGCATCACCGCGTGCGCCCCGCCGAAGGGCCGCTGCAGTTCGGCGGCGTGCTGTATGTCGACAGCGCCGACAAGGCCGCCCGCTTCGTGATGACCTGCAATCAGGACTGGCTACCCATCCTCTTCCTCCAGGATGTCAACGGCTTCATGGTCGGTCGCGACAGCGAGCACTCGGGCATTATCAAGGCCGGCGCCAAGCTGGTCAACGCCATCAGCAACAGCCGCGTTCCCAAGCTGACCGTGATCATGGGCGGCTCCTACGGCGCCGGCAACTATGCGATGTGCGGCAAGGCGTTCGATCCGCGGCTGATCTTCTCCTGGCCCGCGGCCCGCATGGCGGTGATGGGGGGCGAGCAAGCCACGACCACGTTGCTCGACGTGACGGTCAAAAGCCTCGAACGGCAAGGCCACGCCGTCGACGCCCAGGAAATGGCCCAATTGCGCGACAAGGTGAAGGCCGACTACGACATGGCGACCGACGTTCACCACGCTGCTGCCCGCGGCTGGATCGACGGCATCCTCGACCCGGCCAAAACCCGCGACACACTGATACTGGCGCTGGAAGTCACCACGCGGCACGCGGCGGACGAGCCGTTCAAGTTGGGAGTGTTTCAGGTGTAAGGTGGTAGGCGGTGGGCTGTAGGCGGTAGGAAGAATCTTGGAGCACATAGCGTGGCATGCCGGATTGGTAATGGTGCTGGGTTTCTGGGCGACAATCTTGATGCTCCACGGCTGTTGGCCGAACGGGGAGCGCTCGACTATTTGACGCTCGAACATCTGGCCGAGTTGACGCTGTCGATTCTGGCGCGGGTGCGCGAGAAGAATCCGGCTGCCGGTTATGCCGCAGACTTCATCGATATCCTTGGCGGCCTTTACCCGGCATTGCGAGATCAGCCCAAGCTAAAGCTCGTCACCAATGCCGGCGCCATGAATCCCGCTGGTTGCGCCGCGGCCGCGGCGGCAGTGCTGCTAAAGGCGGGCTTGGGCGATGATCCCGTTGGCGTGGTTGCCGGCGACGATCTGACGGCCGACATCCCGCGACTGCAGGCCGCTGGCTGCCAGCTCGAAAACCTTGAGACCGGCGAGCCGCTCGATATCGGTAAGATCTCGGTCGTTAGCGCCAATGCGTATCTCGGCGCGAGACCCATTGCCGACGCACTGGCTGGCGGCGCTCGCCACGTTATCACTGGCCGCGTGGCCGATGCGTCATTGTGCCTGGGCCCCGCGATGTACGAATTCGGTTGGGCCTGGGACGATTGGGACAAGCTGGCCGCCGCCAGCGCCGCGGGCCACGTCATTGAATGCGGCGCACAGGCGACCGGGGGCTTGTATCGCCACTGGGAAACGCTCGACCTGGCGCACGTCGGCTATCCGATCGCCGAGCTCGAAGCCGACGGCCGCGTGGCGATCACCAAAGCAGCCGGCACGGGCGGACGCGTCAACCGTGAAACCGTCATCGAACAGTTGCTCTACGAGATCGGCGATCCGGCACACTACTTGACGCCCGATGTCGACGTGAACTTCACCACGCTTGACGTCCACGATGCGGGCCCTGACCGCGCGACCATCACCGGCGCCACGGGGCATCAGGCAACGGACACGTACAAGGTTTCACTGGCCTATCGCGCGGGCTTCGCCACCAGCGGGCAGCTGTTGGTTTGCGGTCGCGATGCCGTGAGCAAAGCCCGGGCGTGCGGCCAGATGGTCCTCGACCGCGTACGACAGGCCGGCTTCGAGCTCGATGCCTCGCTGGTGGAGACTTTGGGCGCGGGCGTGTCGGCGCCCGGTTTCGAACCGAGCGGCGAGGTGCGCGAAATCATGCTCCGCGTCAGCGTGCGCGACCACCGCCGCGAAGCCGTCGAACGGTTCAGCAAGGAACTCGCGCCGCTGATTACCAGCGGCCCGCCGGGCCTGGCCGGCTATGCCACGGGTCGTAGCGCCGTGCGGCCGGTGCTGGCCTATTGGCCGGCGCTCGTGCCCAAGGCGCTCGTTACGCCAAGCGTCGAAGTCCGATCGGCGCGAGACTGGGTCGATCATTAACAGGCACACGGATCTCTTGTCCATGAGCAACGCCGCCACCAAGAACGATACGATCCGTCTCGGGCAGATCGCCCATGCGCGCAGCGGAGACAAGGGCAATCACGCCAACGTGGGCGTGGCCGCCTATACGCAGGCAGGCTACGAGTATCTGCGCGGCGTGCTCACGGCCGAGCGGGTTGCCGAGTTCTTCGCGTCGCTCGAGCCCAGCAGCGTCGATCGCTTCGAGCTGCCGCGACTGGGGGCCTTCAACTTCTTGCTGTACAATGCACTCGCCGGCGGCGCCAGCCAGTCGCTGCGCATCGACACGCAGGGCAAGCTGCTGGGCACTGCCGTTTTAGAGTTGCAAGTACCGCGGCCCAACGACCTGCCGTCGATGCTCCGCCCGGCCTAGCGACGCACGACGCCGTCGACGTTCCAGGACACCCTCGCCTTGTTCGATTGAACTCGCATGGAACCGCTCGTTAAGACCCAGATCCACGGCCCGTCGGCGACGGTCACACTCAACCGACCGCAAAAGCGCAACGCCCTGTCGCGAGAATTGCTGGCCGGTTTGCACCAGGCTTTCGACGACTTGCACCGCGAGCGGGCCGTGCGCGGCGTGATCCTGACCGGCGCCGGAGCCGCCTTCTGCGCCGGCATGGACCTGGGCGAAATGCTGGCCACGACCGAGCAAGACAATCCCCAGGCGCAATGGCACGCCGACTCGCTGCTGTACTACGAGCTGATCGAGAAAATGCTTCGCTTCCCCAAGCCCCTGGTGGCGGCCGTCAACGGGCCGGCAGTGGCGGGCGGCGCGGGACTCGTGATGGCGTGCGATCTGGTCGTGGCGGTCGAGAGCGCCGCGTTCGGCTTTCCCGAGCCGCGCCGCGGCATCGTGGCCGGCATGGTCGCGCCGCTTTTGGCCTTTCGCATCGGCGGCGCCCGTGCCGCCCTGCTGCTGCTCACTGCGCGGGTCATCGAAGCGCAGCAAGCCCAGCACTTCGGCCTGTATCAGGAGATCGTTCCGGACGCCGTCATTTGGGCGCGTTCCAACGAGCTTGTCGGCGAAATGGCCGCAAGCGCGCCCGAGGCCCTGCAAATGACCAAGCGGCTGTTGAACGAAACGGTGGGCGAACAATTGCTCTCGCAATTGGCAGCCGGCGCCGCGATGAGCGCCGCCAGCCGCACCACCGAAGCCGCCGCCGAAGGCCTGGCCGCCTTCAAGGAGAA
>JBBDYK010000080.1:0-7562 GCA_040901665.1 Pirellulales bacterium | reverse complement strand
GTAGCGAGGCCGACACGATGCACCATGTGACTCTGCGGCTCGTGACCCCCGTCGAGCAGATCGGTTCCGAGTCGCGGCTGCGTTTGAACGTGGCGCGCGCTCCGGTTGCGCGATTGGAAGTGCGGGTTCCGTTGAAGCGTGCCGTGGCCAAGGTCTCGGACGGCAGCACGCTGGTGGCGATGAAGCCCGCTGCGGAGGATGCAACACAACTAACAGCCATTGGCCTGACCGGCGAGTTCGAACTGGCCTGGCAGGCCGCTGATACCCCCGTGGCGCGATTGCCCACCGTGCTCGAGGCTACAGGCGCCATCACGCTGCGGATCGACGGTCGCAGCATCAACAGCGAGGCCAAGCTGACAGTACGAAGCTCGGGTGGTGAGTTCGACGGTTTTCAAGTGCGTTTGCCGCCCGGCGCGGAGTTGATTCCCACGGCGCCGGGCGCCCTGACGGTGGTTGCCACGGATACCGACGACGAGCGCGGAACGATTTGCGAAGTCAAGCTCGCGCGGAAGACGAGCGATCCCGTCAATTTGCGCCTGGAGACGCAGCGCGCCGTTGCCGCCCCGCAGAGCGACGCGCCCTTGGAACTCGCCGGCTTCGAGATCATCGATGCCGTACGCCAATCGGGCACCATCACCGTACAAGCAGCGGGCGACTGGCAAGTGCAGTGGTCCGAAATGCGCCACGTTCGTCAGATCGACGATTTAACGGGAGTGTTCGTCGGCGACGATGCGACTGCCGTGTTCGAGTACGCCGCACAGCCCTATTCGTTGACCGCTCGCATCCTGCCCCAGGCGACGCGTCGCCGCGTCGAGGCGGACTACGTCGTGCTGGTCGGAAACAATGAGGCCGAGTTGCGAGCCCGCTTGAAATTCACGATTCGCGGCGCCAAGGTGCGCACGCTGGAAGTCGATGCGCCGGGCTGGAACGTCGATTCGATCGGACCGGCAAACCTCGTGAACGTGGACGCCGTCATCGCTGGACAGAACAGCCCTTTGGTGATTCCGCTGCTGCAAGCCAGTTCGGGCGAGCTCGAAGTGACCTTCGAAGCACGGCAGAACATCCCGGTCGAGATGGGGACGCTAGCGCTGCAGTTTCCCCTGCCGCGCGGCGAATCCGTGGCCGCCGCCAGTGTGACCATCGTGCCCGCCGACAATGTCGAACTGTTGATCGACCCGGAAAAATCGACCGATCTGGCCCCGCAACCCGTGCGTCCCAAGACGCTCGACCTCCCGGAGCGCCAGCAAGAGCTGCTCTATTTTCGCACGGCCGGCGATGCGCCCACGGTCGTGGCTTCGATCAAAGTTCACCGGCAAGAGATCGCAGCCGCGCTGTCGACCCAGATCGAATTCGACGAGCAGGCGACGCTCGTTGACCAACGCGTCGCTTATCGGATTTCGTACGAGCCGACGGATCATCTGCTGTTGGGAGTTCCCCGAGGACTGCGGCCCGAACAGGTCAGCCTGTCGCTCGACGGCCAGCGCTTGACGCCGACGGCGTCGCGCGAGCGCGACGGAGTCGAGGCATCCGGGGTGGTGCCGCTGCGCGTCAGCTTGCCTGCGCCGCGCATCGGACGTTGCGAGCTGCAAGTCAAGTACTCGGTGCCTCACGCAAAACTTGCCGACGAGGTGAATACGCTGGTCCACGTGCCGTTGGTGATTCCGAGTGAAGGCTCGCTCATCTCCAATGAGCTGACCGTGGTCTCCAAACCGGGACTCCTGGTCACCTATCCAAAGGGTCCCTGGATCGACAAAACGTCGCAATTGCGCTCGGCCACTCCCCCGGCACTACTGTTGACCGCCAACAGCGCGATCTCCTTCATCGACCTGGCCGTGAGCCTCAAACGGAGGCAACTGGATCACAACACCACCATCGAGCAGGCCTGGATCGAGACACGGCTGACCGATTCGCGAAGACAGGATCGAGCCGTGTTTCGATTGACGACCACCGAGCCGCAATTGCGCGTGGCGCTGCCGGCGGGCGCGGATCTCGCATCGCTCGAACTCGACGGCCGCCGCCTGGCACAACCACTCGATCTGGCCGGCGACGCGCGCGAGTTGACGCTTACGATGCCCAACTCTTCCAACGGGCAACACCTGCTCGAATTGCGTTACTTCTTCAACGACCGGCCACCCAAGGGTGCGCTGGCGCTGACGGCGCCGCAGATCAGGCCCGGCAGCTGGGTCCAGCAAGTGTATTGGCAACTGATCCTGCCGGCGGCGGAACACGTGTTGGGAGCACCGCCGAGCTATGCTCGGGAGTTTCGCTGGACCTGGAACAACCTGCTGTGGCGCCGCGAACCATCCCTGAACCACCGCGACCTGGAACGCTGGATTGGCGCCGCGCCGGCGACGGAGCCCGTCGCCCAGGGCGCGGTTGCCGACGGTGCGCAACCGCCGCAGAGCGATGCTGACTCTTCCAACTGTTACTTGTTCAGCACGGTCGGCGTCGCCGAGCCGCTGCACCTCCATACGATCAGTCGTGCAAGGCTCGTGTTGTTGGCATCATTGCCTTTGTTGATGTGTGGATTGGTGTTGATTTACTGGCCGAAAGTTCGGCATCCTGCCGCGTTACTGGTTGCCGCGGTGGGCATAGCCGCCTTGGGAGCAATCGATCCCGAATCGGCCGTGCTGGTGGCACAAGCGGCGAGTCTGGGTGTGGTGCTCGCCGTGCTGGCGTTCATCCTGGCGCGCGTATCGGTGCGTCCCCCCGTCGCGGCTGCCGCACCGGTTCGCGGCAGTTCGCAATCGCTGGACCGTTCGTTCACCGAAGCATACCAGCGTCCCGCGGCAAGCGTTTCGCAGCCCTCGACGGCCACGAACCCGCTGGTGCCCTCTTCAGCGCCGGAGAGCCCGCCATGATCAGCACTCGCACGCCCCCGCTCTGGCTGACAGGTGCGTTGGCGCTGGTCGTGTTGTGCACAGTGGCGTCCGCCCAGCCCGCGGCGCCGCCGGCGCAGAGCGACGAATCGGCGCCGAAATTTCACCGCAGCTACATACCGGCCGACGAGATCGCCAAGGGCACATGGACCCAGAGCTATTTGCCGATTGACGCGGGCGACTTTCGGCGCCTGGTTGAAGCCGTGCACGCCGGCGAGATCGGGGCTCCGGGCGCCGGCGCGGCGCTGATCGAACGGTCCGAGTACACCGCGAAGCTCGACGGCGGGGATTTGCTGGTCGGCGAAGCCACGTTGCACCTGGTTCGCAATTCACAAGCACCCGCCCTGCTGGAGCTTGCACCCTGGTCGCTTGCGCTCGGAGCGGCACGCTGGCTGGACCAGGGCGCAAAGCCCGCCGAGATGGGTAGCGGGCCCGCTGGAGGTTGTCGCGTCGTGGTCGAAGGCGACCGGCTGCACATCCCCTGGTCGCTCCGCGCCGAGCGCACGGCATCGGGAGGTATCGGCTTCGACTTCCAGGTGCCGCTAAGTCCGATCACGCGGCTGACGCTCGATTTGCCCAAGAACCTGGACCTTTTCGTCGATCGCGGAATTGCCAGCGAGGGGGAGGGCCCGACGGCGCAATCGAACCGCTGGACCGTGGAACTTGGTGGACATCGCGGGGCCGACTTGCGGGTTGCCGCCGAAGGTGCAACCCCGGAGCGCCGCCCGTTGACCCTTTTGCGGCAGGCCACGACCTACGAGTTGTCGCCCGGCGGCGTGACGGCGCGCACGCAATTGATGTTGGATATCCACGGCGAGCCGCTGCAAAGAATTGCCGTCGACTTGGACCCGCAATTGCGGCTGATCGCGGCGCGATTTGGCGAGCTGCAAATACCGTTTGCGGCCAGCGCAGTCGCCGAGTCGGGCGCCACGCGCGTGGTGCTGCAGTTGCCTGAACCCATTGACGGCACCGGTCGCGTGCTGCAGCTTTCGGCCGTGGCGCCGCTGACGGTGGGAACGCGCTGGCGCCTGCCGGGCATTCGCGCCGACGGCATGGCCTGGCAAGAAGGCACCGCCACGCTGCTCATTTCCGGCGACCTGGTGCTTGAACAATTGGTTACGGACGGTTGTCAACAATCTCGCGTGGCCGCGTTGCCGGCACCGGCCAGCGGCGAATCCGTCGAGATCCAATTCTTTCGCCCGGGCGCGTCGGCGGAAGTGTTGCTGGGCGTGCCGAGCGAAGGATTACGCATCGACAGTGGAGCGAGCATCGAGGTCGGCCTCAATCAGATCACCGGCCGCCAGACAATCTTGGCCAGCACGTTGCGCGGCGATCGCCGCTATGTTCAAGCCAATGTCACCCCCGCCTGGATGATTGACTCGGTTGAGGACGGCGACACCAGCCGGCCGCTGGAATGGGAAATCGACGAAGCACGTTCGGGCCAGCCGCAGCTTAAGGTGCGACTGGAGCAAAGAGTCACTCCGACGCGCGCAGCAAAGCTGGTTGTTCGCGGACATCGGCCCCTTCCCTCGACTCCTTCATTCGACTCGAGCAAGCTAATCATGCTCAGCTTCGATGAACGGCCCACCGGCGAACCGCTCATGAGCGTGCGTGGAATCGAGGGCGTCGAGCTGAACTGGGCCGAAGACACTGATTTGAGTCGATTCGATCCGCTCAAGTTGTCACCGGAACAGTTGCGTTTGTTCTCGCAGCCCCCCGTCGGAACACTCTTTGTCTCCGACGCGGCGTTCGCCCGCTCATCCGTTCAACTTGAACGCCGACGAGCAAGCTACTCCGCCGATATTCGCATCGATGCCGCCGTGCACGACGATGTGCTGACGGAAACCTATACGATTCAATGCACGCCGGAAACATCGCGGGTCGATCGGCTCGTGGTTCGCTTCTCCCAGGCCCGCGATGTTCCCTTGGAGTGGAACCTGGCGGGAGCAAACACGGGGCAGTTTTCCGCTCGACCCTTGACCGAGGGCGAGCAATCGCAGGTCGGACTTCCCGGCGGTGGTGAGGCCTGGGAGGTGACAGTGCAGTTGGCGCGCCCGGGCCCGTTCGAGCTACGGGCCGTTCGTTCCATCGATTTGAAGGAGCTGCAACCGCTGAGCCTGGCGCAAGTGGCGCAGGCGGCCGTGCAGCGCGGCACGCTGACAGTTCGCGCGGTCGGCGCGGCCGACGTCGCGATCAAGAATCGCCGCTTGTCGTCGGTGCCGGCCGAGTTGCTCGAGGCGGATCGATATCAGACAGCCCGCGCCACCTATCACTATCAACCGGGACGCGACGATCTGGGCAGCGAGGCGGCTGTCAGCGTGGCTCCCGCTCGTCCGTCACAGGGCACATCCGGCGCCTGGGTCTGGAACAGCCGGCTCGATTCGCGTTTTGCCGGCGGCGATATGGCCGTCCATTGGGCCACCCTGCGCGTTCAGACGGCCGGTACCCAACGCATCCACGTCCAATTGCCGGATCATGCCAGCCTGCATGGCGCTTGGATCGACGAAGAGCGACTGCAATTGGTGCTGACGGCGGGCGACCAGGCGGGCTTCAACGTCGATTTGCCGCCGGGTCGCGCGTTCGCCACGTTGACGCTCTACTATGCAACGCCCGACGGTTTGCCGGTGATTGCCCGCGCCGTCGCGGCGGCGTTTCCCCAAGTCGATATTCCAGTCGTGGCCAGTCAATGGACGGTTTGGCTGCCGCCCGGTTACGAGATTCCCGAAACGGCCTCCCGGTTTTCGATCGACGGTCTACCGTCCTTGACGTTGACGCAGCGCCTATTCGGGTTTCTGGGGCGCGATCGCCAGGCGGAAACGTTCAATCCGCTAGTCGCCAGCGATTGGCGACACCTGGCGTCCGGCGACGACACGCGCCCCGAAACCGCAAGCGGACGCCAGTTCGTCGAATCGCTCGGTACGCGATTGACCGAGTATCTGTCCGGAGCCGCCGAAGCCGAATTGACTTGGGGCCAATTGCTGTCACTCAGCGCCCAAGATGTCGCAGTCAGCGGGCATACGGTGCTGATCGATGCCGACGGTCTCAGTTGGCTGCGATTGGATCCTCAGGCGCGCGTGCGATTTCAGCCTGGCGATTCGCCGGCCCAACGCGGCACAGCCTTGTTGCGCCAAGCCAAGTTGGGAGTGCTGGTATGGCGCGATGTGATGGCACTGACCGCTTCGGCGACGATCGCCGGCGAGGCTCGCCACATCGACGACCGCGACGATGGCGTCGTGTTTTCTGTCGTTGAGGGATCACTCGCCGACGAGCTCGATCGCGCCGACCGATCCGGCGCCGACTCTCGATATCGCTCGCTAGCCGCCTGGCAGAGCATGACTGGTCGAGGCGCGCTCCCCTGGCAATCCATGGAGACCGCGACTGCCGTCAACCGCGACACCGGCGACTGGCTCACCTACACCGTGCGCGCTTCGCGATCCGCGTCGCCTCAAGTGCGCATCGTGCACACCGCGGCCGTACAGTCGTTGGCGTGGCCAATCTTTCTAGCCGTCGTCGCGGTTGGGATTTGGCGTCGCAATCAGCCGCCGGCGTCGCTGCTGGTAGCAGGTTCGCTGGCCGGGTTGTCGGCCCTGTTGTTGCCGATGGCTTACGCCCCACTGGGCAGCGCGGCGTTCTTGGGCGTGCTGGTTTGTCTGGGCCTGCGGTTGATGCGCGTTCGTCCACGCGAAGTCCCGCAACGCGAAACCCCGTCACGTAGCGGGCGCTCGGGGGCCAGGATTCCACATCCCGTCGCGGGGCTGTTGCTGGCCGCTGCGATCTGCGCCAATGCCGCTCCGCGGGCCGCCGCACAACCCTTGTCGGCCGCGCCGATTCCCGACGCCACGGTCCCAACGCCGGCGGCCAGCGCGACACCACAGGTCTTGCCAGAAGCGCCTCGTAAAGCCAGCCAGGAGCCCGCCCCCACGGCTGCGCTCTATCGTGTGTTCGTCCCGGTCGACGACGAGCAGCAACTCGACGGCGGCAAATACTACGTGCCTGCGGAGCTCTTCAAGCGGCTGTCGCAATTGGCCTCCGCGGCGAGTGGGATGCCCAAGGATTGGCTAATAACGCGCATCGCCTATCGGGGCGACCTGACGCGCGATCCCGTGACAAAGCAGCTGCGCGTGACGCAGTTGAAGGCGACCTTCGATCTGACCGTGCTGTCGGCGCAATCGCCAGTCCGCGTGCCATTCCCGCGCGATGCCGCTAGCGACGCCGTTTTGGGCGCCCGGCTCGATGGTCGAGCCATCCCTGTCACATGGACGGCCGCTGGTGACGCGCTGGATTTGGGAACGCTCTCCGCCGAACGCTACCGGTTCGAACTCGATCTGCAGACGCGCTTGCGAGCCTATGGGGCCAGTGCGGGTTTTGACCTGGCGATCCCACCCATGGCCGGCGCCGAAATCGAGTTGAGCTTGCCATCCGATGCGCCCACGATCGAAGTACCCACGGCGCGAGGACTGGTTCAATCGCAGAAAGAGCAGAGGCGAATCCATGCTCAACTCGGCGCCAGCGACCGGCTTTCCGTACGCTGGCCGGCAGGCATCGGCATGGAAACGGCCACGGCCGACATCGAAGTCGAAGAACTCATTTGGGTCAAAGTGCGGCCCGGCACGACCGTCTTCGATGTTCGGTTCAAGTACCGCGTTCTCGAAGGCGGCCTGCGTCAGATTCGTATGCTGGCTG
>JBBDYK010000079.1:5882-7595 GCA_040901665.1 Pirellulales bacterium | reverse complement strand
CATCGGGCCGTACGGATTTTCAAAAGATCGAATTGGTGCGCAACGGCCAGGTGATTGCTACAGCGCCCAGCGTTGCGGATGGTCGGCACTTTGCGGCGGAAATGGAACTCGCGGTCGAGATCGACGCGCCGTCGTGGCTGGCGGTGCGCACGCCGCCTCCGCCGGCGGTGGAGCGCGATGCGGCGCCGGAAGTCTTTCCGGCGAACGAATTCGGCGGCAAGCTGTTCTCGCACACCAGCCCCGTCTATGTGCAGTTCCACGGACAAGGTGTGTTCGACGCCCAAGTCGCGCGCGGACTACTGGCCGAAATGCAAGACGATTGGCAACAGATCGAGAAGCAAGCCGTGTTCGCCAACGACGCTCAACGCCAACAGGTGCGCGCCGTGTACGACGAGGCGATTGCGAAGTTGCGGGAACGGGTTGACGGCAGCGACCAGTGACGTCGCAGATTGCCGATTCTGGCAACCGACAGCGCGCGTTGGCGCTGTCGGTTGTTGCTATTGTTCCCAGGCGGCGGCTTGTCGAACCGACGTATCGCGGATCGGCGGCAATCTCACCGGCCGGAGCAGCGCCGCCTTGTCAAGCGGCATTGGCTGGACGGACGACGCAGGCTGCACTGCCGGAGCGCCGCCGTGCAAGGGCGCGGTTCCCGGTCGGCGCGCGCCGGTGGGAGCCGGTGGGGCATTGTCGTCGAGGACCGGCAAGTCGTCGGGGGCGGAAAACGGCGCGTCGTCAGGCGCATCGCTCGGGACTATTGCAGGAACATCGCGTAGCGGGTTCTCGTCCGTCAATCCTCGGCTTGTGGCTGGCGCTGCTGGAAGGAGCGGGCACTCCGACTGAAACGGCGTGTAGATCACCTCGTGAGATGGCGATGGTGTCGCCACGATCCCCGGCTGCAACGATGTCACCGCCAGTACTCCGGTGAGGCATCGCAGGCCGACTTTGTCAGGGTATCCGATCATGAAATCCTTCAACTCGATCTTGGCGAAGCCTCTACCGCTGAGTTTCTCGGCGAGGGAGTAGCCGTCAATCGCAAGCTGATACTTATTCGGTGTGACGGGCTGTTTCAGCGAGACCTTTGCCGAGCCGTCCAGTGGGATGCAGATCGAGCCTCCTTCGAGAGGCACATAAACGCTGGCGACGAGTTCCTTAGGCTTGGCTTTTGGATCCTTGTTGGTCAAGAGCTTGGCCAGATTGGGATCAGTCGTAGTGAAATCGATCTTGGTGGCACACCCTTTCTGCTCGCCGCCTTTCAGCGTGCCGTCGAGCTTGTAAGAACCGGAACAGCAGCTCGAGAGACAACCGCCGTCGGCTGGGGATCGCGGCATGCACGCCTCGGGGCACGTGCCTTCGAGCGGAATCGCCAGCGCGTTGGACACGCCGGCCGGCGTGGCGACGTACACGGAGATGCAGCATTTCGTCAGTTGCGGATTGATGCCGGTCAACTTCACGCGGAGCAACTCGCGGCTGATGACGACGACGTCGGCCACTTTGGGAATAACGTCGCCGACGGGAGTGGCGTCCAGCGAGTCGCTCTTGACGCCGCCGGCGATCACGTGCGTTTGCGTGGGATGGAAGTGCCTGCCCGAGAGAAAGAAATACACACCCGAGTCGCCACCCTTGGCCGCGGACGCAGTTGCGGGCGTGGTACCGACGTTGGTGGTGACGTTGACCATGCTGCCGCCGCCGGCGCCACCGCCGCCGCCGAGCAGT
>JBBDYK010000079.1:0-5872 GCA_040901665.1 Pirellulales bacterium | reverse complement strand
CCGAGCAGTCCGCCACCTCCGCCACCTCCAGCCCCTTCTCCGCCGCCGCCACCACCACCGCCGGCCAATCCGCCCGCCCCGCCCTGGCCTGGGGCGGGTTTGGGATCGGAGGCGCCCTTGGACTCGGCCTTGGCCATCGGCAGCCACTCAAGCCCGTAGTACTCGATGAGCCTGGGCGGGAGATGATGGTTGCCGCTATCAAAGAGCTCCGTGCCACCTAGCACATAGGGAAACGGCAATCGCACGACCTGTTGCTGCATGGGCAGCATCTTTCCCAACTGGTCGATGCGACTGCACAAGATATCGTAGTCTTCCGGCCGGTAGCACTCCTGATCGGTCACGCCGGAGGAATAGCCGACGGCCTGTTGAATCATGGCTGCTTCGTCGATCATCTTGACGTAGTCGACCTTGATGGCGCCTGGCTTGACCAGTCGTTCCCAATTGGTGGTGATGTCGATTTTCAAGTTCGGCACGAAGGCAGGCATGACGATCACGGCCTCGCATTCGCGGATCCCTGGCTCGAGTTGCCGATGCCTGAGGTCGTATTTTCGCGTGGGACCGGTCGACCACAGCAATCGCGCGAAGGCCGCGATGTTGCTGGATTCCTCCGGCGGCGATTGCAGACGGGGATAGAAGTACCAGCCGAACGTGTCGTTGTCGGCGGCATAGGCCACGGCCGTCCGGTTCAAGCCGATGGCCAGCATGTCGAGCGACAATTGCCGCGTGAAGCGCACGGCGGCGCGCGCTCGCATTTCCCCCTTGGCGACGGCCATGGCCATGGCCAGTTGCAGTTCGCGCCGGCGGCTGAACGCGTCGTAGTAGTTTTGCTGTTCCACGACCGGATCGAGCGTGAACAAGTGCACTGGGAACGACGCTTCGATCAACTGGTTCCAGACGGCCGACGCCTCCAAGTATGGTTCGCCGAACGGTTCGAAGAAGCGCACCTCCTGTGAGTTTGCATCCGGGGGCAACGCGTACGATCCATCCTGCGCACGCAACAATCGCTTGATATCGAGGTCCAGGATCGCCGACTGTGCCAGCAGAATCCAGCCGCCGGCGGCGGTCTCGTTGGCCTGGCAAGGGCTGGCACACGCGCCGCCAGGACACGGATCTCCCTCAAGAGCGTAGTGCCTGGCAATCTCATCGCGGACGGTGCGGCGTAGTCCTTCGACTTGTTGCAAGCAACCCTGCGCGAAGTCTCGACCGGTCTCCAGAATCTGCTCGGCAAAGAGTGAATAGGCGCCTTGGCGTTCGAGATTGAGATGAACCTGCATCAAGTAGCCGAACAGGAAGCGTTCGAGATCGTCGGCCTTGGGCCGAGTGTCGAAATGGAAACGCGCGAGCCCGCGTAGCACGTTGAGATTGTCTTCGCCATACAAGGCCAATACCGCTTTGTCGGTGACGGCAAGCGTGGGTTCGGCTACACCCCTAGCCGATGGTGCCCAATCTTTGGCGGCGTCTGCCGGCTTGAGCTCCTGGCACTTCATAACCGGTTTGTCCCAGTTCACGAGCACCCATTGCGCGACTTTGGCCGCGGCGTCGGAGGCGGCCAGGCGCGGGAATGTGTCGTGAAGGTGATTTTCGCCCAGCACGATGCGCGCCCGCAGATTTACCACCGCCGCGCAGCCTTGGAACGTGTCGCGTCCGGGGATGACGGACACGGGGAACCGCAACACGTACGAGGTGTAGCCCGGCTGGCGGCTGTTGTCGTCGCCCAAGTTCGTGCGCCGCAGCGCCTGGTTGACTTTGAGAAAGACCGAGTGCTCGCGCGTCTGTTCCGTGGGTTCGAGGGAAAGCTTGAATTTGTCGAAATCCTTTGGCAACATTTCAAACGGCGTGCCGGGCACCGGTGCGAACGAGGTCGGAGGCGCTTCGACGACGGTCGTGTTGTTGGCCTCGGCGGCGTTCGAGGCGGCCAGGCCCATGGAGAACTCGGCCTGCAACGACGCCTGGTCGGCGCGAGCGATGTAGCCCTGCATGGTCGCTTCGAAGTCCTCGGCGTCGACGCGCATGTAGCGCTCGTATTCCTGCACCATGGACATCAAGGTCGATTCGCCCCACACGTCGGGCGCTTTGACGGTGATCGAACCGTACTTGCGCAAGTCGTCCTCCAGGTGGGTGACCAGCCGGGCCAGGCCGTTCATCGTCGGGGGCTTTTTGGCGCTGGGCACCGTCTTCTTGCGAAACAGCGTGGGCAGATCGGCCTGCGAGGGCAGCGGCGCCGCTAGCACCGCCAGTGCTATCGCAATGCACAGAACAAGCCAGGTTCGCGTATTCATGGCCATTGACTCCGTTCGACTTGCCTTGGTCCATCCGCCCGTCATGAGTACTCAACCTTTGGAGACCATGCCCCTCTGAGGTATGATTCACACCCTAGGACATCGGATTAAGCGGAATGGGGACTTTAGTCCCCGTGGCAAAACTTTGCGGGTCGGCGAGGCGTTGCCGACGGTCAGCGTTAGACCGGCGCCGCTTGAACGGTTTTTGGATCGGCGCGGGAGCAACGATTGCGGGTCGACTCGCGTTGACAGCAAGCAATTGCTATTTTGGAAGTTACAGCGACCCGTGGCCATGGTGAGCCGGGGGCGCCCGAGCGATGGGAGGCGAATTGCCAGTGGATTTACCCCGCAATCCGACGCGCAGCGTTCGCATCGGCACCGCGACCTTGGGCAGCGGTCATCCGATCGCGGTGCAAAGCATGACGGCCACGCGCACGCAGGACGTTGCCGCCACGGTTGCGCAGGTGAACGACCTGCTGGCAGCCGGGGCCGACGTGGTGCGGATCGCGGTGGACAGTCCCAAGGACGCCGAAGCGCTGGCCGAGATTCGCAAACGAACGCGCGCCAACCTGGCGGTCGATCTGCAAGAGAACTACCGGCTGGCCGCGGCCGTGGCGCCGCACGTCGACAAGGTGCGCTACAACCCGGGGCATCTTTACCATCACGAGCGCGAGAAGCCCTGGCAGGATAAGGTCAAGTTCCTGGTGGACGTGGCGGGCGAGCACGACTGCGCCCTGCGCGTGGGCGTCAACTGCGGCTCGGTCGATCCTGCCAAGCTCGAGCAATACGCGGCCGAAGATTCGTTGGCGCCGATGCTGGCCAGCGCCTGGGAGCACTGCGAATTCTTAGACTCGCTGGGCTTCACGCGTTATTGCGTGTCGCTGAAAGACTCCGATCCGGCCAAGGTGATCGAGGTCAACCGGCGTTTCGCGGCCGAGCGGCCCGACGTGCCGCTGCACTTGGGCGTGACGGAAGCCGGCTTGCCGCCGGATGGAATCATCAAGACGCGGATCGCCTTCGAGCAACTGATCAGCCGCGGCATTGGCGACACGGTGCGCGTCTCGCTGACCGTGCCCAATGCGCGCAAGCCGGAAGAGATCGCCGCCGGCCGGCAGATTCTGGCCGACATTGCCGCGGGCCGGGTGCGCAGCGTCGTGGATTTCGGCCGCGATACGCTCAATATCATTAGCTGCCCCAGTTGCTCGCGGGTGGAGAACGAAGCCTTCATCGAGTTGGCGCAAGACGTTAAGGAAATGACGCGCTATGCGGCCGAGCACGCTATCACGATTGCTGTCATGGGCTGCCGCGTGAACGGTCCGGGCGAAACCGACGACGCCGATCTGGGCTTGTGGTGCGGGCCGAATTTCGTCAATCTCAAGCGCGGCAGCCGGGAATTGGGCGCCTTTCGCTACGATGCGATTCTGCCGCGGCTCAAGCAGGAGCTCGATGCCTTGATCGATTCGCGGGCGACCGCCGGGCGATAGCACCGCCCCAGCGCGTCGCGCAAGCCAAAGTTTTCTCCGTCGATCCCGTTGCGGCCACGAACGTTTCGAGAGGTCATGGATGACCGCACGCGTGTGGCTGATGCTGATCGTATTTGGTTGCCTGGCGTGCGGCTGCGCGAGACTGCGGACGGCCCCTGCCCTGCCGCAGCGCAGCAGCCTGGTGCTCGATCAGCTCGTGGTGCACTCGGATGCGCCGTTGCCCAAGCATCATCGCCTGCTCGACGAGCTGCAATTGCAGCGCTCGCGCTTGAGCACCACGCTGGGACTGGCGGTTTCGGACGAGCCGATTCACGTCTACTTGTTTCCCTCGGCGGAGGATCTCGACGCGTACATGCGGGTCTACTTTCCGAACTTGCCCGAGCGACGCGCGTTCTTCGTGGAAACGGACACGCGGCTTACGGTGTATGCGTATTGGGGCGATCGGGTGGCCGAAGATTTGCGGCACGAGGTGGCGCACGGTTATTTGCACGCGGTGGTGCCGCGTTTGCCGCTGTGGCTCGATGAAGGGCTGGCCGAGTATTTCGAAGTGCCGCGCGGCATGAACGGCGTTAACCAGCCGCACGTGGAGCAGTTGTCCGTCGAGTTCGAGCGTGGGCGACGCCCCGACCTGCGGCGGCTGGAGCAATTGGCCGATGCCGGCGCGATGACGCAGTCGGACTATGCCGAGAGCTGGGCCTGGGTACACCTGCTGCTGGAGAGCACTCCCGAGCGCCGGCAGGTGCTGCAAGGTTATCTCCAATCGCTGACGACCCCGGCCGAGACCGGCCCCTTGTCAGCGCGGGTTCTGACTGCGCCGCCTGGCCAGGTCGAGCAGCAACTGATGGACCACGTGGCGCTGCTGCGACAGTCGCACAGCCGCTGAGCCAACGAGCGGCGGCGCAGGTTCAATACTCGCGACCGCTCACGGCTTTTCGTACTGTACGGCCTGGTCGACGGTGTCGAAGCCCAGGCTGCGAAAGGCGGCTAGCGCGGGCTCGTTTTCGGTCGGCACGTGGACTTCGGCCACGGAATAGCCTTGGGAGTGCAGGTAGCGAAAGGCCTCGCCCAGCAAGAAACGGGCGAGCCCTTGCCGCTGGTGTTCGGCGGCGACTTCCAGGTCGGCGATGCCCACGGCACGGACGCCCCAGGCGCCGAGCATGGTCTCCATGTTCCAGAAATAGGCGCGCGCCGCCGGTCCGCCGCCGCGGCGCGGCGCCAGGTAGCACATCGTTCGTTCCAGCGGTTCGAACAAGCACGCTTCCCACCAGGTGTTCGGCGGCGGGTCCGGCACGATTTCCAGCGTGTTGTTGCGACGGATCTGCATCTGCTGGCGGTCGACCGCCGGGCGAAATTGCCCCAGGTCGCGGCGCATGACGAAGGAACGCTGAAACTCGCGATAACCGGCGTCGGTGAATACGGCCTGCATCTTGGGATCGCTGTCCATGATGCCCGAGAGCTCGCTGCCACCGTACAGCCCGTAGTAAAACGGCGAGCAGGGAAAGCAGGCGCCGCCCAGCAAGCGAATGGATCCCTTACCGCGCAGATACGACTCGCAACGGGCCAACAATTCTCCGGCCACGGACCGATCGATCTCGGGCCGCAGCATGACGAGGCAGGTGACACCCTGCTCGGTGGAAAGCGCGCATTCGTCCTCGCTGGGGCCAAAGCCGGCATGTGCGAAACCGATCACGCGCTCGGCATCCGTGGCCACGATCAGCCCGTGCGGATCGAAGTACGGTCGCGAAAAGACGTACCGTTCCAGGACGGCGACCGACATCGGCTGCATCAGGCTACGCTGGGAGCCCTGGAGTCGCCAGATTTCAGCGATCTGCGGTGAATCGAAGTTGCAAAACGGGCGGTATTCGATCAATGCACGCGACTCGTTGCGAGTTGCCTGGCCCTCGAAAGCTTCTTAGAGCGTGGGGACAAAATGCCGGGGAGAGGGGGACAGTCCCATTTTTCTCGCCGACAATCCTACGGATTAGTGCCCGCCGAAAAATTGGGAAAGTCCCCGGCTATTTTGTCGCCAGGCTCTTAGCCCAAGTGTACCAAGATCCATTCGCCCTCGACACGGACCTCGATGCGCGGCTGCACGATCCGGGGATTCAG
>JBBDYK010000078.1:1744-7603 GCA_040901665.1 Pirellulales bacterium | reverse complement strand
ACGGACCCGCGGCCGACAGCCGCGCCGTTGGGTCGCCGGGCGTGAGGATGGCTTGAACCAGGCCGGCGCGTTGGTTGCCGGCCGAGCCGGTCCACAGAATGGAGTTGGCTTTGTCCAGCAGTCGTTCGATGGCCTTCCGCTGGGGCGCGATGGCGCGGGCCGAAGCCCGTAGCGCCGCGGCGGTCAGGGCGCCGGCCACGCCCGACTCGACCGAGTCGCCGGCCAGCACGCTCAGACTGCCGTCGTCGAGCGCGAACCAGTCGTAGAACGTGCCGCCGATGCTGCGGGAATTCGACACGCGGGCTGCCACGTCCCAGCCGTCGACCATCGGAGCCACCGTGGGCAATTGTTCGTGTTGCGATTGTTGCGCGGCGATGACTTGCTTGGTCTGCTCGCGCGACAGGAGCGCTTCGTCCGCCAGCACTTCGCGCTCCAGGTCCGAGGCGATGCGGCCGGCCACGACTTCCAGAATGTTGGTTTGTGGGTCGGTGAAATCGCGCTCCTGGCGACTGAAGAACCACAGCGTGCCTAAGGGAATCGTGGGACTCGAAACCGGTACGCACACACAGGCGGCAAAGCCTTCTTCGGGGACCTTCCAATAGGAGTGCAACTCACTGTCGGCCAGCACGACGGCGTGCCCGAGCAATGCTTCCAGATCGGCCAACGATCCGCGCAGCGGACGAGCGGGATCGGCCAGGCGCTTCTGCGGCAGGCCCCAACTTGAACGCAGCTTCAACTCGGTGGTGGCCGGGTCGAGCATATAGAGCGCCGCGGCATCGCAGCCGACGGCTTCGGCCCCGCCGCGCAGCACGGCTTCGAGCCGCTGGCTCAAGGGGGGCGTGTGCTCGTCCTCGCGCAGCACCAGGGGCACGCCCGCGGCGAGTTCGGCTTCGCGTTGCCAGAGCGCCCGGCGCGTGGCGATCAGTTCGGCCCACAACTTGCCGACGGAGTCGGCCAGTGCGGCGGCGTCTTCCAAGTGGACACGCGGCTCGTGGGCGCTGTCCGAGAAGTTAAAAAGCCCGATGTGCCCGGGAGAAGCTCCGACGCCCGGATTGACCGGGGCGGACCACATCAGGCTGGAATTCTCGGAGGGCGTGTTGGCCGCGTCGACGTTCAGTTGCCAGCCGGTCGCCTGCGTGAACGTGCGGGCGACGTCGGCCATGGCGGCCAGGTCTTCGCTGGCCAGCAATGGCGTCTCAGCAGTAGTATCGGTAACGAGCTTCAGATAGCTGGGGATTTGTTTTGTCACGGCATGCCTGGATTTACGACCACAGGGCTAACAAGTCGTTTCCGTGACACGCATTGAGCCGAGAGGATTTTCCGAAGCGCACGCTGCGCGCCGGCCGCCTGCCACCATCCGGCGGCTTTACCCAATCCTCAAACTCATCCATGAGCGGCAGTGTCTCTATCGTCCGGCAAGAAGCGCCGGCTAAAGAACGGTTGTGAAACTCTGCGGGCCAGGACGATGGTTCCACCCCGCACCGCGGAATAAGCGGTGGAACCGGCAAAGCCAGAACGAACCGACACTAACCCGAAGCGCGAGCGAGGGAGAAGGACGGCGTCGTCATGATTCGCCCTCGCTCGCGCGTCGGGTTAGTGTTCGGACCTCCGAGGGTATTGGCTCTGCCTGTGAAGGATCAATCGTCGAGTCGAAACACTTCTTCCGTGGTTTTCTTGAATGTCCTGGCAATACGCAGAGCCAGTGCGAGCGAGGGCGTGTAGGCTCCGCCTTCCAGCGCGACGATGGTCTGGCGCGTCACGCCGACGCGGTCGGCCAGGTCTTGCTGGGTCATGCCCTGCTGCTGCGCGCGAAGCTTGCGAACGCAATTGCTCAACGTCGGCTCCGATTTACGCGGCATGCGGCTGCCTCCGATAGGCAACGACGGCGACTAATCCCCTGACTGCGAATATCAGGGCGAATTGCGCCCAAATGAGCCAGTTGAGAAACGCCGTGGAAACCGCATGCTCCTCGCGGTAGTTCGACCACAGCGAAGCGACGGCCAGCACGATCAACAGTGTCATCCAAGCCGTGGCGGTTGCCGTGCGCGTCGCCGTTGATGCGATTTCACGATCCCTTTCGTCCACGACAATCACATTCCCACGCCGCCGCAGGAAAACGGCGCCAAGAGTGACCAGCGCCATCAGCGCAAAGGCGCTCGCCGCACCATTTCCCAGCCAAGGGTACAGGCAGGAAGCAGTAGCAACCGCCACCACCGAAACCAGCAACTCAGTCCAAGCAACTTTCTCCATCGCGTTCATCACCACCTCCACACGGGAAAAATGGAGCCCATGAAACGGCTGATGGATGTATGATAAACTAGACACACCGAGGTGTCAAGTCTATTGGGAATTGTATACTTGACAAACCCACTGGAATTGGTAAAATTCGGACATCGAAACACCACATGGAGTTAGGACGATGGAACCGAAAGACCTTAATCTTGCCACGCTGTCCCATCTTTTCGCGGACGAAGATGCGTCGCGCGACTTCCTTGAATCGCGCCTCTGGCCGAACGGCCCGGTATGCGCACATTGCAAATGCAAGGAAGCGTATACGTTGACCGCGAAGCCAGGTTCTAAGAGTCCGGTTCGCAAGGGCGTTTACAAGTGCAAGAAGTGCCGCAAGCAGTTCACCGTGCGCGTGGGTACGATCTTTGAAGATTCCAAGCTCCCGCTGTGCAAATGGCTCATGGCGCTTCACCTGTTGACTTCCAGCAAGAAGGGCATGAGTAGCTTGCAGATTAGCCGCGAGCTTGGCGTCACGCCAAAGACCGGCTGGTTTGTGACCCATCGGATTCGTGAAGCGATGCGCGACACAAGCCCGCCGAAGTCCCTCAAGGGCAAGGTCGAGTGCGATGAAACTTTTATTGGCGGCAAGGAAAAGAACAAGCATGCCAACAAACGGCGCGGCGGCATTGCCGGAAGCGCTGGCAAGCATGCGGTTATGGTCTTGGTCGAGCGGAATGGTCGCGCTCGTGCGCTGCCCCTGGAGCGAGTTACCTCCGAAACTATCAAGGGTAGCGTGCATGCCTTTGTGTCCTTCGATTCCAAGATCGTGACGGATGAAGCCCACCAGTACCACGGGATCGGCAAGTCGTTCGCGGATGGTCACTCGAAGGTCACGCATTCCCAGGGGCAGTACGTCAACCGACGCGGCGAACACACGAACACGGCGGAGAGCTTTTTTGCCCTGCTCAAGAGAGGCCACTACGGAACATTTCATCAGCTTTCCAAGAAGCATTTGCATCGGTACGTTGACGAGTTCTCGTTCCGCTGGAATCACCGCAAGACTTCGGACGGTGCGCGTATGATCGCTGCCATCCTTGGCGTGAGCGGCAAGCGATTGCTGTATAGGCAACCTAGTTCGCAAATAGCTTAATCCGTCTCGGGAGAAGCAAGTGTCGCACGACTTCTTCATCGACGTGCATGGCCCAGACCAACGCGGCAACCACGAGAAGCTGAAGCCCCTGTTTGAGATGGCGCTAAGAGAACCCGACGCGCTGCCATGCGCCCTGCTATGCGCGTCGTTCATTGATCGGTTCCTTTTGGACTCGCTGAAATACATCTTCGTTCCAGGTGACACCAGCAAAGAGCTTCTTAAGCCAGATAGCGGGCTCATCGGATCGCTCTACAACCGCGCTCGCATTGCCTATGTGTTAGGTTTGATCGATAGCACTTGGTTCACGAATATTCGCCTAATCGCCGAGATACGAAACAAGTTTGCGCACTCACCAGAACCGCTTACATTTGAGTCGGATTCAATCGTTCAGCTCTGCAAAAAGCTAGTACCGCGTGACGGCGCTCGTCCGGGGCAGTTCTTCGTTATGGGCGTTGACATGTTTACTCCCGAGAGACTTGAAGAGCCACGGGCGCGCTTCCTGTCGATCTCACTGGAGATCGCTTTCGGCCTCATGCACCGCCTACACAGACTGGTTGGATGGAAAGCAGTAACATCACGCAAGGGCGTCCTTCCTCCCTTAGATCAGGACGGTCGCCAGACTCATTGACACCTCAACAATTGGAGACTTAATGTCAGTTAGCTGGCGAGCATGTTCGACGCTCTCTGCGATCACTAGGCGGTGCTCAGATTGCCACTCGCCCGGATCGGCAGACACCTCCCCGACAACAAATAGCTTCATTCTTTTCGGTTCTGTAACGGAGTCACTCATATGGTTAAAACCTCACGGAAGAAGGCCGCTAAAGCGACCAAGAAAAAGTCAGTTTCCAAAAAGAAGTCGGATCACAAAACGTACGACAAACCTCTGTCGCTTCATCCGATGAGCTTCTCTCAAGCGCTGGACAAGCTGCTAACAGCGAAGCCGGTAAAGCGCGCCCAAAAGAAGTCATCGAAGTAGCGGCACACCTCGCGCAGCGCAGGTTCACGCGAGCATCTCTCACCCGCCTCTGGGTTTGTTTTGTATACAATTCCCAGTCTATTTGACATGCGGTTCGGCGACTGGTCTCTTGAATGAGACGTTGCAAACCGTGTGACACGTTTGCCACAGGCATACGCACTTCTCGGAGCTGTCGCCTCGGAGTAGCTCACCGATGACTGACGACCATGGCCGCCATCGCTCGCTCAATCACTCACCCCTCGCGCTCGACCTGCGGATACTCTTCCGGCAGCACGAAGCGTTGCAGCCGGCGCTGACCTCGTAACAGGATCACGGACGCGGGTACGCCGACGCTTTGACGGGTGAGTAGCCTGTGCAGGTCATCGACGCTGCTCACTGGCTCATCGGCCAGGGATACGACCAGGTCGTCGGGCTGGATGCCGGCCTGATCGGCGGGGCCGCCGGGCTCGACGGCCATGACTTCGACGCACGAAATCTGCGTGATGTCGTACAGGCGAGCCAGCGCGCGCGTCAGCGGCACGTTATGCCCGTGCAGGCCGAGATAACCGCGCACGACGCGGCCGTGCTGCAACAGTTGCGGCAGGATGTGCTTGGCGGCGTTGATCGGAATGGCGAAGCAGATGCCTTGCGCCGCGGCGATCACGGCCGTGTTGATGCCAATCACGTGTCCCCGGCTGTCGACCAGCGGGCCGCCGCTGTTGCCAGGATTGAGCGCGGCGTCGGTTTGAATGACGTTGTCGACCAGGTGGCCCGTGATGCTGCGCAGCGTGCGGCCCTGGGCGCTAACCACGCCGGCGGTGACCGTGGAATCAAAACCCAGCGGACTGCCGATCGCCACGGCCAATTGCCCAACGCGGAGTTTGGCCGAGTCGCCCAGGGACGCAAAGGGCAGCCCGTTGGCGTCGGCATGCACCACGGCCAGGTCGGTCCAGGGATCGGCGCCGACCACGCGGCCCGAAAGTTCGCGGCCGTCAGTCAATCGCACGCGGACCTCACTCGAGTTTTGCACGACGTGATGATTGGTCAGCAGAAAGCCGTCGGGCGTAAACAGCACGCCGGAGCCCGATCCCCCGCGTCGTTGGCGCGAACGGATGTTGACCACCGCCGGCGTCATCGTTTCGGCCACGCGCACCACGACGCTTGAAAAGGCGTCGAGCGCCGCGGCTTCCTCGCTGGCCGGATCGGTGGGCTGAGGTGTGCCGCCGGCAGTCGATTCCGGGGCGTCATCGTGAATCGGTCGCAGATGAAATGACGGCATGGCGGCTACTCCTGTCCTGCGTGGCGCCCACGTGCTATTAACAACTAGAGTCGTACGCACTCATTGTAGCGCCAGCGGTCAAGGGCAGGCGGGCGGGCGCTGACTTCTCGTCGTTGACGGCTGAGCGACGACGAACGAAGCGAGCAAGCTGAGCGTGGGATCGTGCGCAGAGCGGTGCGTTGGACATTGCGCCCCGCTGGTACTGCTGCCCCTCACCCTGCTCGCGACCGACGCTTCGCGTCGGTC
>JBBDYK010000078.1:0-1734 GCA_040901665.1 Pirellulales bacterium | reverse complement strand
CCCCCGCGAGCGGTCCCTCTCCCGCGATGGGGCGAGGAAAGTTGTCCTTAGCGTCGGCGCCTGCGCGCGAGCACCAGCCCGATGGCGGCCACGGCGGCCAGCACGAGCGTGGACGGCTCGGGCACGATCTGATAGCCGATCACGTCGAAGGCGGTCAGGTCCAGCTCGGTCAGGTCTTGCACGCCGCCGCGACTCGACGCGGGCCGCATCACTGCCGCGACGTTCGACTTCCAATGGCTCGGCTGGCGGCCGTCGCCGTTGTACACTCCGGTGGAGAAGTTGCCCAAGGGCGTGGCGCCGTCGATCTGAAAGAAGGGCGTACCGCCGGACCCCAGCTCGAGCGCCTGGGAACTGACCAGATTCGAATCGTCGCTGTGCCGAAACATGTCGAGTACGGTGAAGATGGGCACATTATCTCCCGTGCCGATGCCGGGCTCGGGGCCGTTCAGGTCAACGTTGGCGTTGGGACCGAGGCCGGTGTACGAGTCGACGCCGCTGACGCCGCTAGTGAACCCCAATGCGTGGCCGATCTCGTGCAGCGCCACGCCAACGAAGTCGTACAAGCCGGGTGTGGGCGTGTGCGTGAAGCTCCAGTCGTCGAAGAAGTCGGAGTTGAAGCGAATCGTGGAGTCGAGCCCAGCGTCGTGAGCGGCGAGCAATCCCAGCGCCTTGGCATTCGCCCGATCGAGCGACAATACCGTGCTGGCCAACGAAGCATTGGGCGCACTGAAGTAGCGCGTGCCGTCGCGGGCGTTGGTATACCCACCGATGGCCGGCGTGGGCGGCATGTTGGCCACGGCCGTGAAATCGTGGGGCGACGTGCGATCGGCCGTCAGCGCGGCGTACACGGTGCCGTAGGGCTGATAGACGTCGGGCGAACTCGCGCTGGCCAGCGTGTTCGAATCGAGATCATCCCAATCGAGCTTGAGATTGACGGTGATCGGATCGCCCAACAGCGACGACCAGATGGAAGTCGCCTGGGAAAATCCGCTCTGAATGTTGGCGGCCAGCGCCGGATTGGTGCCTTCGAGCGCCAATAGGCCATCGCCATACGTCGTGTTGAACGACACGCCGGCGGCGGCGGCCCAATGGCCGGTCGAAAGGATCAGAATCACGCTGTGCGCGCATATTGCTAGCGCCTTGGTTCTTACTTGGGGCATGCTCAGCTCCGTGACAGTAGCTGGACCGATGAGAGAATCGGTAAAGAGAAATCCACCTAAGGCCGGCATCGTAGCGGCCCCGGCAGCCGAATGCAAGCCGGCGGCAAGGATTTTTTCGCAGTCCGTTGCCTACCGTTTTTGCTGCGTTGTCTTGGTTGGTTCGCCCTTGGAGTTGTAGGCTTGCCAGGGGCCGACTTTCTTGCCGGCGATGAATTGGCCCTCGTCGAGCAGTTGTCCGTTGGGATGATAGCGCTTCCACACGCCCGTCTTCTGCTCTTCGGCGTCAAACGCGCCGGTCTGCATCAGTTGGCCGTTTTCGCGGAACCATTTCCACGCGCCGACGACCTTGCCGCCACGATACTTGCCAATCGCCTTCAAGTTGCCGTTGACCAGGTAGTACTTCCACTCGCCCGTCTTCAGGCCGTCCTTGACCTTGCCGACGGCACAAACCGAGCCGTCCTTGAAGTACTCGGTGACAATGCCGTTTTGGGTTGTGGTTGACGTTCGGGATTTCATTCTGTTCTCGCTCTGTCTCACGTGTTTATCAGGCACAGCGTGCCTGACCTACCAGCTA
>JBBDYK010000077.1:0-7624 GCA_040901665.1 Pirellulales bacterium | reverse complement strand
GCGCCGTCCAAACCATTTTGGGCGACTACGAAGCGCAGGCCAACGAACGGCGTCTGATACGCATCAAGCAATTGGCCGAGCTGCCGGCCAATCAGGGGCTGCCGTGGCTGTGCCGGTTGGTTCGCTTCGAAGCGTCGCCCGTGCTGTCGAAGCACGCGGCGCTGGCGATCATGGACCAAAAGTTGCCGCCCGACAAGGCGCTTTGGGATGAGCGGGTGGCGACCATTACCAGCCACATGGCCCGCTCCCGGCGTCCAGCCGCGGCCTGGCTGTTGAGCTATGTGCAGGCGCACGACGATCCGGCCGCAGCCCTGGCCACCTGGAGCGAATTGACTCAAAGCGAACAACGGCAGTTGGAAACTCATCCGCAAGACACCAGCAGCCGCATCGTCACCGAGCTTTTGCTGGGAAAGGTGGCGCTGCTCGATCGGCTGGACCGCGCCGAGGACACCGGCGGCGTGATGCGCGAGATGGTCCTCTGCGAGCGTGGCGATGCCCAGTCGCTGGGAAAACTGATCGACTGGTTGGCCCAGCGCAAAGCATGGGACGTGATTGACGAAGTGGCCACGCGATTCGCCGCCACGATCGATCTGGACGCGATGCTGCTTTACACTCTGTGTGAAGCGCAACGCATGCAAAGAAAAGACGATCTGGCGGAGCAGACGGCCGACAAGGCTTTGAAGCTGGGGGGTGAAAACCCCGTCGAGCACTTTCAGGTCGCCAAGCAACTACTGGACCGAGGGCTGACGGAATGGTCGGACCGCGAGCTGAACCACGTCATTGCGCTGGGCCCGGCGGCGTCGCCGGCGGCCATTCAAGCCCGCTTGTTGCAGAGCGACAGTCTGCACGATCGATTGCGCGATCGCGAGGCCGCCGAGCGCATCAAGGAGCTGATGGATGTTGTCGACGGCGACCCGAACGTGCAGCAACAGGTCAAGCTGCTATTGCAGCAGAGCGACAAGTCGGTCGACTTCTTGCGTGCCCGGATGTTCTTTTACTTTGCCTGCGCCGCCGGCGAGGAAGGCAAGATCGACGAGCAGCGCAGCTTTCTGGACAAGGCCATCGTACAGGAGCCGGCCGACCTCGATGTGATTATCGCCCTGCATCGCTTGAAGGACGTAGAGCCCGAGCGGCGGCAGCGGATCGCCGCCTTAATCAAGAGCGTCGTCGACGATTGTCGCGACAAGATGGAAGAGTTTCCCGACGACCCGGTCTATTACAACGAGCTGGCGTGGCTGGTGGCCAACACCGAGGGCGACGCTGACGATGCAATTCGCCTGTCGCACAAGTCCGTGGAGCTCGTGCGGGCCGAAGCCGCTTCCGATGCCGACTTCAAGCGCCTGGGCCAGTATCTCGACACGCTCGCCCACTGCTACTTTGCCAAGCGGGACTATGCCAGCGCCGTCAAGTATCAGTCCGAGGCGACGAAGCTCGATCCGCACACCCGGGCGATCGGCCGTCAGCTCGAAGTATTTCGCGCGGCGCTGGCCGCCGAACAGACCGCCACGGAGCCTGCGGGCAAGGAATAGGATCGACATGGATAAAACTGCTCGCGATGAGTCGTCGCACGCGCTGGAGCGCGTAGTGCGCGCCGGCGAGGTCGAGCTGCGCGTGGTCGAACGCGGCGCCGGCATGCCGGTGGTCTTGGTGCACGGGTTTCCACTCGATCATTCGATGTGGAATCCGCAAATCGAGGCGCTGAGCCATCAGTGGCGCGTGATTGCCCCCGACTTGCGCGG
The DNA here is from genome assembly GCA_040901665.1 of Pirellulales bacterium. GTDB lineage: Bacteria > Planctomycetota > Planctomycetia > Pirellulales > PALSA-1355 > JTS-RE94. Next base: position 5,885 of record JBBDYK010000077.1, on the reverse strand, counting down.
TTTCGGCGGCAGCCAATCGACGACCGGCACCGTCACCATGGAGCAAATGGCCGACGATCTGGCCGCGCTGCTTGATGCGCTGCAGGTGAACGAGCCGGTGGTCATGGTCGGGCTATCGATGGGGGGCTACGTCGCGTTCCAGTTTCGCCGTCGCCATTGCGATCGCCTGCGCGGGCTGGTGCTTTGCGACACGCGGGCCGTCGCCGACACGCCCGAGGCAGCCGAAGGTCGCCACAAGCTGGCGGCCAAAACACTGGCCGAGGGCACCGGACCAGTCGCCGATGCGATGTTGCCGAAGCTGTTCGGATCGCACGCGCGCGACACCGATCCTGATATGCTCGAAGACGTCAGGCGCACGATCCTGGCCAACTCGCCCGAGGGAGTCGCAGCGGCGCTACGCGGCATGGCGGCGCGACCCGATGTGACCGCCGATTTGCCGGACGTCTCGTTGCCCGCTCTGGTCATCGTGGGCCAGGATGACGCAATCTCGCCGGTGGATGAAATGCGCGGCATCGCGCAAATGATCCCGGGCTGCGAATTCGTCGTGATTCCCCGCTCCGGACACATGACGCCCCTGGAAAATCCGGCGGCGTTCAACGAGGCAATCGAGCAGTTTCTGACGCGGGTGGAGCGTGGTGGCCGGGCGAGTTCATCGGCCGATTGACGCCGATCCGTGGACGAAGAAGCCACGCTGCGGGGCAGGCCTGCTACGGGGCAGGCCTGCTACGGGGCGGGCCTGCTACGGGATCTCGAAGATGGATTGGCTTTTGACGATCGCGTAGTCGTCGGGAAAGGTGTGGAATGCCTGCACCAGCAGGCTGCGATTGCGCGCTTCGAGGTTGATGTAGCTCAACGCGCCCAGCGCCATCCGACCGCTGGAATCGAAGCGGTAGAGCATCCCTTTGTGCAGGCCGTCGCAAGCGAGCTCTTGCTGAAAGGTCCAAAAGACGTCGGGATCGACCGGCTCGAGCTGAAAGTTGACGCTGTAGCGCGCTCCGCCGCGGCATTCCACCTGATCGGCGCCCTTGCCCTTCAAGCGATTGGAGAACAGCCGCCGCTTTTGCGGCAGCGGGTGGTGGGCGCTCGTGGCAACCTCCGTCAGCGTGATGCCCTCGTAATTCCAGGTCACCACGTGGCCGGCGCTGGTGATGTTGACCGTCACTTCATACCCGCCACGCTTGATGGTGCGGGTCGAGTGGACCGCGAACAACTCGGGGTGGAGTGCACGACCGTAAAGCTGGAAAACCAGTTCGGCAACTTTCGGTCTGACGGTCAGCACGACACGGCTCCTGCGAATGGGCTGATGGTGAAGCACATCTCAATCGCTCCACGATGGCCACATTATAAACGGCGCGAAGCGGCGCTCAAAGAGACTTTTTCCCTCACCGATCAAACCCCTGCCGAGGTCTTGACATTCTCGAAAACCGTTATTCCAGTTTTGCCTTTCGGCGCGCCGCTTGCTAGCACAGCCGCTTGGGTGCGCCGCAGGGCGACCTCGCCACATTTTGCAACCGAGCGATGCGGCGCTGTACTTGACAAACGCCGTTAGCCCACGCTGACGAAGACGTCGTACAAGGCATGAGTTCCCGCCGCGACGCCGAAGCCACGATAGACGAACAGCATTGCGAAGAACGCGCCCGCCAGAAATCGAAACGCAAAGCTGAACCCCTCGAACGATTCGCCGTGCGGTCCGAGATAATGTGCCGCGGAGAACACCAGGCTCGTCAAGACCACTGCCACGGCGATACGCATGCCGCGCTGCGCTCCCAAGCGCCAGGCGCAGGCTGCCACCGGCGGCAACAACAGCAGCCGAAACAGCATCTCCTCGTAGACGCCGGCGCCCATGTAGCCCACGATGCGGCCCACCACCGGCGCGGCATGCGCCGAGATCGCCAGCGTCGCGCGTTGCGCCTCGCCAGAGACGGGCATGTCGATCAGAGCATGCGCCGCGTAGGCTTGCAAGCGGCCAATTCCGACGAGCGCCAATCCCATCACTGCGCATTCGGCAAACATCACATACACGACCGCCGCCGAGACCCGCCAGCGATCGCGCGTCAGATGGTGCCATCCCAGCAACAGGCCAATCGTCAACGCCGGCAGCAGGAAGTATTGGCCGAAGCCCGACAAGTCGAGCAACTGGCGCAGCCAGACGTCGGCCCCGTTGCGCACGGCCTGGGGACCCAGCACGATCACGCCCGCCTCATACAGCACCAACAACGGCAAGACGAACGCCAGGCTCGGCAGCGGTCGGCTCGATTGGCGCAGATAGGCGCGCACCAACCCATTCGAAGTGCTTGTGCGAGACGAATCTTTGGTCGAAGGATCTTGGGCTGGCATAGGCCGGACTCGCGACGCCGGTGCTGCGGCAGGCGGGGAAAGGCCGCAGCGACGGGACCATGTTCATTGTCGGCCCGATCGTTCGACAGCCTGTAGCAAGGACGCTTCGCGTCGCGCTGGCGGCATCAGCGCTCCAACCGGAGGTGACGAGCGTGACGATTGTTCACCCCGGCAATACGGACTCACACGCGTCCCAGCGGGGGTTACTCGCACCGGACGCCGCTCGCGGGCGCTGCGATCAATGATCGGCCGGCGCCAACCCCGTCATTTCGCCCAGATGATAGAACGCCAACGCCAACACGACGTACACGGCCAGCAGCATGACGCCCTCCAGCCAGTGCGTTTCGCCGTCTTGCGAGACCTGCGCAAGCACGATGATCGCAATGGCCACGGCAACCGTTTCCATGGGGGTGAAGTGCAAATCGAGCGGGCGATCGTGCCCCATCAACATGCTGGCGAACACCAACAGTGGCGCCACGAACAGCGCGATCTGAATGCCGCTGCCGACCGCGATGTTGAACGACAGGTCCATCTTGTTCTTCATGGCCACCAGCACGGCGGTGGAATGTTCGGCCGCGTTGCCGACGATGGCCACGATGATCACACCCACGAACACCGAGCCCATGCCCAGTGCCGACGCGGTATGCTCCACCGAGTGCACGAGTAGTTCGCCCATCGCGGCCACTCCGACCGTGGCCAGCACCAGGATCGCGACGGCCGTGAGCCGACCCCACTCGGGCGCTTCGTGCGCCGCGGCGCTTGTGGCCTCATCGGCCGACGAAAGGAGCCCGCGGTGCGTGACGAACGAGAACACCAGGCTCAATAGATACACGACCGCCAGTACGACGGCGATCTCTTCGCTGAGAAACTCGACGGTCGAAAGTTGACCGGGCGTGAGCGGCGTGCTCGCGGCAAACGCGTAGTAGTAGAGCGTCGGCACGATCAGCCCCACCGTAGCCAGCGTAAGCAGCGTAGCGCCCATGCTGGCCGCTGTGCGGTTGAACCGCTGCTGTTTGTGATAGATGCCGCCGGCCACCATCGACAGCCCCAGCACCAGCAGCACGTTGCCGATGATCGAACCGGTAATGGAGGCTTTCACGAGCGGATACATGTGTGGCCCTTGTCGCAACGCGACCAGCGCGATCACCACTTCCGCGGCGTTGCCGAACGTGGCGTTCAGTAGTCCGCCGATACCGGCGCCCAAGCGTGCGGCCAGGCTCTCCGTGGCTCGGCCCATCAAGCCCGCCAGCGGCACGATGGCTACGCCCGACATGAAGAACACCCACAGATCGCCGGCGTCGTAGTACCAGACCGCCCAAGCCAACGGCAACGCAACCAGCACCAGGTCGAGCGGGTGCGACGCCACATGCCGCCAAAGCTTGTTGCCGGACGCGGAAGGTGTCATGGAGATTGCAAGTTGAAGACTTGAAGCGCGTGAAGCGGCCTCGTTGACGAGCCGGGCCAATATAGCCGCCCAATGTCCACTCCAAGAAGGGCAGCGCCCCCCTCTCCACCTGGCGCCGCCGCGGGTTGGGATTGCACGACGCAACGATATGTGTATATTTGTACAGTATACCGAATCCGCTTCCGGAGAGACCCTTTTGCCATCTCGGGGCCAAATGCCATGACCACTTCAACCGTTCGCACCGTGGGACGCGCGGCGGGCATCGCGCCGCCGAACCGTTTCGAGCGCGTCCACGCCGAGTTCGACGTTGAGCAATTGGTGGACGCCGACGATCTGCCCGACGTGCGGCGGCTGCACACCCAGTTTCTGCCCGATAACTCCCGCTCGCTGATCACGCACAACGACAGCCCGGACGTTCCCTTTCGCTACAGCATCAACCCCTATCGGGGCTGCGAGCACGGCTGTGCCTATTGTTACGCGCGGCCGGGGCACGAGATGCTGGGAATGAATGCCGGGCTCGACTTCGAAACCAAAATCCTGGTGAAGTACGACTCGCCCGATTTGCTCCGCGCGGAGCTGGGGCGCGACGGATGGCAAGGCGAGCTCATCGCCATGTCCGGCGTGACCGATTGCTATCAACCGGCCGAGCGGGAATTCCGGCTGACCCGCGGATGTCTGGAAGTGATGCGCGAGGCGCGTCAACCGGTGGGCATCATCAGCAAGAACGCACTGGTGACGCGCGACCTCGACTTGCTGGCTCCGTTGGCCGGGGAGAACCTTGCCCATGTCTATATCAGCATCACCACGTTGGACGCCGAACTTGCCCGCACGATGGAGCCGCGCACGGCCACGCCACAGGCGCGGTTGCGCGCTCTGCGAGAATTGTCGGCGGCGGGCGTGCCCGTGGGGGTCATGGTGGCGCCGATCATCCCCGGCATCAACGACTCGGAGATCCCCGCAATCCTGCAAGCGGCCCGACAAGCCGGCGCACGATCGGCCGGCTACCAGTTGGTGCGGCTTCCGCTGGCCGTGCGGCCGATCTTCGAAGAGTGGCTCATGCGCAGCTACCCGGACAAGGCCGAACGGGTGTTTTCGCTGATTCGCTCGACGCGCGAGGGCCGGATGAACGACTCGGAATTTGGCGGCCGGATGATCGGCCAGGGCAACTATGCCGCCGGCATCGCCCGCACGTTCCAGGTGTTCAAGAAGAAATTCGGCCTGGACCGTTCGCTGCCGCCGCTGGATAGCTCGCGATTTGTCCCGCCCCGGGCGACGCGCGGCCAGATGCGATTGTTCTGAAGCCATGCTGCCCACCCCTCCGGGGAAACGGGATCATGCTATTGGCATGCTTGGCATTTCGGCCATACTCTCCAAACTCCCGGGGGGCCACGCAAGATCGCAACCTTGCCGGCGAATACCATCAGGCTTGTCCCACCCAACGTGAGGCTACCGAATAGCTCGCAGGCGCGCCGATGCTGAACTCCAATCTCGCAGCAACAGAAAGCGTCTCGGACTGGCGCGTGCTGGGTCGATTGCGCGTGCGCGAAGTCCGCTATCGAGCCGGGGGAGTGCAGTCTCGCCATCGTCATGCCGGTGGCACGCTGTCGCTAGTGATCGCCGGCGAGCTGGAGGAAGATTCAACCGGCCCGACGCACCGCGCCGCGGCCGGATCGCTGGTGGTAAAGCCGGCTGGCAACTGGCACGCGGACACCTATGGACCGCGCGGCGCGCGCATGGTGCAAGTGCGCTCCGCCGATGGCCAGGCACCCTGGGACAACACGAGCTACCCGTACCAATGGCTGGACGCCCCGCGGCTGGTGCGCCGCGTGTTGGCGCTTTTCGACGAACGTCCTGGCGCGGCCGAAGCGACCGAAATGGAACTGTGGGACGTGCTGGATCAGGTCGGCGACCCAGTAACAGGCACCCGCGTTGAACGGCGTCCGCGCTGGTGGTCCGACGCGATCGATCTGCTCGAGCTGTGTACCCGGCAATCGATCTCCGTCGCCGGCGTGGCAGACCGGGTTGGAGTGCATCCGGTGCACCTGGCGCGCGTCTGTCGCCGTCAACTCGGCTGCACCGTGCAACAGTATGTCCGTCAAAGGCGCGTGCTGGCCGCCTGGCGCGCCTGGGACCGTGGCGAGAT
>JBBDYK010000076.1:0-7645 GCA_040901665.1 Pirellulales bacterium | reverse complement strand
CGTGGCGTTCGTCACCAGCCTGACCCCGCAGGCGCTGCACGCACAGTTGCAGCAGATCGAGCGCGACTTGGGCCGCCAACGCGCCGAACGCTGGAGCGCCCGCACGATCGATCTCGACCTGTTGCTCTACGGCGAACAATCCATCGAGACACCGGATTTGGTGGTGCCGCATCCGCGGATGGCGTTTCGGCGCTTCGTGGTCGAGCCCGCGGCGGACGTGGCGCCACAGATGGTGCACCCGGCGATCGGATGGAGCATGGCGCGGCTGCTGGCGCACTTGGACATGGCGCTGCCGTACGTGGCCCTGTTAGGGATGCCCCGCAGCGGCAAGTCGGCGCTGGCCCACCAAGCGGCCGTCCGGACGTCTGGCCGCTATCTGGTCGATCCGACGTCTGGGCTGCCGCCCCCAAGCGTCGCAGCGAGTGCTGCTGGCCCCGACCTTGGTCGAGAGATAGAATTGCTCGATGAGCGTGCCCGCCTGCTGGATCGGGCGGCATGGCCGGACCCTGGCGTGCCGCGAATCAGCGATTTCCACTTCGACCAGTGCCTGGCGTATGCCGAGCTGCGACTGGGCGCCGCCGAGTTTGCCGCGTTTCGTCAGGAGTTCGAGCGACGCGCGGACCAGGTGGTCTTGCCCAAATTGCTGGTAGTGTTGGATACTCGGCCCTCCACGGCGCCGGATGAGAGTCCAACGACGGGCGCCCCTGGTGACGAAGACTTGCGCCGGCGATTGCTGGCGCTGACGGCCCGGCCCGGCCTGGGACCTGTGTTGTACGTTGGCCGCCACGATCCGCTCGCCCAGTTGAATGAAGTTTCCGCGGCCATCGAGGCCATGCAATCACCTTCCATCGACGCATGAAAGCGCCCGCCCGGGAATCATCGCCCTTGTTAGTCACCGATAGCGACGCCTTGCGCAAGCAGGTTGCGCGGGCGCGCCGCGACGGCAAGTCAATCGGCCTCGTGCCGACGATGGGGGCATTGCACGCGGGGCACTTGAGCCTGGCCGATGCGGCACGGCGCGATTGCGGTTTCGTGGTGGTGACGATCTTCGTCAACCCGACGCAGTTCGGTCCGCACGAGGATTTTGCCCGCTACCCCCGCACGCTGGAGGCCGACGCGCAGTTGCTGGCGGGGCATGGCGTCGACCTGATCTATGCACCGTCGACCGAGGCCATGTATCGCGCGCAGCACGCCACGTACGTGATGATGGAAGGGCCGGCGCTGGTCCTGGAGGGGGAGTTCCGTCCCGGCCACTTCCGCGGCGTGGCGACAATCGTGCTAAAATTGTTCAACCTGGTGCAGCCCGATCGGGCGTACTTCGGTCGCAAGGATTTTCAACAGGCGCTTTTGATGCGGCACATGGTGGCGGATTTGAACTTGCCGATTCACGTCGAGATCTGCCCGATCGTGCGCGAGGCGGACGGCTTGGCCCTCAGCTCGCGCAACGTGTATCTGTCGCCGGACGAGCGACGCCGGGCCCTGGCAATCTCGCAATGCCTGCGCTTAGCCAGGCAGTTGGTGGCCGAGGGCAAGACCGATGCACGGGCGATCGTCGCGCGAATGCGAGCGATGCTGGACGCGGCCAGCTTGCAGATCGACTATGTGGCGCTGGCCGATCCGAATACGCTGGCGCCGATCGAGCAAGTCACACAGCCCACCGTGGCCGCTATTGCCGCGCGCGTCGGCGCGACCCGGTTGATCGACAACATGATGCTGGGCGAGACGGATTGACGACCCAGCGCGTCCGCGCGACATCACGCTGAAGGATCGATTACCATGGTTCAAACGCTCTTCGGCATACCACGGCAGATCGCCGGCATCGATGTGTTCGGCTTCGGCTGGCTGTTGGCCATTTGGGCCGTGGCGACGGTGGCGATCGTCGGCTGGTCGCTATACCGGCATGGCTGGAGGGGGGAAACGCGCGGGCAGATCGTGGCGCTGGCGATCGTGGGCTTTGCCATCGCCGTGGTGCTGCCGGTGCTGATCCAGCCCGAGGGACTGTTGATTCGCGGCTACGGCGTGATGCTGATGCTGGCGGTGTTGGCCGGCGTCGGGCTGTCGCTTTATCGCGCCAAGCAGAAGGGCGTGGACCCCGAGATCATCCTCTCGCTGGCGATGTGGTTGTTCGTGGCCGGGTTCATCGGCGCGCGGGCGTTCTATGTGGTCGAGTATTGGGACCAGTTTCAAAAGCCCACGCTGGGGGAGACGGTGGCGGCGATCATCAACCTGACGCAGGGCGGGCTGGTGGTGTTTGGTTCGCTGTTGGCCGCCGGCGCGGCGCTGATCGTGTTCGTCTATAAGTACAAGCTGCCGGGCCTGGCGCTGGCCGACCTGATTGCCCCGGGAGTCGTGCTGGGCGGAGCGATCGGGCGGATCGGCTGTTTCTTGAACGGCTGCTGCTATGGCGGCATCAGCGACGTGCCCTGGGCGGTGACGTTTCCGCCCGGCACGCCGGCCTACAACGACCAGGCGCTCGATGGCGAGTTTTTCGTACACGGCCTGATGTTTCAAGGCTCTGGACGCGACCCGGCGGTGATCGACGCGGTCGAGCCGGGTTCATCGGCCGACAAAGCCGGCTTGCAGCCGGGAGAGCGGGTGACGGCGATCAACGGCGAGCCGGTCCACTCGGTTGAAACGGCGCAGTTCGAGTTGCTGCGCGAGTATCGCGAAGGCCGGCCGATGGCGATCGAAGTGGCCGGCCAGCGCGAGCCAAAAACGTGGACAATCGCGGCGGCATTGCCCCGCGGCCGTCCGGTGCACCCGGCGCAACTCTACAGCTTCATCGACGGGGCGCTGTTGTGCCTCTTTCTGTTGGCCTATGAGCCGTATAAGCGACGCGACGGCGAACTAACCGCCTGGTTGCTGACGATTCATCCGGTGGCACGGTTCCTGCTGGAGATCGTGCGCGTGGACGAATCGCCCGTGTTTCACACCGGTTTGAGCATCTCGCAGAACATCAGCATCGCGCTGTTCGCTGTGGGCATCGGGCTATGGATTTATCTGTCGCGCCGTCCCCTCGGCTGGCAATGGCCGGCACGAGCGGCAATGGCCGGGTCGTGACAGGGTCGGTCGACTTGCCCACGCTCGGTTTGACAAGTCGCTGCGGGCGGCGAACAATGGCGCTAGTGTCCGGGCGAGAATGTGCTGGAAAACCGCGGTTTCTCGCACACCTTGACGCGTTCGGCAAGGCGGAACTTTCCACCGGCGGCGGGCGTCTAATTCTCTGGAGCGGAGCGTGAAAGACGACGTCCAGCTCATCGGCGAAGCTTTGGACGGCGACTCGGCCGCGTTCGGGCAACTGGTCACCCGCTATCAGGACCGCTTGTACAACACCGTGGTGCACGTCGTCGGTTCGTGCGACACGGCTCAAGACGTCGTGCAGGACGCCTTCGTGCAGGCCTTTGTGAAGCTCGAAACGTTCGAGCGGGCCAGCGCGTTTTATACCTGGCTGTATCGCATTGCCGTCAACCTGGCGATCAGCCGGCGGCGCCGCGAAAAGCCGATGGCCTCGGTCGAACAGGTGCGCGAAGCGATGGGACACGAGCCGCTCGACGCTGCCGATCCGCCCGAAGCTCGGTTGGAGCAACGCGAGCGGGCTTGCCAGGTGCGACAAGCGCTGGCCGCCCTGAGCGAAGAGCACCGCACGATCCTTACGCTACGCGAGATGGACGATTGCTCCTACGAACAAATCGCCGAAATCCTGAATTTGCCGGTGGGGACGATCCGCAGTCGATTGCATCGGGCGAGAATGCACCTGAGAGAGCAACTCAAGGGCGTCATCCAGGAATACCGAACCTAAGCTTGTAGCAGCGAGTAGAGATAAAAGAGGGGTCGACCCAAGTTGCGAGGTCGACAGGGGAACCATGGACAGCCACCAGCGCGAAGAACTGCTCAGTGCCTATGTCGACAACGAATTGTCGGCCGAGGACCGCGCGCGCGTCGAGCGGTGGCTGGCCGAGGACGCCGAGTATCGCCGGCTGCACGAGGAGCTGCTGTCGCTGCGAAATGAATTGCAGGCACTGCCGCGGCACAAGCTGCCCTCAGACCTGGCGGCTACCGTCGTGCGCCGCGCGGAGCAGCAAGTGCTGCGCGGCAAGCCGGCCGAGCGGTCGGTGGGGTTGGCGCCGCCCCGCGCTTCCGTGGCCGAGTGGTGGTCGCGAGGGCGTTCGGGCCGCATGTTTTTCTGGCCGGCACTGGCCGTGGCGGCCGCCCTGCTGGTGGCGCTGTTCAACACCCAGGTGGATGATCGCGACGTGGCGCTGGACGACAGTTCGCTAAAGGACAGCTACCTGAAGGACAACAATCTGAAGTACAGCGCATCGAAACCCGGACACGAGCCAGCCGCCGGCGAATTGGAACTCGGCGCGGCAGATGAACCGACAGAGGGCGCGCCGGCGACGGCCAGTGGGTATCGGCGCGATGCGACGCCTGCCATGCGATCGGCGGAACAGCAGCGCGTGGGGCAGGTCCCTTCCGAGATCAAAAGCGCCCCGGATGCCGAGGATCCGTTTGCACCACAGTTTTCCGAACCGCGTCAAGCCGCCGGCGCGATGAAAAACGCGGCGCCGGACGCTGCAGCACGCGCCACCCCGAACGGTGTTCCTCAGCAGCAATTCTTTCTGGGCACCAAGGTCGAGACCAACGTGCAGCGGGCACTGGAAAATCGCGCGCAGGTGAACTTGATTCAGTGCGACGTGACACCCGCCTTTCTCGACGAGAATCCATTGGAAAAAGTGCTGTCGGGCAACAAGATCGCATTCAAGCGATTTGCCATTCCCCAGGCCGACACGAAAAGCAATCGCGCGATTCGCTCGCAAAGCGAGCTCGCTGTCGACGACAACCTGGGCTATGCCTGCGAAGCCACGCCCAAGCAAGTCGAGACGATCGTGATCGAGCTGGAGCAAGAGCAAAGCCGCCGCCGGGTGAGCAACCTGATAATCGGCTTGCAAGAACCGCTGGGCGCATTGAAGGCGCAGGCCGCCGAAGCGAAGCCGGCCGACAGGCCGGACGAGCTTAACGCCAACGATGCCCAGCAGCCGGTGACGATCTATTTGCGCAAGCAGGGCGCGCCGCAACAAGCTCCACCGGCCGCGCCCGAGCAGGATCCACCGGCGGAGCCGGCGCAGCCGTAACGATCAACGCGCCGCACTCGCCTGGTTTCGGCCGCAACGTCACCAACCTTCCTCCTCACGGGGCGCCGCTCCCCCCTTGGCGACTTCCTGGGTCTGGCGTCCTCGTTCCAGTGCGGTAGACTGACACGTCTGAGAGTGTCCATCGCTCGCACATCGTGAAGGAGTCTTTTTCATGTCGGTGACGATTCGCATGCGCCCCAACGGACCCTTCCTGGTGGAAGGCCCAGTGACGATCTTGGATCCCGAAGGCAAGCCGTTTCCGCTCAATCCGGACAAGCCCGCCGTGGCGCTGTGCCGCTGTGGCCATTCGGCAAAAAAGCCTTTTTGCGACGGCACGCACAAGACCTGCGGGTTCGATTCGTCCGAAGCGGCGCCGACGCCGGAAAGTTGAGCCGTTGATGGAACCACGCATCAGCCTCATCACGCTCGGCGTCGACGATCTGGAACGATCCTGGCGCTTCTACGGCGAGGGCCTGGGGTTGCCCACCACGTGGACGCCGGACAAGGGCGTGATCTTCTTTCGCACCGGCGGAACGATTCTGGCGCTCTACGGCTATGACGATCTGGCCAAGGACGCGGGCGAAGCGTTTCGCGTGCCGCGCGGAAAATTTTCCGGTATCACCTTGGCGCACAACGTCCGCCACAAGGAACACGTGGCGGAAGTGCTCGCGCAAGCCGCGCGCGCCGGTGCGACGATCGTCAAAGAGCCGCAGGACACCTTTTGGGGCGGCTATCACGGCTATTTCTCCGATCCGGACGGGTACCTTTGGGAAGTGGCGTACGGCGCCTTTCCGATTCGCGAGGATGGCAGCCTGGACGTTCCCTGACGCGGCGGCCTTTGAGCGTCGCGCTGGCAAAGCGTGGCGATCGACAAGTTTTCCCCAATCGATCGCATCGCGCGCGAACGTGCGCCGCGTTGGCGAAACGGCGCCACGTGAGACGGTTATGCCGCGCGGTCGAGCGCGAACTTTGCTCCTGCGGCGGGTCGCGCAGCTTGGCGGCCCTAGGGCGTGTGATAGACTCGCAAGTCGTGGCCGCGCTTCGAGCGCGGCCCTTTTCATCCACGACGCGATCTCTTTCAGGAAGCACCGCCACGCATGGACCTTGCGCTCGTCGAAGAAACCTCGGATCAATTTGTCGGCCAATGGCGATTGTTGGTCAGCACGACCAATTGGGAAAAAGGGCGGATCATCCTGGAATGGCGCGACTCGCTGATCAAGCGCGCCGCGCCTGCCAGTGAGTACTCGGACGATGCCTGGAGTCGGCGCGTGGGTCACGTTACGCCGCAGCACGTCGGCCGACTGCGCCGCGTGTTCGAGCGATTCGCCCACGAGCGCGACAAGTACGCCGGCTTGTTCTGGAGCCACTTCCAAGCGGCGCTCGACTGGGACGACGCCGAGATGTGGCTGGAGGGCGCCGTGCAGAACGACTGGTCAATCGCCGGCATGCGCGCGCAGCGCAACGAAGCGCTGGGCCTGCTAGCGACCGACGAGTCCGTCGCCGAGAACGCAAGCGACGAGCCATGGGACGACGACGCCCCAGGCGACGACGATGGCGAGGTGATAGGCGGAGCGATGGAAGCGGTGCGCGACCCGGCCGAAGCGTACGGGCGCGAGGACGGGGACGGCGCGGATCACGACCGTGAGCCGTACGACGACAGCGCCGAAGAGAAGGCCGACGACGTACATGCCGCCGCTGTGGCAGAGCAGGCCGTGCGGCCGTTCGCCGAGTTACCCCCGTTGCCCGCCGACGTGAACGACGCCTTCGAGGCGTACAAGCTGTGCATCTTGCGGCACAAGCTGGCCGGCTGGCAAGAGATCTCGCGCGACGACATGCTGGCCACCCTCGATTCGCTCAAGCAACTGGCGCTGGCGCCAGCGGAGTGAAGACGCACGGCACTGGCATCTTGCCAGTGCTGAACGCAGCATGCGTTGCACTGGCGAGAAGCCCAGGGCGTCCGGGAAATTGATCGAAAGCGCGTGGTATGATGGCGACATGAGTGATGCGCCAGCGCCCCAACTGAAGCGCCGTCGATGGCTGACGTTCAGTCTGCGCACATTTTTTGTGCTGCTGACGCTGTTTGGCGTCTGGCTCGGGTTTCACGTGCGAGCGGCGCGACGGCAGGAAGCCTCCGCGGCCGCGATTCGTGCCATCGGCGGCTGGTGTTACCACGATTTTCAACACCTCACGCCGCAGCGGAATCGAGACTACGCGGCCACTTCTCCGCTGCCCGCGTGGTTGATCAACCTGTTGGGCGTGGATTTCTTTCACGACGTTGTCGAGGTGAACCTGGTATACGCCTACGATGCCAATGGGCGCCACGACAACTCACGCGGCACCGGGGACGATCTGAAACACCTGCTGGGGTTTCCGCGGCTCCAAGTTCTGGCCTTGCACGAAGGACAGGTGTCGAACGCCGGTCTGGAATATGTTGGCCGGCTGACCGAACTCGAGGAATTGTTTATTTGGGATGGCACGGAAGTGACGAATGCGGGCGTCGAGCACTTGCGGCC
>JBBDYK010000075.1:0-7709 GCA_040901665.1 Pirellulales bacterium | reverse complement strand
GATTTCCCTGGGCATCGACGCGCCGGTTCGCGCCAGCGGGAAAGTCGAGGGGAGCGCCGGCTGCGTGCTGGTGGGTCCCAAAGGCGTGGTGGAATTGTCGCAAGGCGTGATTCGCGCCGAGCGCCACGTCCACATGAGCCTGGATGACGCCGCCTACTTCGGCGTGAAGAACAACGATCGCATGAGCCTGCGAATCGAAGGCACTTGTTCGCTGGTGCTCGAAGACCTGCTGGTGCGCGCCGATGCAACCAGCAAGCTGGAGGTCCACCTCGACACCGACGAAGGCAACGCCGCCGACCTGGATCATGCCACGAAGATAGAACTGTTCAAATCGTAATTGAGCACTCACACTGATCCATCAAGACAACCCGTTTCCCTTTACTCCGGAGAGCCTTCCATGGCAAAGACAGTCGAAGCGCTGGGCATGATCGAAACCAAGGGATTCGTCTCCCTGGTCGAAGCCAGCGACGCAATGATGAAAGCGGCCAACGTGCAGTTCTTGGGCTGGGACAAGGTCGGCAGCGGCCTGGTCACGGCCTTCGTGACCGGTGACGTGGCCGCCGTGAAAGCCGCCACCGATGCCGGCGCAGCCGCCGCGGGTCGCGTGGGCGAAGTCGTCGCCGTGCAAGTGATTCCTCGCCCGCACGACGATCTGGGCATCGTGATTCCCGAGCGTGCCTAACCGCGACAACAACCATCAAGCATTGAACGAAGCACCTGTATCACTTAGTTAAGGAACGTTTCTCAGATGACCTCACAAGCAATCGGACTTATTGAAACCAAGGGCTTGATCGCACTGGTCGAAGCCACCGACGCCATGGCCAAGGCAGCCAACGTCGAAATCGTCAAGCGCGTCAGCATCGGCGGCGCCTATGTCACGGCCGTTGTTCGCGGAGACGTAGGCAGCGTGCGCGCTGCCGTCGAAGCCGGCGCCGCGGCGGCCAACCAGGTCGGTGAACTCGTGGCCAGCCACGTGATTCCTCGTCCGTCGGAAGGCCTGGTGGCTGCGTTTCTGTCGTAACGTCAATCGTCCGCGCGGGGAAGGAAGGGCGGTTCGTGGCTGCCCAGCCGCGGCGCGTGTTGCAAACCAAGGATGCCGTGCCATGAAGGTTTTGGTGGCCAATTTGGGCTCGACGAGCTTCAAATACCGGCTGTTCGAGATGGACGACGAGCGCCAGCTTGCGCGCGGAGGCATCGAGCGCATCGGATCGCCGGAAAGTCGCTGTACCGTGGAAATCGGCGGCGCACGGAGCGAACTCACCGCACGCGTGCCAGACCACGCGGTCGCCGTCAGGCACTGTCTCGACCAACTGACCGAACCGGGCACAGGCTGTCTGCAGGATGCCGCGGAAGTGGCCGCCATTGGCTTCAAGGCGGTTCACGGCGGACGAACGACCGGAGTGCAACGCGTAACGCCCGAGGTGTTGGCCGATATGGAAACCATGAGTCGCGTAGCGCCGGCGCACAATCCGCCCTACATCGCGGCCATGCGCTTGCTAAGCGAGAAGTTGCCGGAAATCCCCTTGGTGGCGGCCTTCGAAACGGGCTTTCATCAGACGATGCCCGACCGCAATCGCTACTATCCGGCGCCGTACGAATGGGCCGAGCAGTTTCACATCAAGCGTTGGGGCTTCCACGGCGCCAGCCATCGCTACATCGGCACGCGCATCGCCGAACTTCTGGGACGGGACGATTTGCGCGTAATCTCCTGTCACTTGGGCGGTTCCAACTCGCTGTGTGCCATGCGCAGCGGCAAAAGCGTCGCCACGTCGATGGGCATGAGCCCGCAGTCCGGCGTCCCGCACAACAATCGCGCGGGCGACTTCGACCCGTTTGCCATTCCCGTCATCATGCAGCACACGGGTAAATCGCTCGACCAGGTGCTGGACGATCTGGCCGAACGCAGCGGCTTGCTCGGCTTGAGCGGCGTCAGCGGAGACGTGCGCGATCTGGAGCAAGCGGCCGCTCAAGGAAACCTGCGGGCACAACTGGCGCTCGACGTGTTCGTGTCCGACATCCGCCATGCACTGGGCGCTATGCTGGTCGAGCTGGGCGGCGCCGATTGCATCGTCTTCACCGGCGGCATCGGCGAGAACGGCACGGCCATTCGCGCCGGCGTTACTGTGGATCTAGCCGAATTGGGCATTTTGCTCGACCCGGCGGCCAATGGCAACGTGAGCGGCGAAACGAAGATCAGCGCGCCGGAAAGCCGCACGCAAATCTGGGTCCTCCCGACCAACGAAGAAATCATCGTAGCCCGACAAACCAAACAATTGTTGGAAGCCCAAGGCTAAGTCCCATGTTCCTCGCCAAAGTCACCGGTTCGCTCGTATCGACGCAAAAAGTCGAGTCCATGGTGGGCCACAAGCTGCTGCTGGTCGAGCCGTTTCGCGTCGATCCGCAGGATCGCACCCGGCTGGCATCCACAGGCCGCACGTTCGTGGCGGTCGATACGGTGGGCGCCGGCGAGGGCGAGTTCGTGCTCATCACGCAAGGCTCCAGCGCCCGGCTTACGCCCGAAACCAAAAACCTGCCGATCGACGCAGTCATCGTGGGCCTGATCGACACGGTTCACGTGGAACAGCACTGCGTCTTCAGCCGCGACCACCAGCAAGAGTAAACCGTTCGAATTCATTTGCCCCAGTTGGATCATTGCCAGGAATTGACATGCAAGCCACCGAAGAACTGATTCGCAACGTCGTGGAGCAGGTGCTCACGCGGATGGGCACTGCGGCGCCGGCGCCCGTGAACGGCCGCGGTTACATCGGCCGCTTCGGCGTGTTCGATTGCGTCGACGAGGCCGTGTCCGCCGCCACCGACGCCTTCGAGCAGCTCAGCGAGCGTTCGCTCGAAGATCGCAAGCGCATCATCGACCATATTCGCCGCATCTCGATCGAACAGTCGGTCGAGCTGGGCACGATGGAAATGAACGAGACCAAGATCGGCCGTCTGGTACACAAGATCGAGAAGCTCAAGACACTCGGCGAACGGACGCCGGGCGTCGAGTTCATGCGCAGCGAAGTCTTCAGCGGGGACCACGGGCTGGCGGTGATCGAGCACGCGCCGTTCGGCGTCATTGGTGCAATCACGCCGGTAACGCACTCCTTGCCGACCATCACCGGCAACGCCGTAAGCATGATTGCCGGCGGCAACACGCTCGTCGTGAATCCGCATCCCGGCGGCAAGCGGGTAGCGGCTGAAGGCGTGCGGAGGTTCAACGAGGCCATCTACCGTGACCTGGGCATCGACAACCTGATCTGCGTGATCGCCGAGCCGACCATCGAGTCGGCAGACGCCATCTTCAACCATCGCGGCGTGCGGCTCATCTGCGTCACTGGCGGCCCGGCTGTGGCCCGCGCCGCCATGCAGGCCAGCAAGCGGGCCATCGTCGCCGGACCGGGAAATCCCCCGGTCGTGGTCGACGAAACGGCCGATCTCGATCGAGCCGCGCGGTGCATCATCCAGGGCGGGGCCTACGACAACAACCTGCTGTGCATCTCCGAGAAGGAAGTCTTCGTTGTCGCCAAGGTGTTCGACCAGATGATGACGGCGATGGATCGGGCTGGGGCCGTGCGGCTCAACGCTCGTGAAATCGACACGCTCACCAAGGCGGCCATCACCACGGTCGGAGAAGGCAAACACAAGCACGACGTGGCTCACAAGGACTTCATTGGTCAGGACGCGGCCGTGCTGGCCAAGGCGGCCGGCAAGCGGATTGCGCCAGAAACCGAACTGATCTTCGGCGAGACGGACGAGCACAACCCGTTCGTTCCGGTCGAACAGATGATGCCATTCGTGCCGTTCGTCCGCGTGCGCGACGTCGACGAAGCGATTGCCAAAGCCAAGTACTACGAGCACGGCTTTCGGCACACCAGCATCATTCACTCGAACAACGTGCGCAACATGACCCGCATGGGCCGCGCGATGGATACCACGCTGTTCGTAAAGAACGGCCCGTGCATGGCGTCACTCGGCCTGGGCGGAGAGGGATACTTGTCTTTCTCCATCGCCACGCCGACCGGTGAAGGCGTCACAACCCCGTTGACCTTTACTCGCGAGCGACGCTGCTCGTTGATCGACGATTTACGCATCCTGGGCAAGTAACGCAACACAACGACTCATCCCAACCTCACGAGCTGCGCTATGCAACTTGGCACCGTTATTGGCACCGCGACTTCCACCGTCAAGCATCCTTCGCTCGCAGGGCAGAAGATGCTGGTGGTGCAGTTGCTTGCCGCTGACGGTGTCTCGGCCGACGGCGAGCCCGTATTGGCGGTCGACGCTCTGGGCGCCGGTCGGGGCGAGCGGGTGATCGTCTCCAGCGACGGCAAGGCAACGCGAGAATTCCTCAAGAGCGACACCACACCGGTGCGCTGGAGCGTGATTGGGATCGCAGACTGACATGGCAGGCGGAGGAACCAACCGAGCAGAGCGAGCCGAGATCGAGCGGATCGTGCGCGAAGTGCTGGCCGAATTGACCCAGGCAAGCGCACGCCCGCCGTCGTCCAACGGCGAGCTGTCGGTCGTCGCAAACGTGGTGAGCGTACGGGAAATCGAGGGGCGGTTGAGTGGCGTGGATCGATTGATCGTGCGGCGCGGTGCGGTGATTACGCCCGCGGCCCGCGATCTGTTGCGAGAACGCAAGATTGCGATCGCGTCGGCCGTTGCGAAGCGAGCCGAGGCGACAAGCGAGCACCTGGTGCTTGCCGTAGCGGAAATCGAATACGACAGCTCAACGCTGGTGACGCTGCTCAAGAGTGAGGGCGTGAGCATCGAGCAAGTGGCGAGCCACGACATGATCCAGGCGGTCGAACAACTGTGCGAGCGAGTTGTCCGGGGCAATTCCCGGGGACTAATGCTGTGCCGGCAAACGGCCGCGGCGCTGTGCCTGGCCAACCGGCGGCACGGCGTGCGTGCGGCACTCGCAGCAAGCCCGACCGCGGTGGCCGAAGCTACCGCATCCATCGCGGCCAACGTGCTGATCCTCAACCCTGCGGGACAAACGACTTTTGAATGGAAACGACTCCTCCGGGTGTGGCTGTCAACCGGGCGCAGCGATTGCCCGGCAGAGTTACGCGAGCGATTGGGATAACCCATATGCGCATTGCCGAAGTGATTGGCACCGTGACCTTGAATCGGACCCATCCGAGCTTTCCGCTCGGCGCATTGCGCTTGGCCGTGCCGTTGACTCTGACCGACCTGTTAGGTCAGACCGAGCCGGCGGCCGACACGCTGGTGGTTTTCGACGAGTTTGGCGCCGGCGCCGGCTCGTTCATTGCCGTCAGCGACGGAGCCGAAGCGGCACAGCCGTTCCATCCGGACGGTAAACCGGTCGACGCCTACAACGCGGCCATTCTCGACCGCTTGCACTTGGACAACACAACGAATACCTAACGACTCTGTCTTACAAGGGAATTGCGACGAATGAATTTGCATCAGCTCAAGCTCGAGATCTGCGACATCGGTCGACGGATCTACAACAAGGGGTTTGCGGCCGGCAACGACGGCAATATCAGTTATCGCCTGGCGGACAACCAGGTGCTGTGCACCCCGACGTTCATTTCCAAGGGCTTCATGAAGCCCGACGATTTGTGCATCGTCGACATGGAAGGCAAGCAGCTTTCCGGCGCCAAGAAACGCACCAGCGAAGTGCTCTTGCACCTGGCGATCATGAAGGAGCGGCCGGACGTCAAGAGCGTGGTGCACTGCCATCCACCTCATGCCACCGCGTTCGCCGTAGCGCGCGAGCCGATTCCTCAGTGCGTATTGCCCGAAGTGGAAGTATTCCTGGGCGACGTGCCAATCACGAAGTACGAAACTCCGGGCGCTCAGGCCTTTGCCGATACGGTGCTGCCATTCGTGAAGAAGAGCAACGTCATCATCCTGGCCAATCACGGCACGGTCAGCTTCGGCGAAACGGTCGAGAAGGCCTACTGGTGGACCGAGATTCTCGACGCTTACTGCCGCATCCTGATGATGGCGCGCGACCTGGGCAAGATTAACTACTTCAGCGAGCAGCACACGCGCGAGCTCTTGGACCTGAAGACCCGGTTGGGATTCAGCGACGCTCGGCTAGCGCCGGACATGGAGAATTGCGACATTTGCGCCAACGACGTTTTTCGCGACAGTTGGCGCGATTCGGGCGTCGAGCGCCGCGCCTTCGAGCCGCCGCCGTCGATGCAACCGGGCGCCAAGGCTCCTTCGACGAACGGTGCCGCAAAGACTGCCGGCAACCTCGATCAAGAGGCGCTCATCCAGACCATTACCGAGCGCGTGATGGCAGCCTTGGCCAAAAAGTAGGACCAGCACACCCACGAAGCGCAGCATCATGAAAGTCAGCATTATCGGTGGCGGCGGGTTGGTCGGCTCTTGCACGGCGTTCGCCTTGCAAACGGGCAAAGTCGTGCGCGAGATCGCGCTCCTGGACGCCAATGCCGAAATGGCCGGCGGCCAGGCACTCGATCTGCTGCACGGCGCCAGCCTGATGGCCGATCAAGTCATCACGTCCGGCGGCTACGAGCACATTCCCACGAGCGATCTCGTTTGCATCACGGCCGGTTTGCGTCGCAAGCCGGACGAGAGCCGCTTGGATCTCATCAATCGCAATGTCGATTTGTTTCTGACCATTCTGGCGGAGATCCGCCGCGTGGGGCACAAGCCGGACGCTACGGTGCTGGTGGTTTCCAATCCGGTGGACGTGCTGACTTACTTGGCCGCCGGCGCTCTCGACTTGCCGTCCTCGCGCGTGCTGGGTCTGGGCACGCAGTTGGATACAGTCCGCTTTCGCTCGTTGATTGCCGAGCGACTGGCGGTCGCGCCGACGCAAGTCAAGGCGCTCGTCCTTGGCGAGCATGGCGACAGCATGGTGCCCATCTGGTCAAGCGCCACGGTGGCTGGTTTGCCGCTGGAGAAGTTTCCCGGCTGGACGCCGAATCTGGCCAGCGAGCTGTTCACGCGGACTAAAGGCTCAGGCGCGGAAGTGATCAAGAAGAAGGGCGGAGCGGGCTTTGCCGTGGGACTGGCCATTCAAGAAGTGATCGAAGCCATTGCGCTCGACCGGCGGGCTATCTTGCCGGTCTCGTCGGTGCAAACTGGCTGTTACGGCCTGCGCGACGTGGCCATCTCGGTGCCCACCGTCGTGGGGAAGGGCGGCGTGATCGCAACGCACGAGTTCGAGCTCTGGCCCAAGGAATCGCAGGCACTGCGCAAGAGCGGGCAGGTGTTGCGGCAAACCATCGACGCCGTGCTCCAGCGGCTCAAGCAAAACAATTAGCCAACTGCCATGGAAAAATCTCTCGATCGAAAACTGAAGGCCATCCATGCCGATCCCTCGGGCGCGAAGTACTTCATCCTGGCGGATGCCAAGGACGCCGACATGGCGTTTGGCATCGGTGCTCCGGGCCGCTCGCCGGAGATGCACGCGGGTGAAGTCCGCATGCGCACGCTGGCCGAGTACCGCGAGAACATCCGCCAAATCACGCAGCAGGGGCTCGTCGACATCATGCTCATGTCGGCCAGCACGAGCGCCGCATTGACGGTCGGCGAGCGTTTATTCGAAAGCAGCCACGTGACGCCCGCGGCCCGGGCGAACGACACCAGCGACGTGTTCGCCGTGCGCCACGGACAGTACATCGCCGAGCCGGCCCAACCGTTTCGCACGGCCTCGCTCGACCACATTCAGTGTGGACATGTCGATTGCGAGGCGGGTG
>JBBDYK010000074.1:0-7741 GCA_040901665.1 Pirellulales bacterium | reverse complement strand
CCCAGGTGCGTGCTTAGGTACGCCCCGGCGTCGACCGCGGCGCGGATTTGCGCTGAGTTCGCGGCCGTGTGACCGATGGCGATCACGACGCCGCTGGCCACGGCCCGGTCGATGAATGCCGGCGCCTCGGCATACTCGACTGCCATGGTGAGAATGCGAATGCGCCCTGCGGCCGCCGATTGAAGTTGCTGGAATTCGTCCCAGTCGGGCGGGCGGCAATGGATCACTGGATGCGCGCCACGCGGACCATCGTCCGGAGAGATGTACGGCCCTTCGACGTGAATCCCGGCCACCGCATGATCGACCGCGGGCCAACGGCGGCAGGCTTCCGCGATCGCGGCCAGGGCGTGCAGAATCGTGGCCCGGCCGGCCGTCGTCACCGTCGGACAATACTGCGTAACGCCGAAGGCACTTTGCCGCTCGGTAATGACGGCCACTTTCTCGGCAGTCAGTTCCGGCGAGCTGAACTCCTGCCCACCGTAGCCATTGCTCTGCACGTCGATGAAACCGGGCGCCAGCCACGGCAAGCGATTCGTTTCGCCCGGCGACAGCTCCGCATCGCGGACGCTGGCGATGTGCCCGTCGCCGATCTCCACCAGCACCGGCCGCCCACTGCGATAGTGACGACCGACAAACGGACTGCTGGCGGCATTCGACATGGCAAATCGCGTTTCAACAAGGCAAGCTACTGCAAGCGGCACGCTCAATGCGACGCCACTTGATTCGGATGCCCTACCATAACGCGACAGCGGCATCGGTTCCAGCGAACGAAACAGACCCGCTTCGCCGCCCGGGCAGTCAGCTCATGCCTGCGTCGCTGCTAGTACCGTTCGGCGGGACGCGCGACCACGGTCGTGCCGGTCGGCTGCCAGCGCAGCGGATCGTAGGTGTTGGAACCCCAAAACGGTCCGTAGCCGCCAAACCAAGGAAACGGCGAGACCATGGGCCGTGAATTGGAGATGCCATACCACTTTTGCGCCGCCAGGCGGCCGCGCCGCTGATTGGCGCGCCATTCGGCTCGCTCGTGGACCATCGCCTTCGGGTTGTCGTAGCGGTTCATCTCCTGCTCGTAGAACCACATCTCAGGCGTGGGAGTGACCGCGCCAGTGGTGGCCACGTAGCTCTCGGGATTTCTCGCAGGCGCCGCGCCTGATGGGGCCACCGGTTGTTGCGCCGACGCGGTCGTGGCCGCGGCCCACGCCACCAGCGCAAGCGGAATGCATGACAGGCGAAGCATCGACGGATCCTCCTGAAGTGATGGGCGCGCAGCCTTAGCCGTGCGGCAACCGAGAGCGAGAATCCGTGCAAAAGCGCATTTGCGGGGCGCCTGGGTCAGCAACGGCTCGCTATAGTCCGATTCGGCCCGCCAAGGCCCGTAAGATTAAACGATTTTGTCAATCGTTCGCCCGACCGGGCAGTGCTATCGCGCGACTGACGCGATCATTGCCGCATCGCACTGGGCCGCGTCTCAATGCAAGGTCAGGCCAAGGGCATCCGCGAGACGTTGGCAAATTCTCGATAGCGGTCGGCGTTGCCATCGACCACCAGCACGAACACCAAATCTCCGCTCTGCCAGTAGCCGATCGATCGCCCCCCTGTGGTCCATTGCGGCTGCACCGGCGGCGACGAGGGAAGGCCCTTTTTCGCCAGTCGCACGACGAACAATCGTGCCGTTCCAGCGTGAGCGCTTTGCAGGCGGTAAGCGACGCCCCCGACGCTGCCCACAGGATCAATCCGCTGCCAGCCAGTGGCCTCCGCCGTGATCGACGCGGGAACGAGAAACCGCTTGGGCGCATCCGCCATGTTGCTCCAACTCGTGTCGAGTTGTGCCAGCCAGGCGTCAGCGAGCGTTTCCACCGGCGCATCGGCGCCCGATCGCAGATACTGCGTCAAACCGACAGCGACGGCTACTGTAGCGGCGGTTGCCGCGACCATGCCCAGCCATCCGCGCCGCGACCAGCGTGCCTTTGACCAAGGCAGTTGCCGGGGCAGGGCACTCGCTGTGGCTTCGTCGATCGTAGCGTCGCTGGCAGCCACCGCCATTGCTACCGCGTCACCCGCAGCCAATCGCGACAGCAGCCGCTCGGCCAATCCTGGCGGCACTGGAACTTCCTGCATCGCGCGCGACACGGCCGTATCCCAGCGCTGCGCTCGAGCGTACACGGCATGCACGGCCGGATCGCCGTCCACCAGCAGGGCCACGTCCGCCAGCTCGGTCGAAAGCAAATCGTCGCTGCCAGGCCGGCAGGCTTCGATTGCCTCGAGTGTGCGTCGATCGATGGGCATGGTGTTATTGCCTGGTCACGCGTCTTGGTTCCAACGTTGAGTATGCCGGACGCTTCACGTGCTGCTCGCCGTCGTGCGGCGCGCGACTTTCCGCCGCATCGCACAATTGACCGCGCAGCCGAGCTTTCGCCCGGGCCAATCGACTCATCACCGTGCCGATCGGAATGCCCAGCGCTGCGGCAATCTCACGATACGAGCGATGCTCGAAATAGAACAATAGCAGTGTGGTCTTGAATTCGTCTTCGAGTGTATCGATGGCCGCTTGCAGCCGCTCGCCGTCGATCTCGCGCTCGACGACTTCCTCCGCAACCGTGTTGATGTCCAATTCGGCCGTGGCAGCGGAGATCGGCGTCCGCCGCCGCCGGTTCTTCAAGTAGCAGTTTCGCAATACCGTGAACAACCAGCCGCGCACGCAATCGGCGTCGCGCAGTTGATCGAGCTTTTGTTGGGCGATCAGGAACACCTGCTGAGTCAGGTCTTCCGCGTCGGCGGCCGTTCCGGCCAGGCGGTACGCGTAGCGGTAAAGCGACGCGTGATGCTCGGCGACGAGTTGCCCCACATCCAGCGGCGCAGCACGATCGGCCATCTTCCGCCCTTTCGACATTCAACTAGAGGCCTCGCGCGGGCCGTTTATTCCCGCGTCGGGAAAACACCCTCACGTGCCGTATTGCCAGCAGAAATCCAGCCGGCAGGTGGCGCGAATGCCCGCCATGCGTCGCCAACCTGTCCCCGTTGGCCACCGTCCGGAAAACCCCGAGCCGGTTGACTCTCAGTATATCGGTTTCGACCACTTCGCCCAGGGTCCAGGGCCACGGCGGAGGCTGCGGAGCTTGACGCAAGCTACGATGACAACACAGCTTTGCTCGCTAGGAACAATTCGTCAGGGCCACCCCACTCTTGGCTCATAGAATCCCGCAAGCGCAGTGGGGAATAAACACGGCCGCCGGTGGATCATCTCCAGTTGAACCGAAGCAGGGTGTTCCTGCGAGGCTGATATGCGTTCCAATTTGGAAGGTGACCCATGAAAACGTTTGCTGCGTTCGCCCTGCTGTTGAGCCTCACGATGGTGACCCTCGGCTGCAAGCCGGCCGAAAAGGCCGCTCCTCCGGCTGATGCCCCGGCTGATGCCCCGGCTGATGCGCCGGCTGAACCGGCCGCCCAATAAGGCCAGGCGTCCAATCGCAATCAAATCGGGGGAGCGACGCGCTATCAAGCATGTCGCTCCCCCGTTTGCATTGCGCCGCGACTGAGTCAAGCGCGCGCCGAAGAGCTCCCCAAAGCGTTGCCCAACGGGCTGCTACCCGCGCTTGGGCCGGGGCAAGCGACCGCCGCGTCCGCGACGACGCCCGGGCTTGGCGCCGCTGCCGGCGCGCCGCGCGTCCACCTCGGCCACCGTGCTGCCCACGCTCTCGCGCATCCTCTCGATCCGATCGCGCAGTGTGGCGGCTCGCTCGAATTCCAAGGCCTCGGCCGCAGCCATCATTTCGCCTTCCAACTCGGCCAGGTACTCCTCGGTGATGTATTGCGCGTCATCCGAGCGGCCCACTGCAGCATTGGCCTGCGCGTGCGCGCTGGCCTCGGATTCAATGCCCGCGCGAATGCTCTTGCGAATCGTCTCGGGAGTGATGCCGTGTTCCAGATTATACGCTTGTTGCAGCGCGCGGCGGCGCTCGGTCTCTTCGATGGCCCGTTGCATCGACTCGGTCACTTTGTCGCCGTACAGGACTACTTTGGCGTTGACGTGCCGCGCCGCTCGGCCAATGGTCTGCATCAGCGACGTCTCGCTGCGCAGAAAGCCCTCTTTGTCGGCATCGAGAATGGCCACCAGCGAGACTTCCGGCAGATCGAGCCCCTCGCGCAACAGATTCACGCCCACCAGCGCCTCGAATTTGCCCTCGCGCAGCTCGCGCAGCAGCTCCACCCGTTCGAAGGCGTCCAGCTCGCTGTGCAACCACTTGCACTTCACTCCCTTATCGGCCAGGTAGAACGAGAGATCCTCGGCCAGCCGCTTGGTCAACGTCGTCACCAGCACCCGCTCGGAAACGGCTGCCCGCTCGCGGATTTGCTCCAACAAGTGCGGCACCTGAGTGCGTGCCGGACTGACTTCGATCACGGGATCGAGCAAACCGGTCGGTCGAATCACTTGCTCGACGTATTCGCCGCCGGTTCGGTCCAGCTCATATGGCCCCGGCGTCGCGGAAACGTAGACCACCTGGTTAACCTTCTGTTCCCATTCGTCGAACTTCAGCGGCCGGTTGTCCAAGGCGCTCGGCAAGCGAAAGCCGTGCTCCACCAGCGTGCTCTTGCGGCTGAAATCGCCGGCGAACATGCCGCGCACCTGCGGCACCGTGGCGTGCGATTCGTCGACAAACAGCAAATAATCCGGCGGAAAGAAACTAAATAACGTCTGCGGCGTCGATCCGGGTGGACGCCCCGACAACGGCCGGCTGTAATTCTCGATGCCCGGGCAGAATCCCGCTTCCATCATCATTTCGATGTCGAATCGCGTGCGCGCATTGAGCCGTTGCGCTTCGAGCAGCTTGCCGGCGTTTTTCAACTGTTCCAGCCGTTCTTCCAGTTCCTGCTTGATCGAATCGATGGCCGCCGCGATGCGCTCCTCGGGCATCACGAAGTGCTTGGCCGGATAGATGAACAGCTCTTGCTCCTGCCGGACGCTTTCGCCGCTGGTGGGATTGATGATCGAAAGTTGCTCGACCTCGTCTCCCCAGAATTCGATCCGCAAGCCGAATTCTTCGTAGCTGGGCCAAAGCTCCACGCAGTCGCCGCGTACGCGAAACTTGCCGCGGGAAAACTCCACGTCGTTCCGCTCGTATTGCACGTCCACCAGCTTCGCCAGCACCTGGTCGCGGTCGACCGTCATCCCCCGACGCAGGTTGATCATCATCGCCTTGTAGTCGTCGGGCGATCCCAAGCCGTAAATGCACGACACACTGGCCACGATGATCACGTCGCGCCGGCTCACCAGCGCGCTGGTAGTGGCCAGCCGCAGACGGTCGATCTCCTGGTTGATCGAAGCGTCTTTCTCGATATAAATGTCGCGCTGCGGGATGTACGCTTCCGGCTGGTAGTAGTCGTAATAGCTGACGAAATAGTGCACCGCGTTGTGCGGAAAGAATTCTTTGAACTCGGAGTAAAGCTGGGCCGCCAGCGTCTTGTTGTGCGACAACACCAGCGTGGGTCGCTGCAGCGCCTGGATGATGTTGGCCATCGTGAACGTCTTGCCCGAGCCGGTCACCCCCATCAGCACCTGGTCGCGTCGACCTTCGCGCAAGCCCGCCGTCAGGGTCTCGATGGCTTGCGGTTGATCGCCGGCGGGCTGAAACGGGCTGACTAACTGAAACGACACGGCGTGGCTTTCGGCTGATGTACGCGGGAATACGCTCGCCGCAAGAATGGCGCGCCGAGCCATCCAGAAGAATACGCAAAGCACGCACCGCTGGCTACGGGCCGCCGCCGGCCACATTGCCCGCCGCTGGCACCGGTCGCAGGTACGGTTTGATTTGATCGAGCGTTCGGGGCCCGATGCCGCGCACGCGTCGCAACTCATCGAGATCGACAAATGGCCCGTCCGCGTCGCGCGACTCGACAATCCGCCGCGCCAGGGTCTCGCCAATGCCCGGCAGTTGCGAAAACTCTGGCCAGTCGGCTTCATTCACGTCAATGCGAAACTGGGCCTGATGGTTCGCCGCGCGATCGATTTCGATCAGCCGGCCGCGAGCACCCCCCTGCGCCAGCCACCAGCCGACCGTGCTGGCCAATGCCACCAGTACCAGCGCCGCCACGGCCACCTGGTCCATGCGCCGCAACAGCGGCCGGCTCGCCCTCGGATCGCGTTGGGAATTTCGGGGGCTCACGCTTACAGCACACCTTAGTGAACCGAATTGGATTGCGGCAACGGCGCCATCGCCTGGTGCGGGGCTGGTGGCCCGCGATCGGCAACTGGTATTATGGTTCATCGACAGCTTCCTGCCCACTTCCACCAGCGTCGCACGTGGCCAAAGAGTTTCAACAAATCGCGTGGGACGAGTCGGTCGCCGACGACTGCCGCCAGATCGTGCGCCTGGCCGTCCGCGAAGATCTGGGGCGCAAGTTCGATTGGACCACCCTGGCACTAGTGCCCAGCGGCGTCGAGGGCCAGGCCGCGATGGTCGCCCGCAGCCAGGGCGTGGCTTGTGGATTGCGGGCCGTCGAGCTGGCGCTTGCGGAAATGGACGCCGCCCTCCGGCTGGCGGCCGAAGTCGAAGATGGCGCGCGCGTTTTCGCCGGACAAACGCTCGGGGTGCTCTCGGGGCCCGCCCGCAGCCTGCTCACCGCCGAGCGCATCCTGTTGAACCTGGTGGGACGGCTGTCCGGTGTTGCCTCGCTCACGCGCCGCTACGTCGATGCCGTGGCCGGCACGCGCGCCCGCATCTACGACACTCGCAAGACGACGCCCGGTTGGCGACGACTCGAGAAGTTCGCAGTCCGCTGTGGTGGCGGACACAATCACCGCCTGGGACTCTACGATGCCATCCTGATCAAGGACAACCACCTCGCCTTGGGCGCCTCCAGCAACGAGCCGCTCTCGCCCGGCGAAGCCGTGAGGCGCGCACGCAAGTTTGCCCGCTCCGTGGCAACCGGCGAGTCGGCGGCCGAGATGATCGTCGAAGTCGAGGTCGACACGCTCCAGCAGCTTGAGCTCGTATTGCCCGAGGGACCCGACATCGTGTTGCTGGATAATATGTCACACGATCAGTTGCGCCGCGCCGTGGCACTGCGTGATGCGTTGGCCTCGGCGGTCGAGTTGGAAGCCTCCGGCGGCGTGCATCTCGACAATGTCGCGCAGGTGGCGGCCACCGGAGTCGATCGCATCAGCATCGGCGCGCTGACCCATTCGGCTCCGGCGCTCGACGTGGCACTCGACTGGCGCTAGCGCCAGGATCTGGATCGAGCGGGCCACTTTCTGCGCCACGATTGCTGCAACCGGCGCAACCCGCATTTCCGATTTGACAGGCGGCGGAACCGACGTAGGGTTGGGTTGCCGCTGCGCCTTCGGGGAGGGGCGCAGCGCTCTGGGTACGGCAGGGGTAGCTCGGAGCTTGAGGGGACCCTGCCGTATCTTTTTTTCCGCCAACAGGTTCCGCCCTCGCCCACGCGTCACTGCCCTCCCTACATTCCAGGCAATTTGCGAAACGACCCATCCCCCACAAAGTCCTGCTGTGCGACGACGAAATCCATATCCTCCGCGCCGCCGAGATCCGAATCGGCCGTGCCGGATACGACGTCCGCATCGCTCACGACGGCCAGCAAGCCTGGGAAGCGATCCAGCAGGACCGGCCCGACGTCGTGGTCACCGACATGCACATGCCACGTTGCGACGGCATGGAGCTCACCCGTCGCATCCGTGCCAACCCCGACCTGCACGACCTGGCCATCATCATGCTCACCGCGCGCG
>JBBDYK010000073.1:0-7759 GCA_040901665.1 Pirellulales bacterium | reverse complement strand
ATCGCTGTCATCCGGAGTCAGGGCGAGGGCGGCGTCGAAATCGGCCAGGGCCTGAAGGGCGCGATTGTCGGCCAGGTGGTACATGCCCCGATAGCGGAACACGTCGGGGTCTTTGGGCGTCAGGGCAACGGCTTTATCGAAGTCGGCCGTGCGTTCGGCCGGATCGTCGCGCAGATTGGCCCGCACTAACAAGGCCTGGGCGTGGGTGACGGGATCTTCGGCGGACAGCCGCACGGCCTCATTGAGCGCGGCCAACGCCTTGTCCTTCTCGCCCAAGTGGGCATGCAGCCGGCCGATCAGATACTGCGGCAGTGCCTGATTCGGATCGATGGCCAGCGTTTCGTGCAGGTCAGTCATGGCCATTTCGACCAGGCGCCGTGCGCGGCTGGGGCGCAGCGGTTGCTCGAACAGCTCCGTGCAGATCAGTTCGGCGCGCTGCGTGAGCGTGCTGCTCAACAGCTCGTTGGCAAAGCTCTTATTCGCCTCGTCCAACCCCTCTTGAATCGCCTCGCGGCTGAGCGTGATGACGTCGTTCAGATCACCGGCCGTTTCGGCGGAGATCTTGATCTCAGTGGCTTTGTCCAACTTTTCTTGCCCGCCATTGCCGCTCTCGTCGCCGCGCAGCGAGCTGCCAGCAAGGATCGCGACGAGGGACAAGAGGCACGGCAGGAACTTGCGACGAACCATGACTGGCTCCTTGGAATGACCGACTTTCGCGCGCCAGCGAATCCATCCGCCCCGCGCGCCGCATTATGGCGTGAAGCCGCCGACGACGCTACGGGAATCTGGCCAGTCCCGCTCTCTCGGGGGTGAGCGTCGAGCGCTCAATCGCTCACAGCGGCGCCGGCAAGTCGCGGCGGACAAACACGATAATTGCGATGACGTAACAGGCAAGTCCCAATCCGACGAGCACGCTGTCATAGCCGATTCCGCCCAGCTCGAAGACGCCCGGGGCCGTTTCCACTTGTGTCGCCCAAGCCCGCGTCGTATCGCCGACCAGTAGTTGCGGCTCAAACGGCGTGAAGAACGAGCAGTACGACAGCCACTCCCAACCAGGCGCCATGCGGCCCACGATCTTGACGACCATCGACACGGCATAGAACCCGCCCACGATGCCGATCGTGCGGGCCCGATAGCTGGTGCCGGCCGAGACCATGGTGGTCAAGCCGGCCAGAAACGCGCCTAAGGCGAACAGATTCAAGGCCGGCGGCACGAATACGCGCGGATCGATGGTCGATTCCAGCGTGACCGTGGCCAGACCCGTGCAAGTGCCCAGCCAGGCCGCCAAACCCAACAAGGCGGCGCCGGCCACGGTGACGATGCCTTGCGTGGCCACCACGCTGGTGCGCGTGACCGGCTGCGCCAACACCATCTCCATCGTGCCGCGATTCAACTCGCCGCTGACCGCGTCCGAACCGCGCGAGATAGCCCACACCGTCATCAGCAGCAGTACCACCGGGTCGTCGTATTCGGCGGCGATCTGGCCGGCAGTGGTGGCCATTTGGGTATACGACACTGGCAGCAACTGCTCGATCGGCGCCGGCAGCAGGCTGAGCATGGTTTCCAGATCGCGCATCGAAAAAAAACTGCTAATCCATACGCGCAGCCAATGCACACCGAACATGAACACGACGCACGCCAGCAACAGCCAGCGGCATTCGATGAGCGACTTTTTCCACAACGCGGCGTTGGTCATGTGACGGCACCGGCAGCATCATTCGCCGCTGTGATATTGATCGTAAAGCGCCTGCAATCCCACCGGCTCGATCTGCACTTCGGCCAGAGGCAACGTCGCCAGCCAACCCAACAAACCCGAGAGCTCGCCGGGCGTCTCAATCATCAGATCGCCATTGCGGCCGTGCGACACGGCTACGTGGCCGTTGAACGACTCGGGCAAGGGAGGCAAATCGCCGGTCAACTGCGCGCGAATGCGATGCTTGCGGCGCAATTCGGCAATCGTCTGCGTGTGCACAAGCGTGCCGGCCCGCAGGATCAGCACGCGGTCGCAAACCTGCTCCACTTCGGAAATCACGTGGGAGGAGAAGATCACGGTGCGGCCCGCCGCCTTGGCTTCGGCCACGAGCGCGCCCACGTCAGCGCGGACCGTGGGATCGAGATTCGAGGTGGGCTCGTCCAAGATCACCAGCGCCGTATCCACGGCCAGCGTCACAGCCAGCGCCAGTTTCTGCCGCATGCCTGTCGACATGGCCGCCACCGGCCGCGACAGATCGAGCCCGAACCGCTCGGAGGCCAGCGCCTCGGCCCGCCGCCGGCTGCCGTCGCGGCGCACCGCGGTGAAAAAGTCGATCACCTCGCGACAACGCATCGTGCGAAACAGTCGCGCTTCGCCCGGCAAGTACGAGACACGCTTGTGCACCTCGAGCGACTGCCGGTAGCAGTCCAGCCCGTCGATGATGGCCGTGCCGCTGGTGGGCCGCAGATAGCCCAACAGCATCCGCAAGAGAGTCGTCTTACCCGCGCCGTTGGGTCCCAGCAGGCCGACGACCTCGCCGCGATTCACTTGAAACGAAAAGTCCGCCAGCGCGGTAAACGAGCCGTAGCGCTTGGTCAGCGAATGGGTTTCGACGTACACGAGAGGCAGCCTGTCGAGCGACGGTTCCGTTGGCGGGCGATGGCCTCATTGTCGGCAGGCGGCGGCGGCACTGCAAGCAGCAGGTGTGCCAACAACGCCGGTCGGCTGCCATGTTCACACGAGGCACGGCCGGGGTCGAGCATGCCGTTCACGGTGCAGCCTTTTGACAGCATGCTCACGCTGCACGTGAAGATCGCACCCAACCCACTCGTCCAACCTAGCGATTGAAGAGAAACGCCGGGCTATTGATCAGCGCCCAGGCGAGATCTTGCGCGCCGGTCAACCGATGGTTCTTCTGTTGCTCGGCGGCGGAAGCCACGGCTTGCTGCAAACGGTTCCAATCGGCGTCCTGGCTGCGATAGTAGTTGGCCAGCTCCGCGCGCTGAGCGTCGTTGCGTTGGTCGGCCGGAATCGCAGCCGCTGCCAGAACGCTTTCCGGCGCTTTGGGAGCATTGAGCGGCAGCGGCGCCTGGGTCACCGAAACGCGGAACTTGCCGATCGAGTGCTTATCGTCGAACTGATGGTCGAGCGTGAGCACCAGCGTCATGCCTCCCTCGAACTTCACTTCCTCCAAGATTTCAAACACGGCCGCGTGGTCCTTGCCCAATTGAGGAGCAATGGCCCAACCGGTGTTCGGCCGTCCGTCGATGGCGTAGCTGACCGGGAAGCCTGCTTGCTCGAAATCGGACGAGCCGCGACCCAGCGCCAGCTTCAACGGCTCGGAGGGGGCTGTCTTCGATGTGGCCGTGGCCGACAGCTCGCTCAGCACCAGGTTGCCGTTGGGGGCGCGACCCGGCCCGCGCGACGGCAACTTGTCGTCGGCCAGCACTTCCAGCCGCAGCGCCGTGAATCGATCGAGCTCGGTGTTGATCGTCACGGTGTAGGTGCCCTTGCCACTGGCGCCTTCGACCAGCACCGATCCGTCGGGCTGCTTGGCGAACGTGGCGCCGAAGGTCGAACTCAACTCCGCGGCCTCCAGCGTCGTCCACGAAGGCGGAATCAAGGTGGGCTCCCAGACCTTTTGCTGCTCGGCGAGCCTCGCTTCGTGCGCGGCGAAATCGGCTTGTAGTGCGGTCAACTCGTCGCCGCCGGCGTGCAATGCCGCAATGCCGGCCTCGATTTCCGCCGGTGTGGCAGGACGCGACAGCAATCTCAGGAATAATTCCTTCACCACGGCCGCGTCATCCGCCTCGCCGGCGACCAGCTTCGTGATGGCGTTGTTCGGATCGGCAATCGCCTCGGCAATCGTGGGGCCATTGACCAGCGTCATCACGGGACCCAGCATCATGCCGCTGGAGCGCTCGCATTCGCAGGCGCTTTCGCGGGCAGGCCGGCCGAACACCTCGAAGAAGCCGCTGGGCAGCGTCAACCCCACGTCGGGCAATTGCGTGGCGCGATAACCCTCGGGCACGCCCGGCAAGCGGCTCACGGCGCCGGTGCCCCGTTGGATCGTGTCGTAGAGCACTTCAGCCGGCAGTCGCCGGGCCGCCGCGTGCGAAAAGTTGATCTCGTCGTCTTCGTTCCACTGGTTGGGCTCGATCGACAGTTGATATGTCCGCGACTTGCAAATTCGCCGCATGATCTCTCGCGTGTTGAACCCACTGTCGATGAACTCCTTGGTCAATTGTTCCAGCAGTTCGGGATTCGTAGGTGGGTTGCCGGCGCGAATGTCGTCGATTGGTTCGATGATGCCGCGGCCGAATAGATAGCCCCACAGCCGGTTCACGAAGCTTTTGGCGAAATACTGATTCTGCTCCGAGGCGATCCAGCGGGCCAATTGCTCGCGGCGCGAGGCGTTTTTGTCCGCCAGATCGTCGTGCAAGTAGGGGAAGCTGGGCGCGGCCGTCTGGCCGGTGCCCCCATCGGTCACTTCGCCGCTGGGCGTGTCATAGATGGTCTCCACCAGCGGCTTGCCCCCTTCCACGGCCGTACCGCCGAGCATCTGTCCATCCGCCGCCGGATCGGGCTTGCGACCCACCTGCGCAAAGAACGCCGCCATGTGCCAGTACTGCCCTTGGGTCCAACGCTCGAACGGATGATCGTGGCAGTGATTGCAGTTGAACCGCACGCCCAGGAACAATTGCGTGGTGTTCTCCATCGTTTCTTCGGGCGTGCGCAGCACCTTGTAGTACGCGGCCGGCGGATTCTCGATCGTCGAACCGCTGGCGGTCAAAATCGTGTACACGAACTCGTCGTAGGGCATGTTGCCGGCCACGGCCTGCTTGATCCAGCCGCGGAGGGCAAACGCGCCTTGCTCGCCCAAGAACTTGCTGTTCACCTGCAGCAGGTCGGACCACTTGTTGGTCCACAGCTCGACGTAGTCGGCATCGCCCACCAGGCGGTCGACCAACTCGTCGCGCTTCACCTTGGTGTCGCGCGCGTCGGCCAGGAAATCGCGCACCGCCTCGATCGTGGGCGGCAGGCCGGTCAGGTCGAGCGAAATCCGGCGAATGAACTCGGCGTCGGTACACAGTTCGCTGGGCAACGATTTGACGCGCTGCAGCTTCTGATAGACGAGCTCATCCACATAGCTGTTGGCCGGCGTCTCTTTCCACTCGTAGCCGGAGCGATCGCCCAT
The DNA here is from genome assembly GCA_040901665.1 of Pirellulales bacterium. Classification (GTDB taxonomy): domain Bacteria; phylum Planctomycetota; class Planctomycetia; order Pirellulales; family PALSA-1355; genus JTS-RE94. Next base: position 2,588 of record JBBDYK010000073.1, on the reverse strand, counting down.
CACCGTGATCGTGGTGGCGGTGTAGGCGCCTTCATAGCGGGCCAGCGCCGCCGCCTCGCCGCGGCGAATGACGGAAATCAAGCCGCACTTGTCCGGCACGGCGACTTCCGTGTTGCTGCTTTCGATGAACGCCTCGAGCGTCACGTCGCGCACCGAGCCGTCGGCATAAGTGGCCAACAACCGCATTTGCTGCGACATGCCCGGCCGCGGAACCACGGGGTTCTTGGGGAAGATTTCGATGCTGGCCACGCGCGGGCTGTCGAGATCGAGCTTGACGCCGCCCAATATCCACGTGCGGATGGCCTCATAGTACGGCTGGCCCGGTTGCGTCAGCACGCCGCCGACGTGGGGAATGGCGCCGGCCGGCTTCAGCAGCATCAGGCTCTGGTCCGGCGCCGCCCGGTTGATGCGGCGTCCTTCGATGTCGTCGCTCAACGCGCGGTGATCGTAGAGCGCGTCGTAACCGCGCAGCGAGAGCTTGAAGCCGTTCTTGCCGTTGAGCGAACCGTGGCATGTGCCGGCGTTGCAGCCCATCTTGGACATGGCCGGCATCACGTCGCGGACGAAGCTGACCGGATGGTCCGCTAGTTGACCGGCGACGGTCAGCGGCACGCTGACCAATTGTCCCGCCACGGCGAAGCTGATGGCGCCCTGCCCGTCCGCCTTGGGACGCACGATGCCATTGGCCGAAACCTCGGCCAGATTGTCGCTGACCGTGGCTTGCGCCAATCGCGTGACATCCACGACGTCGCCACTGGCCAACTCGGCCGTCAGCAGCACTTGCGTGTACGCATAGTGATTTTCCAGCTTGATCTCGGCGGGCAGAGCTTCCAGCTTAACGATCTGCGCGCCCTCGGGCAGTTGCTCATCGGCCATGGCCGGAGCGACCACGGTGAGCACAAACGTCGCGCCCAGCACAAACGTCGTGATGAAAGTAAAACAATCGACCGCGAGGAACTTGCGCTTCATGACGGATTCCTGTCGGGATGCCTGGATCGTTTGATTGAATAATCTGGGAGCAAGTGAACGCTGGTTAGTTATCTGCCGCGGCCACCTCGGTGGCTCCCTCGGGGACGGGCGAGAACTCCTTGATCAGCTTTCCGGTCTCGACGTCGTTCAAACGCACCAGTCCGTCGAAGCCTGCAGAAGCCACCACATTGCCAGCCGCGTTAAAGCACACGCAGTAGACCGCGCCTTGCTGACCTTCGAGCTTGCGCAGCAATTTGTCGTTGCCCGTTTCATACACGCGCACTTCGCCGGTGCCGTCGGAGCTGCTGGCCACCACGAAGCGACTGCCATCGCTGCTGAAGTCCACGTCGTAGATGCGCCCCGGCGCAGCTTCGTAGGCCTTAATTAGGTTGTAATCGTCGCCGATCTTGCGATCCTGCGTGCGGAGCATTTGATAGACCTTGGGGATGCCGTCGGCGCCGCCGATCAGCAACTCATCCTTCTGCGGATGTCGATCCACGGCCGCCAGCCCGCCCTTGAGCGCGCCGGGCGTGATGCTCGTGATGTTGTCGACGAACCGCTGCGTGGCCACTTCCACCAGCTTCATCGAACGATCGCGGCTGACGGAAATCAGATACGTGTTGTCCTTCGAGAACACGGTGTCGAGCACCCAGTCGCTGTGCGCGCCTTGATACAGCACCTGCTTGCCATCGGCGGCGTCGATCGCACGCAGGGTATTGTCGGCACAACCGAAAGCGACCTTCGTGCCGTCGCTCGACCAACTCACGCCATAGACCGTGTCGTGCGTCACCGGCACGGAGATTTTGAGTTGGCGGGCGGCCACGTCCCACACCTGCACCTCACCCATGCGCCCCGGCGAACCGCCAGCGACGGCCAGCAACTTGCCATCCGGCGAAAAAGCCACGCCTTCGATCCGCTCCGACTCGCCGACCAATCGCGCCACCAATGCCGAGCCGTCGCCCTGAAAGAGCAGCGTCTCGTGATAGCCACTGACTGCCAAAAGCGTCCCGTCGGGCGAAAATTCCAGCGCCGTCACGATCGGTGCGCCCTCGTACTTGGGCGGATGTGCCGCGTCGACCACACGGCTGACCGAAGCGGGAGTGTCGTCGTGCGCGCCCTCGGTGATCCATTGGCGGACCTTGGCGACCTGGTCTGCGGTGAGCGGGTCTTTGTCCTTGGGCATCTCGGCTTTGCCGTCGGCGGGCGTGATCTGTTCGACGAGATAGCTTTCGTCCGGCTTGCCAGGGACGATGGCCGGCATGCTGCTCTCGCCCCCCTTCACCAGCGCGTCGAAGGACGTCATCACGAACTCGCCCAGCGGCTTGGCCGGCTGATGGCAGCCCTGGCAATGCGCCTGAAAGATGGGCCGCACATCGCGGAAGTAGCTCACTGCCACCGGCGCCGGCGCGGGCGGAGCTTCATCCGCTACAGCGGCCACTGTGGTGAACGAAAATGTCAGAGCAATCAGTAGTCCGCAGCGGCGAAGCGAGGCGATCATCGGGACGATTCCTCGGTGACTTTTCTTGGACTGTCCCGCCGCGGCGCATGCCGCACTGGGGAGCTCATTCACGGTAAGTCGAACGTCGTCAGGCAGGCCGCCCGGTGCTCGCACTCTGTCG
>JBBDYK010000072.1:3864-7801 GCA_040901665.1 Pirellulales bacterium | reverse complement strand
GCTCACCAAGAGCTTTGATCATGCAATTGACCGTCAAGATCGCCCGGCCGCCAATCGTTCAAATCGCGCTCGACTACGCCACCAGCGAGGAAGCGTTGGCGATGGCCAAAATTGGCGTCGAGGCCGGCGTCGACTGGCTGGAGATCGGCACCCCGCTGATCGTCTCGCAAGGCATCGCGCCGATCGGCCAGATGGTGCGGGCCTTTCCCAACTATCCCGTATTGGCCGACTATAAGACGATGGACTCCGGCTTCAAGAACGTGGAGCGCACCGCGGCGCAGGGCGGCCAGATCATGACCGTTTGCGCCAACGCTCCGGATGAGACGGTGCAGTCGGCGATCGCCGAAGGAAAGAAGACCGGCGTCTGGGTCGTTGCCGACACGATCGGAGTCAAGGACCAGCCGGCTCGCGCGCGGCAATGCGCCGACTGGGGCGTCGACATGATTTACCTGCACTACGGCGCCGACCAGCGCCGCGCCGACGACGCGCAGGACTCGACCCAATGGCTGGCCGACGTGCAGCGCGCCGTCTCGATTCCCATCGGCGTGGGCTGCTTTCTGGTCGCAGACGGCGTGCGGGCCTCTCAAATGGGCGCCGAGTTGATCGCGATTGGCCATCCAGTGATCAGCGCCGCCGATCCGCTGGCCGAGTTGAGCCGCTTCGTGCGTGAAGTGAAGGCTGCTTTTCGACCGCGCGCGGCGCGCTAAGTCGCGAGTCCTTTCCGACTGCTAGCATGCGCCGGTCCGCCGGTCCGACTGCCATTGCCTTGCCGATGGGGACGCCGGTATGATTCCGCCCCGCGAATGAGCCATCGAACCAGGGCGGCAGTCCACCCGCTCACGCCCCCCTGAGCAGTCGGCCAGACGAACTGGCAGCAACCCATGCGCATGGAATCCTCAACGTTGTTGGCGTTTCGCATTTTCGTGATGCTTTCCTGCTTGATCATCGTGCCCATGGCCGCGATCTTCGGCAGCGCGTTTCCCGACGTGGTCAAGACGGTGCTGGTTGACCGGATCGTGCATTGGGCGACGGGCAAGCTGCCCGAAAGTGGTCCCACCGCCAGCGCCGACGGGTTTAGCACTGTGGCGCCTGCCCCGCACGGCGACCTTGGTCGCGCGGCTGTCAACGGCTCGGAAGCGCCGCGCTGGGGTGGGCAAGGCGCAGGGGCGTCTATCCCCGTGCCAATCTTTGGTGCAGACCATGGCCAGGCGATGTCGGCGACAGCCGCCGGAGTCGAGCCGCACGGAGACCATCAACAGGCCAGCTATATCGCACCAGTGGGAGAAAGCCCATTGCAAGGTGGTCATGGTGGGCCAAACCACCGATCGCCGGGCACAAGCATGCCGATGGCTGAGCCCTGGGGCACATCAGCGGCGGGCGAGCCACAGGCTGATCCATTCACGTCCATGGAGCGGAAGTTGCGCGAGTACGGCGCCACGTACTACCTGTTGGAGACCTGGGGCAACCATCGCGAAATGTTCCGCTTTCACTGCAAAATGGCACTTGGCGACGATCCCAACTACACGCGCCATTTCGAGGCCATCGACCGCAATGCACTGCGTGCGATGCATCAGGTGGTCGATCGGGTCGAAGCGTGGCGCGCCGGCCGCGTGCAGTAGCTCCGCCCAAGGTTAGCCGGGTGAAATGCGGGCGATTCGATCCGCTCCGGGCGCGAGGTTGCAACGGCCCTTGTCAGCGGGGGCCGCGACGCTTAACTTTACCTGTTAACGCGTCTTTTCCATCCCACCACCGTTAGGGCGGATCACGATTTTGCCACGCTTGGGTAAGCCTCGCCAACCGCTCGGGGCGCAGTTGGCGCAGGTTGGCGATCGAACCGGTTCGCCGCTGTTTGGGAAGCGTTCGTCCACAGCCGGCGAGCGAGCGAAGGACACCTGGCGCCGCCCGCCCACTCCCGCCGCGGATCCTTGGCCAGGCGTCGGCAGGAGCTGGGCCCGGGACGATCGCGCGGCACGCTTGGAGGCCGTACTGTTTCTAGCGCGCGAGCCGATAAATAGTCGCAAGTTGGCTCAGTTTGCCGGCTTGGCGGACGGCACCGAAGCACGTACATTGGTTCGCCGGCTCAATCGCTGGTATGACGAGAGCGGCAGCGCGTTTCGGACCGAAGAGCTGGCAGGCGGATTTCAACTCATGTCACGCCCGAAGTTCGGGCCGTGGCTGCGACGGATGGTGCAATCGCCGATCGAAATGAGGTTATCGGGACCTGCCCAAGAAACGCTGGCAGTTGTCGCGTATCGGCAACCGGTGTTGCGGGCGGAAATCGAGGCCATACGTGGCGTCGACTGCGGCGAAATCCTGCGGCAACTCATGGACCGCGACTTGGTGCGTACCGCCGGTCGCGCCAGCGAGCTCGGACGTCCTTACCGCTATGCCACGACCAAACGATTTTTACAGGTGTTCGGACTGCGGCATCTCGAAGATCTGCCTCGAGCCGATCTCTTGAGAACCGCGCGAACGAGCGCGGATGATTCGCCCGAGCCAATCGACGAAAATTGATCCCGCAGGAGCGGGATGAACGAAGACTCTACATCCATTGCATGTGAAGACGAGGAGGACATCGATCGTGATCACTACCGCCCGGCCCGAACAAGCTCTCAACGATCTCCTGGAGCTGATCGGACTAACCACGTTTGAGGACCATCCAGCCGACGACCTAGTGAGCCCTCGCGCCATCGACGAAGATGACGACGATGACATCGACGAGGATGATGACGACGAAGAAGATGAAGACGAAGAGGAAGAGGCCGAAGAAGAGGACGACCTAGAAGAAGACGAGTGGGAGGAAGTCGACGACGAGGACGAAGAAGAGGACGACGAAGAGGAGGAGGAAGACGACGACGAGGACTGGGACGACGACGACGATGAGTGGGAGGACGACGACGAGGAGGAGGACGACGACGAGGAGGAGGACGAAGATGAGGACGACGAGGAATGGGAAGAAGAGGCCGAATGAGCTCCGCTTGACTGGCACCAATCTCCGCTTGACGGTCGCCGACGACTGAACAAATCAGTCCTTCAATTGAAACAGCCGCTTCAGCGCATCCAATAGTCCGTGGGGCGGCCCGTTCTCCGCCTCGCTCCGCAGCGACTCGATCGGTGGATGCAGCAGCTTGTTGATCAGCCGATCGAATGACTGGCCGATCTCTTCCCGCGCCCGCTCGTCCAAATCCGGCAGCTTATTGAACAAGCGGCGCAATTCGTCGTCCTTGGGCTGATGCCAGCCTTCGCGCAGCCGTTTGATCATTGGCGCCACGGACCGTTGGCTCCATTCGGTCATGAAGCGCGACGTCTCCTGCTCGACGATATGAATGGCCGCTGGCAGTTCCTTGTCGCGTTCGCGGCGATTCCGCTCGCAAGCGGCCTGCAAATCGTCGATCGAATAGAGGTACACTCCCAGGCAGTCGCCGATCGCCGGATCGAAATCGCGTGGCACGGCCAGGTCGAGCACGAACAGCGGCCGCTGGTAGCGGGCCGGTTCGACGGCGTGGAACACTTCGAGCGTTACGATCGGCTGGCTGGCCCCCGTGGTGCTAATGACCAGGTCGGCTTCGACGAGCAGTTGTCGCAGGCGCTCCCACGGCTCGGCCCGCCCTTGCCAGCGCATGGCCAGTTGTGCGGCGCGCTCGAAGTTGCGATTGACGACCGTCACGTCGTGCGCGCCTTCGCTCTGTAGGTAGCGCAACGTTTCTTCGCCCATCTCGCCGGCGCCGATGACCAGCGTTTTTTTGTCGTCGAACGATTCGAAGATATCTCGGGCGAAGTCGCCGATCGCCACGCTCGAAATGCTCACGCGGCGCTGGTTGATCTTGGTTTCGGTGGCCACGCGCTTGGCGACCCGCGCGGCGGCTTGAAAGATGCCGTGCGTCAGCGGCCCTGCGCTGTCGCGCTGTTTGGCCAACTCGTAGGCTTGCTTCACTTG
>JBBDYK010000072.1:0-3854 GCA_040901665.1 Pirellulales bacterium | reverse complement strand
CCCACCACCATGCTGTCCAGGCTGGCTGCCACGGTGAACAGGTGGCGCACCGCGTCCTCGCCCGTGCGTGCGAACAGATCGTCGAAGATTTCATAGATCGGCAACCGGTGGAAATCGGCCACGAACTGGGCAATTTCCTCGTGGCTGGGGCCGCTCGTTTCCTCGTCGGCCGCCGTGTAAATCTCCGTTCGATTGCACGTCGACAGCAGCACCGACTCGACGCGCGGGTAGCGCTGGCGCAACTGCACAAGCGCCCGCGCCGATTCTTCGGGCGTGAACGCCACTCGCTCGCGCACCGCCAGCGATGAATTGTGATGGCTGCAGCCGATCATCTGCAGTTTCATGACCGGCCTCCCGCCATGGGCGCCGCCGGCACGCAGGCGTGTTGCTCACCCGTGGGTCGAGTGCCGCCGTGCTGCGTGTCAACCAACAGCAGGATGGCCAGCACGATCGCCAGGAACGCGAAGCTCACGATGGTCAGATAGGCGACCTTTCTGCCTTGCCGCACCGGTTGGTATGCGGCGTTGAAGACGGCCGCGGCCAACAGCCAAACCAGCATCACCGCCGAGCTGCCGATCACCGGATCGCTCCAGGGCACTTCGCCCGATTGACCCCGACTGATGAAGTTCAGGATCACGCCGGCCACGAAGCCGATGCCCACCAACAGAGCCGAGAGGATGATCGAGCGGCTGTTGACCTTGGCCAGGCGCTCGAGGCTGGGCAGACGAAAACCATCGGACGGCGGCCGTTTGAGCTTGAGCCGCCGGGACTGCAACAGGTACATCAGACCGGCCACGAAGCCGATCATTACGGTCACTGTCCCCAGCAGGAGAAAGATGCCGTGCACGGCGCCCCACACGCGCGAGGCGCTCGCGGGCGAAAACGGCGCGCGATCGGCCAATGCCGCCAGCGCCACCAGCACCAGCACCAACGGCAACATGTACAATCCCAGTGCCGCCTGGGGGTAGTAGTAGGCCAGGTACACATAGGCTCCCATCAAGAGCCAGGCTGCCACCAGGGCCCAATCGAAGCTGCTCGACAACGGCGACGCCGAGAGCTCGAACGCCCGATAGCCCAGGTACAGCGTATGCGCCAGCCAGCCGGCAGCCACGAAGCCGATCATGACTAGCCGGCGCACCTTGCTCGGCCGAAACACCTGCGACACTTCCAGCGCCCAGGCGACGGCATAGCTGGCCGCGAAGCAAATCAGGCTGATTCCGGAAATGAAGTGCATGGCGATTCGAATCAGGAGAGAGCCGTACGTGCGCCGCGACGAGGCCAGCCGCGGCGATCGCTAGTGCTGAAACCGCCGTCTTGCCCGCGGTGCGGCCAGGTTTCGAAACCCGCAGCCGTCGGACGTCTATTGCTCGCCGTCGAGCCCGTATTCCTTCAGCTTCTTGTGGAGCGTATTGCGGTTGATGCCCAACTTCGTGGCGGCCTTCGTCTGCACGCTGTCGCAGGAGGTCATGACTTGCGCGATCAGTTCGCGCTCGACGCGATTGACCACCTTGGCGTGCAGATTGTCCTCCTGCGGACCGGCGGACAGCAGCCCCTGTTGCACCAATTCATAGGTCAGGGTTTCCAGGTCCGCGGGCCGGGGCCGGTTGGCCGCCCGCGCCTTGGGACCGCGCAAGACGGCTTCGGGCAATAGCTCGCTGGCCAATTCGTCGCCGCGAGCCATCACCACGGCGCGTTCCACGTAGTTCTGCAATTCGCGCACGTTGCCGGGCCAGTGATATTTCTGCAGCGCTTCGAGGGCCTCCGGCTCGATATGCGTCACATAGCGATCGTTTTCTTCGTTGTACAGCGCGAGGAAGTGGCCCACCAGCTCGGGAATGTCCTCGGCACGCTCGCGCAAGGGGGGCAGGTGAATCGGCACGACGTTGAGCCGATAGTACAAATCTTCGCGAAAGCGCTCGGCTTCTATTTCGGTGACCAGGTCGCGGTTGCTGGCGGCGACGACTCGCGTATCGACGCGGATGGTTTGCGTATCGCCGACGCGTTCGAACTCGCGCTCTTGCAGCACTCGCAACAGCTTGACTTGCAATTTTGGCGTGGTGGAGTTGATCTCGTCGAGAAAGATGGTGCCGGTGTGAGCCGCCTCGAAGCGGCCGGTGCGGTTGGCGATCGCGCCGGTGAATGCGCCGCGAACGTGCCCGAACAACTCACTTTCGAGCAGGCTTTCGCTCAGCGCGCCGCAATTGACCCGAATGAAGGGGCCGCTGGCCCGCTGGCTCGACAGGTGAATCGCCTTGGCGATCATTTCCTTGCCGGTGCCGGTTTCGCCCAACAGCAGCACGGAGGCATTGGATCGGGCGACGCGCCGCGTCAGCTCGTAAACTTGGCGCATGGCGGCGCTGGAGCCCACGAGGCCGGCAATCGGCGGCCCCTCTTGGTTCTGATCGAAGGCTCGGTAAGATCCGCTCATGTCCGAACACGCGCCGCGGCCGCAAAGCCGAGCCTCACTGGCCGCCGGTGGGCGTGTTGTTTAGTTCGATCGCGTCGAGCACGGCGCTCAGCACGGTGTGGGTGTCGCCGTTTCGCCCGGCATTGGAGTTGTACAACTCGTACTGCTGCAAAATCTCGTCGCGCGAGAGTCGCAGTCCGAATTGTCCGATGCTGCGTGCCAGGGCCGTCGCAGCCGCTTCGCGCAAGGCCAGGGGTTGCGCGGCCAGATCGGCCAGCTCCAGCAGGCTGCGCTGCGAGGTCGCGGTGCCCAACGAGGCCAATACGGCCGATGCGCGGGCGCTGAGCTCGGGGATATAGAGGGCCGATGCCACGGCCGGTTCCTGCCGATAAACGTCGTACACCAGCTCGGGCCGCGCGGCTTCGACCGCCAGCCAATCCAACGCGCTCTCGGCTTGCGCCTTGCGCTCGGCCGCCGACAAGTGCCATCGCCCGGCCTGGTCGAGCAGTTGGCTGGCGCGCACTTTCATTTGCGCCTCGTCCTGCGGCTGCATGAAGGCCATCGCCTCGGGCGTCCGCTGGGCAAAACGCTCCAGCCGCTCCAGGTCGTCCGGCAGGGCGATCAAGCCGATCGGCAATCGCGCCGTTCGCGGGTCGCGGCGGAACTGCGCGACGAGATGGTCGATGGCCGGCCGCTCGATCGCGGCGTGAATTAGTGCGAAGTCATAGTCGGGCGAACGTACGGCCAGCTCGAATGCATCGCGCCCGTTGGTGGCAATGTCGGTTTCATATCCCAGCGTGGTAGCCAGGCCGGCCATCGTCTGGGCTTGGGCGCTGTTGGGATGCGCGACCAGCACGCGCGGAACGCCGTAAGAGCTGGCAAAGAAGCCCAAACCGTCGGCCACCCGGCTCGAGCCGGGATACGGCTGCGCGGGTGCCAGCTTCATGATCGCTTGGATGCCGGCGAATCGCAGTCGTTGGTCTGCGTGGTTCGCGGCCAGTGCCAGCGGACTCGGCTCCACGCCGCCGCGCACCAGCAATTTGGCGTGGCCGATATCGCCCAGGATTTGCGCAGTGGCGATTGCCGCGGGAAGATAGCCGTCGAGTATTGCGTGGGCCAACAAATCGTCGAGCACGTCGGCGTCATAGAAGGCGGCCACGGAATAGGCCGAGTCGGGACCGGTCGAGAGGGGCTCGCCCAAGCCGCGCCGCACTTGCGCCGCTTGCAGCATGGCCGTCAGATACAGCCGTTGCCAATCGCCGCGCCGCGGATCGATCATATACAGATCGCGGGCCAGCCGCGTGGCCTTGGCCAGCGCCGCGCCCGTCTGATCGTAGACCACCGGCATGCTCTCGTTCTTGTGCCGATTCCAATGCCACACGACCGCCGGCGCAGCAGTCAGCGGATCGTCGTTCCGCGACGCTTCCAGCGGGTCGCGAGCCGCCTT
>JBBDYK010000071.1:4329-7803 GCA_040901665.1 Pirellulales bacterium | reverse complement strand
GCCTTTGGGCTGGCGTGCGTGTCGACCCTAGTGCTAGGCCGGATCGCGCGGGGCCATTATTACGTGCTGCTGTTGCCGGCCGTGATGTTCACCGGCGCGTGGTTGCTGCGTACAGGACGTCGACGCGCGGCGCTGGCGGCGGCAATCGTGCCCGCGGCACTCTCGGTGGGACACTACGTGCTGCTCGACTTCGCCGGCAGAGTCGGTGTGTTGGGGCTGGGCACGGCAGCCTGGTATGCGGTGTGTTGCATCCTGCTGGCGCGAGGCGACGGCGCCTCCGGAGCGCTGGCCCTGGCGACGACTTCGCCCTTGCACGCCGACGAGATAGAGCGCTCGCTGGCCGCCTAGTCCAACCCGTTGCGCAGCGGTTCACAGATCGAGCACGGAGCTGTCGCGCGGATCCTTGCGCGACGGTTGATGGCGAATTTCGTTCATCATGTAGCTGATGGCCAACGCATATTCGCGTACGGCGCGCCCGAAGTCGCCCGCGACCAGCGCCGCCTGCGCATGCTCGCCGAAGGTATTGAACTTCGCCCAGTCGAGCGTCCAATGCTCGTCTTTGGCGGCCTCGCGCAGTTGCTGTGCCATTTGGCAAAGTTCGGCGACTCGGGCGGCATCTGGCGCGCCGCTGTGCGTGGCGTGCGGCCCACTGCCCAAAGGACCCGCCACGTCCGCCGGCGCTGGCGGCGACGACTTCAGTAGATTGACGATCAGCGCCACCACTGCGGCGCCGGCCGCCAGCAATCCACTGGCCAATGCCGCCGGCATGTTGCCCGAGGCCGCCAGCAGCAAAGCCAACAGCAGGCCCAGCGCCATCAACACCCACAAGAACTGCGCGATCGGCGCGCTGGGCATATCAGTTGCCGCGACGGTCGTGGCTGACGAGCCGTCGTGATCGTCGGGCACTTGCAAGACCTTGACGACAATGGCCGTCACGTTGTCGGGCCCGCCACGCAGGTTGGCCATATCCACCAGGGCCCGCACCGCCTCGGCCGGCGACAGCGTGGCAAGGATGGCGCCCATCTCTTCATCCTTGACCTGGCCGCTCAAGCCGTCGCTGCACATCAAGAACACGTCGTCCGGGGCCAGCTCATGGGGCCCCTCCAAATCGATCTGCACGTCGGCCCGCGGACCCAGCGAGCGCGTGATGATGTTCTTGGGAATAAAGCTAGCGACTTCGCCGCGAGGCATTTGCCCCGCGGCCGTCATCTCCCAGACCAGGCTATGGTCGAACGTGAGTTGCTCGATCTTGCCGCCGCGCAACCGATACACGCGACTATCGCCCACGTGCGCCACGATGGCTGCGCGGGGCAACAGCACCAGCACGCTGCACGTGGTGCCCATTCCTTGAAACTCGGCGTGCGCTTGACCCCGTTCGTGGATCGTGGCGTTGGCCGCGACAATGGCCGACTTGAGTGCGTCGGCCGGCGGTCGATCGAGCTGCTTGCGGTAGGTGTGCGGCACACTTTCGCACGCCATCTGGCTGGCCAACTCGCCGGCGGCGTGCGCACCCATGCCATCGGCCACCATGAACAAGTGACCGCGTCTTCGCCAGTCGGTCTCATCACCAGCCAGCGCAACGGCATACGTATCTTGGTTATTGGCCCGCCGCAGTCCGACATCGGTGAGCGCCGCATGCTCCACCGCGCTTTGCCCATCGCCAAGTGATTTGGCCATTTCGGTCACTTTGCGTTGACGGGATGTAGGACCAAGGTCTCAGCCAAACTGTCGAGCAAAAAGCGCAGCCAGTTCGCCCAGCAGGTGCAGCGACGCGGAGCACCCCGACGGAACGCGCCTCGGCTGCCGCTCCGCCAGCTTGCAACAGGCCACAATATCAATTCGTTCGCCCAAATAACCCATTGTAACCCGACCCGCAACGAGCGAATAGAGCCCCGTGCCCTGCGGGCGTCGCAGGGCCGCCCTGAGAACCGCGCCACGGCGCACTATGCCGTCACTGCTGGCCCGCAAGGGCTGTTCCTCGGGCAGTGAATTCGCCTAGCAGCCCTCGGGCCAGGCACCTATACTCCGCCCCACGGTCCGTTCGGATCTCAAGTTCGTATCGACTCTCGCGCACGTCCTTGCCGACGCGCTCACGCGATGCCCATTTGTATGCCGGAACTCTGCCGCCGCCTCCCGACGCGCCGCCTGAGCATGTGCTGCATGCTGCTGGTCGTGCTGATTTGCGCGGGTGGCTGCGTCCAACGGCGGTTGACGATTCGCAGCAACCCGCCCGGCGCTCTGGTCTACGTCGACGACTATCAGATCGGCACCACGCCGGTCTCCACCGACTTCGTATACTACGGCAATCGCAAGGTCCGGCTGGTCAAAAGCGGCTACGAGACGCTGACGGTCATTCAGCCGATCCCCACGCCGTGGTACGAATATCCAGGCCTGGATTTCATTTCGGAGAATCTGGTGCCCCGGGAGATTCGCGACGAACGGGTGGTCGAGTATCAATTGCAGCCACAAATGATCGTACCCAGTCAACAACTGCTGGGCCGTGCCGAAAACCTGCGCCACGGGGCCGGCGTTCCGCAGGCGCCCTTGCCACCGCCTGCGGCGGCGACTCCCTTTGGAGCGCCGGCCGCAACTTCGCCGTTCGCGCCGCAAGCACGCCCGGGGTTGCCCGCATCGCCGCCGGCAGTCACGCGTCCGGGAAGCCCGTTTCAGCAATAGATGCGACGCCACGAATGCGCCGCCTCTCACCGAACCCCTATTTCGTGCCCGGGCTTTGCTTGATGGCGCCGCGAACGCCCAGCAGTTCGGGATGACGCGCGATCTTGTCGGCGAACACACGGGCGTCGGCGACCACAGGCCGCAGATCGCAGGTGAGTTGCGCGATGTTCTGAGCGGCCTTGTTCAAGTTCTGATACAGATCGGGGTCGCGCATGATCCGGCCCAACGAGCCTTCCCCGCTGTTGAGCTTCTTGCCGAAGTCGGACAATTCGGCGATCAACTCGTCGAGTCGCAGCATGGTGCGGTCGACGCCGTCGATGATCTCGGCGCCGCGCTCGCCCAACGGAGCCGTGAAGCCCTCCAGGTTGCGCAGGTTTCGATCGACGCTCTCGACCGTCGTTCGCACGGTGTTCATCGCTCCGCGGGTGTCTGAGAGCAATTGCGGCAGCTCTTCCACGGAACGGCGCAGGTTCTCGCGGACCTCGGGCTTGCCGATCACGTCGTCGATGTTGTCCAGCGCCTTCTGAAAGCTGGCTAGCGTCGATTCGGTTTTCGTGATGATGCTGTTTAGACTATCCTCGTTGCCGTCCAGCAGACGGTTGATCGAGGCGGCAACCTTGCCCACCTCGTTGCCGGCGTTCGACAGTGTGTCGATGGCGCCAGCCAGATTGCCCTCGAGATTGGTGATCACCTCGACGGGGCTGGGGGCCACGATGCCGGTGATGTAATCGCCCGGCTGGATCACGTCGTTGGGAATCGCCGGCGACGTTGGTTGATTCCCGGCGCCTTGCTCAGGGG
>JBBDYK010000071.1:0-4319 GCA_040901665.1 Pirellulales bacterium | reverse complement strand
CGGTTGGCCCGCGTCGCCGGTGCGCTGTTCCTCGGGCGGAGCGTTCGGTTGGCCCTGATTGCGTTCCTGGGGCGGCGATAGCAATGCCGGCGGCCGTGTGCGCTTGACGAACTGGATCACGACGTCGCCGCCGAGTAACGATCCGCTGACCTGCGGCACCTCATTGCGATAGAGGACCACGCCTTCGTTGATTTCGGCCGTGACGTTGACGCCGCCTTCTTGTGCGAAGTCGACCTTGGTCACCCTGCCGATCAAGATGCCGCTTTTGCGCACGGGAGTTCCTTCGGTCACGCCGGGCGCTTCGTTGAAATGGATGATGATCGTGTACTTGGGGCGCACGATCGACCCGGCGTCGCTGAACAGCATCAAGAGAATCCCGGCCAGGAATATGGTGGAGATCACCATCACTCCGACTCGGAATTTCACCACGCGTTCGTCCATGGCCGCTAACTGCCTGCTTCGCTGGTTGCCTGCAAATGCGCCGCTGCTGCGCCGCTCTCAATAGTCTTGCGACGCGCCCAAGTCCGCCATCTTCCTCATTTCCATCAGCCGCTCGCCCGCCTCGCCGTTGACGAATTGCGTGACGCGCGGATCGCTGGCCTTGTCGAGTTGCTGCGGCGGCCCGTCGAAGACGATTTGCGATTCGTCGGCCGACAGCCTGCTGAGCGGATACAACATGATCACCCGATCGGCCACCTTGCGTGCCGTGCGCATGTCGTGCGTGACCACCACGCTGGTGACCGGATGCTGCTCGCGCGTGCGCAAAATCAGCTCGTTGATCACGTCGCTCATGATCGGATCGAGGCCCGTCGTCGGTTCGTCATAGAGCATTAGTTCCGGATTGAGCGCCAGCGCCCGGGCCAGCCCCACGCGCTTGCGCATGCCACCGGATAGTTCCGCCGGCTTCTTCGAGACGATGCTCTCGGGCAGACCCACCTCAGCCAGCCGGGAAACGATGATTTCCTGAATCTCGTGCTCGCCGGTGCTCGTGTGCTCCCGCAAAGGAAAGCTGACGTTCTGGCCGATGGTCATGCTGTCAAAAAGCGCCGCGCCTTGAAACACGAAGCCGAAGCGCGTCCGCTCGCGCGTCAACTCCTGGTCGCTCAGCCTGGCCAGATCCTTGCCGTCGAAGTGCATCGTGCCCCGCGTGGGCCGGACCAGGCCGATGATCGTCTTGAGCAACACCGTCTTACCGCAGCCGCTTTCACCGATGATCGCCAACGTCTGGCCGCGCGGAATCGTCAGGTCGATACTGCGCAAGACCGCGTGCCGATTGAACACGACGTCGACGTCGCGCAGTTCGACCAGCGGGCCGGAGCCATTCAGCGAGCCAGCGGGTTCCTTCATCGCAACCATGGGAAACGGGTCACACGTCCTGCAAAACGGGTCGGAACAGTTTTTCCGTGCTACAACAGCCGAGAGCCTTCCGGCCAGATCATCATGTACAAGTCGTCCAGGGCAATGCCCAGGAAGAAGTCGAGGATCAAGATCATTACGAACGAGATCACGAACGCGCTGGTCGCGGCGCGGCCCACGCCTTCGGCGCCGGCGTCGCAGTGGAACCCGCGATAACAACTCACCAGCGCGATCGCCGCTCCGAAAAACAAGCTTTTGAACACTCCGGACATCAGGTCGAAGGTGCTGATGAAATCGCGCGAATTCTGCCAGTAGTGATTTGAGTCGATGCTCAGCCCGTAAATGCAATACACGGCTCCGCCGACTACGCCCATGAAATCGGCCATGATCGTGAGCATGGGAATCAGCACCAGACAGGCCAGAAACCGCGGCACGACCAGATAGTGAATCGGGTTGGCGCCCATGCTGTAGAGCGCATCGATCTGCTCGGTGACGCGCATTGTGCCCAGCTCGGCCGCCATGGCGCTGCCCACGCGTCCGGCCAGCATCGTGGCTGCCAGCACCGGCCCCAGCTCGCGCACCAGCGACATGTTGATCACGGCGCCCAGCCGTGTCTCCAGGTGCATTTGGCGAAACTGCGAATGGCTTTGCACGGCCAGCACCATGCCGATGAACATGCCTGTCAGGGCCACCACCGGCAGGCTCAGCACGCCGATCTGGTAGAAGTTTGGCAACAGCGTCTCGCGGCGCGGCAGCCGGGTGAAGATCCACGACAGCGTACGTGCAAAGAACAGCGTGACGTCGCCCAGCACGACGACCCAATCGAGAATCACGCCGCCCAGGTCGGAGATGCCGTCGACGACGGTATCCACGAACCGGCCGCGCTGTCGCGTGGCGTGATTCGGTTGCGGTGTCATGCGGTTACCCAACACTTCCCTCGGTCGATAGGGCCGGCGCCAGGGCGCAATATCCCCGCGCTATCTGTTGATTCTTCGTCGCAACGAACTTGCGGCTTGAGAAAAGCTTGCGGGTTATGTCGGCGTTGTGGATTTGGCGAAGTTGCGCGCGTGCGCGCGACCGTGCTGCCGCTAGCAATGCTGGCGCGACACTCGCACCGCACAAATGAAAACCGCCGCCCGATGAATTTCCATCGAACGGCGGTCGATCATTTCTGAGCCATGGCCTGCTGGGCAGGCAGCTATGTGCTGCCAGCTTCCGGAGCGCTGGCCGCCGTGCCCGCGCCGACGGCGGCTTCTTCGGGTTCGCCCACGACCCCCGTGAAGATCAGCTGCTTCTTGCCGCCGATCTCCTTCACGTCGACCATGATCGTGTCCTTTCCTTGGAACTCGCCTTTGAGCAGTTCCTCGGAGAGCGGATCTTCGACGTAATTCTCGATTGAACGTCGCAACGGGCGGGCGCCGAAGTCGGTGTTCGAACCCTTGCGAATCAACAGCTTCTTGGCCTCGTCGGTGAGTTGCAGCTTGAGGCCGCGCTCCGAAAGTCGCTCGCGCACCTTGCCCAACTCGAGATCCACGACCTCTTTCAGATCGTCCAGCGTCAGATGCCGGAAGACGATCACGTCGTCGACGCGGTTGAGGAACTCGGGCCGGAACACTTTCTCGATTCGCTCGCCCACGCGGGCCTTCATGTTCTCGTACGAGGCGTCGTCGTCCGGCTTCTGAAAGCCGAAGGCCGACTCGTTCTTGATCGCCTCGGCGCCGGCATTGGTCGTCATGATCAGGATGGTGTTGCGGAAGTCGACGTTGCGGCCGAAGCTATCGGTCAAACGCCCCTCTTCCATCACTTGCAAAAGCATGTTGAACACATCGGGATGCGCCTTTTCGATCTCATCCAGCAGCACCACGGCATAGGGCCGGCGGCGAATCTTTTCCGTCAACTGACCACCTTCTTCGAAGCCCACGTAGCCCGGCGGAGCGCCGATCAAGCGGCTGACGTTGTGTTTCTCCATGTATTCGCTCATGTCGATCTGGATCAGCGCGTCGTCGTCGCCGAACATGAACTGGGCCAGCGCTTTGGCCAGCAAGGTTTTGCCCACGCCAGTCGGTCCGGCGAAGATGAAGCAGCCGGTGGGCCGCTTGGGATCCTTCAATCCGCTGCGGCTGCGGCGCACGGCCTTGGAAATCGACTTGATCGCTTCGTGTTGGCTGATCACGCGACGGTGCAGCTCGTCCTCCATCTGCATTAGCCGCATGCTGTCCTCGGTCGTCATCCGCGTGAGCGGAATGCCGGTCATCTTGGACACCACTTCGGCGATCACTTCCTCGTCGACCACGCCATCGGTCTCGCGCGATTTTTCGCGCCAGTCGCGGGTGATGTTCTGTTTCTTTTTCTTCAGCTTGTCGGCCTGATCGCGGAGCGAGGCGGCCCGCTCGAAATCCTGGTTGGCCACCGCCTCTTCCTTGTCCTTGTTCAGAGTTTCGACCTCGGCGTCGATCTCCTTCAAGTCGGGCGGACGGGTCATTGCCTTCAGCCGCACGCGGGCGCCCGCTTCGTCGATGACGTCGATCGCCTTGTCCGGCAGGCAGCGGCCCGTGATGTAGCGGCTCGAAAACTCGACCGCCGCGGCCAGCGCGTCGTCAGTGATCTGCACGCGGTGATGTTGCTCGTATCGGTCGCGCAGACCCTTCAAGATCTCGACAGTCTCCGACTTGGTTGACGGCTCGACCATCACCACCTGGAAGCGGCGATCCAAGGCGCTATCCTTCTCGATGTACTTGCGATACTCGTCGAGCGTGGTGGCGCCGATGCACTGGATCTCTCCGCGCGCCAGCGCCGGCTTGAGCACGTTCGAGGCGTCGATGGCGCCCTCGGCTCCGCCCGCGCCCACCAACGTGTGCAATTCGTCGATGAACAGGATCGTGTTCTTGGCGCGTCGCACTTCGTTCATGACCGCCTTGATGCGCTCTTCGAATTGGCCGCGATACTTGGTGCCGGCCACCATC
>JBBDYK010000070.1:0-7810 GCA_040901665.1 Pirellulales bacterium | reverse complement strand
AAAAAAAAGGGCCGCCCCCGCGCCGGTCGCCAGGACCGACGCGACGACCACCAGTTTTTTTCCGACTGGCATCCTCATCCTCGCTGTGTTGGAGACAAAATGCCCGGCGCGCACCCGCGCACCAGACCATCTCCATTGTTCGCGACGATTGCCCCAGCGGCCAGACGGTCGCGCGCGAATCATGAGAAATTCACGCGTCGCGGGTTGGTTGACAACACGCTGCGCGGATGGCGCATTAACACTCCATTCGCACGTTGGGCAAACTAACGCGACCGTGCCGGCGACGACCCGTGCGGAATCTGACGGTCTGGAAAACTTTTCCGGACCTTTCGGTCAAGCGCTGGCGCGACGCGCCTCGGTCCCCAGCGCCGATCGTGCGGCTGCCGGCTTCGACAGAGGTCGCTGCATCCACAGGATGATCGGCGCGGCGATGTAAATCGAGCTGAACGTTCCCGCGACGACGCCCACCACCATCGTATAGGCGAAGGCGTGAATTCCCGGACCGCCCACGAAATATAGAATCACGCTGGCCATCATTACCGTGCCGGAGGTGATCAATGTGCGCGACAATGTTTGGTTGACGCCCAGGTTGATCATGTCTGCGGTGATGTGCGGGCTTTTGCCGCGCACCTCGCGAATGCGGTCGAACGTCACGATCGTGTCGTTGATCGAGAAGCCGACGATCGTCAAAAGCGCAGCGACCACCGACAGGCTGATCTTGAATGGGTCGACCAACAACGCTCCCAAGTAGGGTGACAGATAGGCACTGAGGGCCAGGCACGCAACCGCCACCAGCACGTCGTGCAGCAGAGCCACCACCGCGGCCAGACCGAAAACCAGGTTTTGAAAGCGCATCCAAACGTAGATCACGATCATCACCATGCTCGCCAGCATGGCGTACAGCGCCATCAGTTGCGTGTCGGCGGCTACCTTGCCACCGATCTGGCTGGAACCGGGGAAAACCGGTGTTTCGGACAGTTCTTTTTGAATGGCCGTGAGCAGGGCCTTGGTCTGATCCTGATCGAGTCCGATCGAAATCGTCCAATCGGCATAGGTCGCGTCGCTACCCGGTTGGTACTGGGGATTTTCCAGTACATAGGGCACGTTGACGTGGCCCGCCGCCGTCAATTGCTCGCGGATCATCTCGGACAAGGGGACATAACTGATTTCCTGGGCAAACTTCAGATTGACGCGACTGCCGCCAATCAGTGAATTGCCCTCGAGGGATGCATCTGCCGGTTGCTCCGGGCTGATGTCGGCCGCCGGCGCTGCGGCGTCCGCTAACGTGCCTTCTGCATCACCAGCGGGCGCTTCCGCCGCCGGCGCTGAATCCTGGGGCTCGGTCTCGCTTGCAGGCGGCTGAGCGGGAGCTTCCGCCGGAGCGTCGGCCGGTTCGGCCGCGGCCTCTGCTGCTGCGGGCTGATCACCTTCGGCAGGCGCATCCTGCGCGGTGATCAGCGCCGCGAGCGCCGCCGACTCGTCCAACGAAGCCAATTGAATCGAACGGCCTTGGCGGCGCAGGGGTAGCGACGATTGGGGTGCTGCGGGCTCGTCCGGCGCGTCGCTGGCCGCTGGATCAGCGGCCGGCGCGTCGCTCGCCTTGCTATCGGTCGACGCCTCGGGGGCGGGCGTCGTTGCCGGTGTTTGCTGGGGTGGTTGCGAATCGCCCTCGGCAGGCTCGATCGACGCCGGCGTATCGGACTTCGGCGCCGCTTCCGCAGGCTGCGCATCGCTCGGCTGGCCATCGGCCGCAGGCGGCTCGATCGTCGTCAGTCCCTCGTACGACATGCTGTAGGTTTGCAGCGCGTCGCCAAACTTCTCTTGCAGCGTGGCCTCGACCTTCTCGATATCCGGCTCCGACGTATCGATCTTGAATTCCCGTTCTTCCTCTCCCATGCTGCTGACGGCGACGTCGGGAAGCTCGGCCACGGCCTTGCGGATTTCGGCGATGTTCTGAGCTTCTTCTCCGGCAAATAACAGTTGCACGCTCGATCCGCCCGTAAAGTCGATGTCGAGCAGCTCCTTGCCGCGATTCGCGGCCGCGCCTAATCCGACGGCTATGAGAACAATCGATACGACGATCGCGGGCGTGCGCCAGCGAATGAAATTGAAGTTGGTGTGGCCGATCAGTTTCATCATTTTCAATTGGGTTAGCCAACGCTTCTTTTCGGCCACGTCGAAGATCACGCGCGACACGAAGATCGCGGTGAACATGCTGACCAACAACCCCAGGATCAACGTCACGGCAAAGCCTTTGATCTGATCGGTGCCGATGACGTAGAGCACGACGGCCGTGATGAGGGTCGTCAGGTTCGAGTCGATGATCGTGGCGGTGGCGCGCGAGAATCCATTGCGAATCGCCATCCGCAGGGACGCCCCGCGTTCCATTTCCTCGCGCATCCGCTCGTAAATCAGCACGTTGGCATCGACGGCCATGCCCACGGTCAGCACCAGTCCGGCCAGGCCGGGCAACGTGAAAGCGGCCTTGATCAGGATCATCAAGGCGACCGTGATGATGACGTTGACCACCACGGCAAAGTCAGCCACGATTCCCGACCAACGATAGTAGACCAGCATGAAGATCAAGATCGCGCCGGTCGAGATGACCATCGCCAGGCTCCCCCTGCGGATCGTATCGTCGCCCAGTTGAGCGCTGATCTGATGCTCGCTGATCGGCTCGGGCCGCAGGGTTGCCGGCAGGCTGCCAGCGTTGAGCACGTCGACCAGGAACTCGACGTCCTTGTCCGTGAAGTTTCCGGTAATTTGGCCGCGGCCGCGAATCGTGTCGTTGATTCTGGGCGCCGAAAGCATTTCGTTGTCGAGCACGATGCCCAGGTGACGATACAGGCCCGTCGTCGTGTCGGGTAGATTCTGGCTGGTCAATTGTCCGAATCGCTGAGCGCCCCCGGCATCGAAGGAGAAGTCGACGGCCAATTGCCCCTGGTCGTAGCCTTTGGAGGCGGTGTCGAGATTGCCGCCGTCGACGTTGAAGCGGTCGATCCGCACCAGCACTTCGCGTCCCCGCGCCGGGGTCTCGCGAAACGACGCCAGCGCCTCGGGGCCAAGAAAGAAATCGGGAGCGGCCTTCACCCAGCGTCCCACCAGGCTGCCGCCGATATAGACGTCGTTGCCGACGGTCTTCTCACCCGCGCGAATAATGTCGCGGTCGTCGTTCTGATTGGCCACGATGCGGAACTCCAGCAAACCGGAGGTGGAGATCCGCTTCTTGATTTGTTCGACTTCCTGCTTGTCGACCTCAGGGATAATGACTTCCAGTTGCTCGGCGCCGTATTGGCGAATGGTGAGTTCCTTGACGCCGCCCGGATTGATGCGCCGCCCGACGGCCGCGATCAAATCGTTCATCACCACGTTCTTTTGCTTCTGATCGGCCGTATAGGCGAAGACGGTCTTGCCGTTCTCGCTGCGAGGTTCACCGGCGCTTTCGAATGAGATATCGACCGATTTACGCAGCTCGCTGACGGCGTTGTCGACGGCCTCCGGGTCAAAGCCCTCCGGTGCGGCGATCTCGATCTTGTCGGCGCCCACGGAGCGCACCTCGATGCGATTTTCGCCGTCGGCGTTCAACTCCTTGGTCAATTGGGCAATGGCGCTGGGCATCCAAGACGGCTTGGTCTGCTCCGTGTCGACCTCGTAGACCAACACCACGCCACCGCTCAGATCGATGCCCAGCTTGGGCGGCCACCCGGCGACGCAGACGGCGACGCCCGCCACCAAGGCAAAAACGACGACGCCGAGCTTCAGTGCGTACTCCGGCAACCGCAGGGCCCGCGCCAACAGCGCGCCCACCACGAACGAGCCGACGATGACACCCGCCGCGATCAGCAGCCGCAGCACGCCGCCCAACTCATCGGTTGCGGGTTCCGCCGCCGCCTGCTCGGCTTGAGCGACGATCCAAGGAAGAACGGAATAGAGCGCCATGAGAGGAGCTTCCTCAGCAGGAGAAGGTTATGCAGATTTGGTGCGGCTCGCGCGTTGGGACGTCGTTACTATTTGGCGCCATCCTCATTCGGACTTTTCGCCCGTGGGTTGGTCGGCCAGCACGCGCGAGATTGCGCTATACGTTACGCGCAGCTTCGTGTTCGTATTCTCGTCGACTTTGATCGTGACCTCGTCCGCGTCGCGCTGCACGTTGACCACCACGCCGTAGATGCCGCCGACGGTCACCACGCGGTCGTTCTTCTTCAAGCCGTCGAGCAACGCGCGGTGCGTCGCCTGTTTGCGCCGCTCGGGCCGGATCATCAGGAAATAAAAGAGCGCGACCACGATCAGCAGCCCCGGCAAAATGCCGTACGGACTGCCGCCGCCGCCATCGGCCGCCTCGGCGACCAGCAAGCTTTCCACGACTGGATTCATCAAGTTGAACACCCCGGTTCGATTCTCCCTCAACTCTGGACCGGCGACCTGCGGACGAACGCCTGGCCCCCGAGCGATCTCCGCTGGCAACGTCGATGCGAAAGCACGCCCTGTGGACGGCGGGCAGGGGGGACCGGCCGGGCCGAGCCCACCGGTGCTGGATCGATCGCCATCGAGCACGAAGTCGTATCTTAAAGCGATAGCTGCAAAGGGACAAGGGCAGCAGCATGCGGCCCAGGCCCACCTACATTGCGCCCTGCTCCAAGCCTTGTAGCTTCGACGCGGCAAAGGCGGTAAACCGGCCCTCGCCGATGGCCGCGCGGGTCTCGGCCAGCAAACGCTGATAGTACGTCACGTTGTGTTGTGAAACGAGAATGGGCCCCAACATCTCGTGGGCCATGAACAGATGTCGCAGGTAGCCACGGCTATGGCGGCACGCGGCGCAGGGGCACCCCTCCTGGAGTGGCCGCGGATCGCGCTCGAACTGCAGGTTGCGCAGCCGAATGGGTCCGGCGTCGGTAAAAGCCATCGCGTTGCGTGCGTTGCGCGTCGGCAGCACGCAATCAAACAGGTCGACGCCGCGACCGATCGCCTCCAGCAGATCTTGAGGACGGCCCACGCCCATCAGGTATCGCGGGCGATCGGCAGGCAAGGCCGGCACCGTCGCATCGAGCACGCGCAGCATTTCGGCCGGAGTCTCGCCCACGCTCAAGCCCCCCACCGCGTAGCCGGGGAAATCCAGCTCGGCCAATTGGCGCGCACACTGCACGCGCAATTCGGCATCGAGTCCGCCCTGCACGATGGCGAATAGCGCCTGATCGGTGCGCGTTTGCGCTTGCTGGCAGCGGCGCGCCCAGCGCACCGATCGTGCGGTGGCATCGCGCACGGCCGCCGCGTCGTTGGGCAGCGCCACCACGTGGTCCAGCACCATCATCACGTCGGCGCCGAGCTGTTCTTGGATTGTTATCGCTCGTTCCGGCGAAAGCTCGAACAGGCTGCCGTCGATGTGCGAGCGAAACGTCGCCTGTTGCTCGGTGATCTTGGCGTTGTGTGCCAGGCTGAAGATCTGAAAGCCGCCGCTATCGGTCAAGATGGGACCGTTCCAGCCCGAGAAGCCGTGCAGGCCGCCCAACCGGGCCACCACTTCGGCGCCGGGGCGCAGCGCCAGGTGATAGGTGTTGGCGAGGATCATCTGCGCACCAGTGGCGCGCAGCGCGTCGAGCGTGAGTCCCTTGACCGTGGCTTGCGTGCCGACCGGCATGAATGCGGGCAGGTTCACGTCGCCGTGGGGCGTGCTGAAGATGGCCGTGCGCGCAGCGCTCGAGGCGTCGGTCGCCAGCAGGCGAAACGAAAAACTGCCGCTCGTCATACGCGCTCGCGCCCGGTTTGCAAGCGTGCGTCAGTCGCCGCGGAGCTTCAGGCTCTGGATCGACAGCTTTTCGCGGACTTCGTTAAGACTGGTCACGCCGAAGTTCTTGCACTCCAGCAAGTCGTCGCCGGTGCGTCGCAGCAACTCGCCGACCGTGTTGAGGCCCAGCCGGATCATGCACTTGCGGGCCCGCACCGAGAGGTTCAGATCCGAGATCGGGCGATCGAGCATCGCCTGCTCGTCGGGCGACATCGATTCCGGCTCGAAGGCCGGTTCGGGCTCGGCCTTGTTGACGGCGAATTGCCCCAGCGAGAGGCCCTTCGAGGCCAGCATATCGCGGATTTCCACCAGCGACGTTTCGCCGAAGTTCTTGCTGGCCAGCAGTTCCGCCTCGCTGCAACGCGCCAGATCGCCCAGCGTGTGGATGCCCATCTTTTGCAGGCAATTGCGGCTGCGCACCGACAACTCGAAATCGCTGACCGGCACGCCGAGCACCTGGTTCGTGCGGTCGCGACGGCGCTGAGCATCCTCGTCGAAGAACATGTCGCCCGAGGCCTGCGCATCCTTCAGGAAGAGCCGGGCTCGCAAATGGTTCGGATACACGTCCAGAATGCGCTGGTAGCATTGCTGGGCGCGATCGTATTGCTGGCGATCCTCGTACAGCACTCCCAGGTTCAACAGCGAGCCGACGAAGGCCGGGAACTGCGCGACCGAGCGCTCGTACAAGTCGAGCGCCGTGTCGTCGTTGCCACGGAGGTCGTTTTCGCGGGCCAGGCCGAACAGGGCGCCGGCATGATTCGGGTCGGCCTCGATGGCACGCTCGAAGAGCGCCACGACTTCGGCCGGATTGGTGCCCAGCGCCGAAACCGTGGCGCCGCGTTGATAAAGATACTCGGCCGTTTGCTCGACGGCGCCGGACAGCGAGTCGAGCGTGGCCAAGGCTCCTGGCAGATCGCCGGAGGCGCGCTGCGCTTCGGCCTTGCCCAAGGTGCAATCGTCGCTCTTGTAGCCTGCATTGGCGGCGGCCGCATAGGCGGCGATGGCTTCGTTGTATTTTTCCAGCGCGAAGTGGGCCTTGGCGATATAGAAGTGGGCCAGCGCGCCGCCGTCACCCGACTTCAAGACTTCGATCGCTGCGGAGTAGCGCCCCAGCAGAAACAGGCACACGCCCAGGCGCACGGCTTCGGCCGGGCTGCGACCTTCGCGCAACTCCAGTTCGCCGATCGCGTCGCGCAGCGAGCGATACTGCGTCATGTCCTCGGCGATCGCCTGAACGATCTGCTTGACTTCCTGGGGACCGAAGGGTCCACCGGACAACACCATTTGCTTCAGGTCCGTCTCTAAACCTTGCGCCATCAGAAGCTCTCCGAAAATAACGGCGGCCGAAAAATATCAGGGGCGAAATACCGGGGCGCCAACCATCGAGAAATCAGCGGCCCAGCCGAGCGGAAGTTGCCGGCAAAAAAAGGCCTGCCGCGACGTGCCTAAGGGCGCGCGGCAACGGCCTGCTGAACCAACGCATTTGGGATGCGACCACGAAGTAGCCACTAACTTAGCAGTTCATAACGAGTTGCGACAGTTTAGCGCTTGCGGCCGAAGCGGTCAAGGGCCCGCGTCGCGTCGAGCAGCAACCGCCGGCGAAAACCGAGGGGAAAAAAGCCAGCGAAGGGAGTCGAACCCTTAACCCCCGCATTACGAATGCGGTGCTCTGCCAATTGAAGCTACGCTGGCGCGCCGTCCGGGACGAGCGCAATGCTCCCGCCACGGTGCAAGCAAGTAAGTCTAACATTGGAATCGGCGCTCGCCAAGGTTAGGTCGGAATCGGTGAAATCTGCGGATGGTGTGGTGGGTTATGTTTGGCTCGAGAAACGGTCGGGTTTTGGATTCTCAAGGCGGGAATGGAGAGATTGGCCACCGAGGGCAACGAGGGCACGGAGGAGGAGGACGTTGGGGACGGAAGGAGATTGACCACGAAGTCACGAAGGGCACGAAGGACGAGGAGGGAAAAAACCCGGATTCGGAACGTGGCGGTCGTGGTGGCGTCGTGGTTCAGTTTGGTTTACCACG
>JBBDYK010000069.1:0-7835 GCA_040901665.1 Pirellulales bacterium | reverse complement strand
GTGGCTACCGAGCCGCATTTCTTGTTGGTCTATCCGCAGGTGCAACCGCTGGACGGCTACGACGTTTCCTCGAAACGGCCGATCGGCGAAGTGCGCATGAGCTATCGCTTGTTCGAGGATCCCACGCGCGTGGCCGGCGTGCGCCGCTACGAATCGGGCGATGCCATGAACCGCATCCATTGGCACGCTACGGCTCGCACGGGCATCTTGCACAGCAAGGTGTACGAACCCTCCACCGTGGCCGGCGCAACCATTCTGCTTGACTTTCACCAGCAGAGCTTCGAAGCGCGGCACGAGCCCTTTCGCTCAGAATTGGCAGTGACCGTGGCGGCGTCCTTGGCCAACGCCGTTTACCTGATGGGACAACAAGTGGGACTAGTCAGCAACGGGCGCGACGCGGCCGATCGGATTCGGCAGGAAGGCTGGCAGTTCGACATCCGCTCGCGCAGCGCCGCACAACAGGCCGCCAGCATGAAGGACGCCAGCGACCGGTTGGCGCCGCTGGTGGTCGACACCCGCCGCGGGGAAGACCAGTTGATGCGCATCCTGGAGACGCTCGCCCGGGTAGAATTGACCGACGGGCTAAACGTTTCTCAACTCGTGACAGAAACGGGCAGTCGGTTGCCGCGCGATGCCACGATCGTGGCCATCGTGACTACCGTCAGCGAGGAAACGGCCGTGGCGCTGGGTAATTTGCGGCGGCGCGGATTCGCCGTGACGGCCATCGTCAACGTGTACGAAGACCGCGACTACGCCGAAGCGGCCGGCAAGCTGCTGGCCGAGCGCATCGAGGCGCGACATCTGAAGGAAGAGGCTTCGGTGAGCGAGATATGCCGGATGCATGTGTTGCGGTAAGGCAATAATGATAAGTCGAGCGTAGCGAAACCCATGGCACGTCGACTACGACAATCGGCACATGACTATGTAGTGATCGCGCTGAGTCCGGCGCTGATCATGACGCTGGTTGGTAGCCTGGTGTTCTTTCTGATCACCGTGTTTTACCAGGGTGCATTTCCCGCGAGATTGCACTGGGTGATGGCCTGTTTCGTGTTTGCCGCCGTGTTGATCGGGCGGATATCGATCGAAGAGGGGCTGGAGCGCGCCATGCCCTTTGGCGCCGCGTTGGCCATCGTGGTGGGCATCGCCGCCAATCGCTTCGTGGAATATCAGGGGAGCTGGGTCGACCATTTCGGTTGGCTCATCAATTGGACGCTGATCGGCGTGGTCTGGTGGTGCGCTCATAAGCTGACTTGGGACTGTACGGTGATCGACGATGCGCAGGACGCGTCGGGCGAAGGCCTGATGCAGGTTGTCGGGCTTGAGCGGCCTCAGGGCGACGACGCGGCCCCTGATCCGCTGGAAGTCGAAGGCACCACGTCGCGCAGCGTGCCCGCCGGTTGGTGGCGGCGTTACGTCGAGCATCAGCATCGGCCGCACGCGCCGGGCGTGTGGGTTGTCTATTTCTCGTTGGCGGCGCTGCCGTTGTTCGGCATCGGCCAGTGGTTCATTCCCGCGGCATCCACCGGCGCGCGGCGCTACGTGTTTTGGCTGCTGTGCGTATACGTCGCCAGCGGGCTTGGATTGCTAGTGACCACGAGCTTCCTGGGGCTACGGCGTTATATGCGGCAACGGCACATCGAGATGCCGGCAACCATGTCGAACCTGTGGTTGGGAACCGGCGCGGTGTTGATCGGGGCGCTGCTGCTGTTGGCTATGCTGCTGCCCCGACCCAGTGCCGAGTACGCGATTTCGCAACTACCGTTTTCGGTTGGCTCGCCCGGGGACAGGCATAGCACGCGGCTTGCGCCCGATCCGAGCGACGCGGCCGACGACGGGCGCATAGGGCAAGGTCAACCGGCGGATTCCGCGGCTGAAGACGCCAGCGACGCTAAGGGCAAGGCCGAGCAGTCGGGAAGCATTCGCCAAGACGACGCTGCCAACGCAACCAGCAAGCAAGACCAGGGCCAACCGAACGACGCGGCCGATGCCACGCAGCCTGCTGATGCTGGCAGCGGCCAGGCATCTGCCGGTAAAGGGGCCGAAAGGCAGTCGGACAACGCCTCTTCGCCATCTGGACAATCGGGCGACGCTCAGGGGAAGACCGCCGGCGGTGATCGTCCAGGGCAACAAGCTCAGGAGCAGCAAGCAGAGCAGGGGACCGGCAAGTCGGCCGACTCGGACGCCCGCGCGGCACGCGTCGAACGAATCAAGCAGGAAGTGGCCGCCAGGCGGCAAGCGCAGCGCGAACGCCAAGAAGCTCAGCGATCGAAGAGTGCGCAGCCAAACGAACAAGCCGAGAAGGCGAACGATGCGAGCGCCACGCCTCAGGACGGCGACCGCAAACTGCCCGACGAAAAGCGGCCGGAGAATGGGGAATCGTCTGCCGCAAGTGCTGCTGCCAGGCACGGGCAGCCAGGCAGCGAACAGGCCCA
This sequence comes from Pirellulales bacterium, assembly GCA_040901665.1. GTDB lineage: Bacteria > Planctomycetota > Planctomycetia > Pirellulales > PALSA-1355 > JTS-RE94. Next base: position 5,403 of record JBBDYK010000069.1, on the reverse strand, counting down.
GACGCCCGCGCCCAACTCGTCACCACAACCGCCGTCGATTCCCAGTCCACCGCTGGGTTTCCTGGCAGGGCTTTTCAAGTGGGCCTTTTATGCCGCGTTTGCGCTGGCGGTGTGCTATTTCGTGTGGCGCTATTGGGAAGACATATTGAGAGCGATACGCGACTTTTGGGCGGGGCTGTGGGGTAACAAGACGCTTAGCAATGCTTCGGCCGACGAGCTCGAGGCCGTCAAAATCCCGCCTGCGCCGTTTTCCACCTATGCCGATCCGTTTGCCGCGGGCGTGGCCGGCCGGTATCCGCTGGAAGAATTGGTTCGCTACAGTTTCGAGGCATTCGAAGCCTGGTCGCGCGAGCACGGTTGCGAGCGTCAGCCTGAACAAACGCCGCACGAGTTGGCTCGCGACGTCGCCAGGTTGAACGCCCCGATGGCGGCCGACGCCCGCAATCTGGCCGAGCTTTACTCGCGGGCCGCGTTTGCCCGCGGCGAGTTGCCCCACAACGCGAGCGACCAGTTGCAGCACGCGTGGCAAACGATGCGGCAAACCAGCCGCGCGCCGTCGTAGCGGACTTGAAGCACGTCGAAGCTCGATGTCCCGATGAGTATCGAAACGATCACTTGGCCGCTGCCCGCAACGTTTGCCACTTGGCGCGCATTTCTGTCAGCGTGTCGACATGCCGGGGCGCGCGAGCCAGGTTGTGCTCCTCCAGCGGATCGGCCGTCAGCTCATACAGCTCTTCGTAAAGGGGCTCGGACTCCGTGAATCGCATGTACTTCCAGCGTTCGGTCCGCACGCCCTCGCTTTGCGGGATGCGCGGGTGCGCGAAATGATGCTCGTAGAAGAATTCCCGTCGCCACTCGGGCGTTTTGCCGGCCATCAGTGGGCCGAGGTCTTTCCCCTGCATGCGCTCAGGCGCCGCGACTCCCGCCATGGCCAGCATGGTCGGCGCCATGTCGATATTGAGCGTCATTTCGTCGCGCCGCGTGCCGGCCTGGACGTTGGGCAGTCGCGGATCGACGACAATCAGCGGGACGCGGATGGAAACGTCGTGAGCATACCACTTGCCGGCAAAGCCATACTCTCCCAGATAGAACCCGTGATCGGACGTGAAAATGATCAGGGTGTTGTCCGCCAACTGGCGCTTTTCCAGTTCGGCGATGATGCGGCCTACTTCGTCGTCGACTTCGGTAATCAGGCGGTAATAGCCTTTGACGCATTCCTGATATCGAGCGGGTCCCCAGAACCGCGCGGCCCATCGCGCCCGATTCTCGGAGTTCTTCAGGAATGCAGGCAGCCGGTCGTAGTACAGGCTGCCCGCCAGCTTTGGCATGGGAATGGTGACGTTGTCGTACCACGACTCGTGCACCGGATCATAGCGGAACGGCTGGTCGTTGACGCCGTTCGAGTCCTGCACGTGCGGCGCCTTGAAGCTGATCGACAGCGAAAACGGGCGATCGACCGGAGCACCAGCCAGGAACTCCAGCGCCTGGTCACCCATCAACCGCGTCAGGTGGATCGGTTTGCCGTCCCGCTCGGTCAGGTACTGTCCCTGGCCTGGAAACATGCGGTCGTAGTCGAATGCTCCTGTGGGCGGGTCGCCCACGCCCCACTTGCCAATAAAGCCAACATGATAGCCGGCCGTTTTGAGCAACGCGGGATACGTGGCGGCCAGTTGCTCGGGCATGAACGACGTGCGAAAGTCCCAGTCACCATGCCGTGCGGCGTATTGCCCGGAAAGGATCGATGCGCGGCTGGTCATGCATATGGCGGTGGTGACGAAGGCGTTGTCGAACGTCAGGCCCCGGCGCGACAATGCATCAATGTGCGGCGTGCGAATCAGCGTGTTGCCCATGCAGCCCAAGGTGTCTGCACGCTGGTCGTCGGTGAGCAGGAAAAGGATGTTCGGTCGCCGGGGTACTTCGGCGCGAATTGCCAACGGCGACAACGAGTAACCGGCAATCATGGCGATTAGCGCCAACCGTCGGCCGATAAGTTGCGATATGAAGGGCATGAGCGTTCCCGCGGCAAGGCTCGGAATTCATTTGGCTGGATCTAACCACGCGGCGACGGTGGCCGCAAGCATGGGCAACCCCGGCGATGGCGAATCGCTAGGGTCGGGCCGGTAGTTGACAGTCGTGGTGTGCTGTTCGGACAATGGATGCAGGGCAAGTGTGGGCGGAAGCGGCAGCACGCCGAGTCCGATCCAAAGGGAGGCGATGGGTGCGTGCCGCTGCGCTATTCTTGATGACGTGTGGCCTGGCGTTGACCGCGGGGGTGTCGTCGGCGCGGGCGGCCGACACGCTCGAGCAATTCAAGCAGGCCAAGACGGACATCCTGCCGCTGTTGCGCAGCAAGGAGCCGCAGGACCGCATTGAGGCCCTCAAGCGGTTGCAGCACTTTCCGGTCGAAGACTCCGTGCGGATGATCCGCGCTCGAGTCGATGACGGCGATCCTCGGGTGAGCAGCGAGGCCGTCGAAATCCTGCGGGCGATGAACGACAATCACGAGGTTTGCGAAACGCTGCTCGTGGCGGCGAAACGTGCCCTGCACGCTCGCAGCAGCAGCGGAGCGTCGGCCGACATATCGATTCTTTTGTCGTCGAAGTTGCAGAGCACGCAGCGCGCCGTCGACCAACTTCTAACCGACGTCGCCACATCGAAAAACGGCGCGGCGGCGATCATCAACTTGCTCGACGAAATGGCGACTCGTCGCAATCCGCGGGACGTAGTCGCCTTGGAACATCTCGCCGGCACGCACGTCTTCGAGAACCACTTCGGAGTTCGCCGCACGATCGTCTATGCGCTGACCATGATTCCCAGCAAGGAATCGGTCGGCGTGCTGGTGGGATTGTTGGACCGGGTAGGAGGCGAAGCCCGCGCTGATGCCGTCGAGCACCTGGTGCAGGCCACCGGCGAGAACTTCGGACTGGATAGTGCCCGCTGGCAGGAGTGGTGGTCTCAAGAAAAGGACGCGTTCACTTATCCCAGCGTGACGACCCGTGCGGCTTATCGCGGAACACTCACCGAAGGAGAGTCGGGCTCCTACTACGAGATGCCGATCTTTGCCGACAAGATGGTATTCGTGCTCGATATTTCCGGCAGCATGGGCGGTCCCCGGATCGTGGCAGCCAAGCGTGAGCTACTTGCCGCCATCGGTGGACTGCGAGAGGCGTCGCAGTTCGGCATCGTGGTGTTCAACGACCGGGCCGACTGCTGGCAGCGACAACTCGTGCCGGCCAGCGATCGCAACAAGCAAGCCGCCAAGGCTTTCGTCGACGGGCTCGGCGTGGGCGGATCGACTGCTTCCTATAGCGCCCTTGACTTGGCGTTCACGTTCGATACCGAGGCGATCTTTTTTCTTTCGGACGGAGCGCCCACCACCGGGACGTTGATCGCGCCGGTCGATATCGTGGCGGCCATCACCGGCATCAACAAGCTGCGCCGCATCAGCCTCTACACCATCGGCGTCGGCGCGGGCTTTCCGGGCAGTCCGTTGGACGTTTTTCTAAAAAATCTGGCCGAGCAGAACCTGGGCGTTTATCGCCGCGTCGATCGATAGCCGCCGTACGCTCGCGTGGGTGTCGATGCATAGATACGGCGAGCCGTCGCGGTGCGCACCATGCGGTCCAGGAAGTCGTCAAAGGCGATTCCTTCGGCCGCCAGCGCGCGGCGAAAACCCGCGTGAGGTCCGATGTCGGGGTTGGCGTTTACCTCCAGCACGAAGACGTCGCCGGCCTCGTCCATCCGCAAGTCGATGCGCGCATAGTCGCGACAACCCGTACGCTCGAAAGCCGCCAAGGCGATTTCACCAACTCGAACCGCCACATCGGGCGGCACGCGTGCGGGGCAGCAAGCCGGCGTCGCCCGATCGTCGGCACTGTCGGTCGACCACTTGGCCTCATAGGTGACGACCCGCGCGGCGGCGGGGCGGTCGTCGGCAAACTCGATTTCGGCTAACGGCAGCAGGTGAGGATCGGGTACGGCGATCACGGCTGCATTGAACTCGCGGCCGGCGATGAACCGTTCGGCCAACACCGCACCATAACGAAGGCGCACGCTCTCGATTTGCTGGAGCAGGGCGGAAAACTCGCTGACGACGTTTTCGGGACCGATACCCAAGCTGGCATCCTCGTGAGCCGGCTTGACGATCACTGGACCGCCGTCGAGCAACTGGCGCAGCTCGCGGTCGTCGCTCACGCCCGCAGCCGACACGAGTGCGAAGGGGGCAGTCGGGATTCCTGCGCCAGCCAACAGCCATTTGGTGCGGGCTTTGTCGCGCACCAGCGCCAAACACTGCGCCGGCGAACCGGTCATGCCAACACAGCCAAGTTCGAGCGTCCCGGCGACCTCGGCCTCGCCCTGGCCAATGCCGCCGAAGCCTTCGAACAGGTTGAAGACGACGTCACCCGTCTCAAGGTTTGGCAGCGCGTCGACGAGATCCTCCAGACAACCAAAACCGCGCGTGCGGACGCGATGGCCCCGGGCTGTCAACGCCGTGGACACTGCCTCGACCGATTCCAGCACGCCCGCCTCGGACGCCCAGTCCGGATGGTCGCAGGGGAGGCTGGGTTCATTGTAGACGACCAATACATCCACGGACTTCACCGGATGGACCTTGCCGGGACAACGTGGCTCAATCGCTGGAGCGCCGCATCGAGAATGCGCGCCACCAGCGCCGAATAGTCGATGTCCAAGCAGCCCGCCATCAAGACCAGGTCACCCGAGCTGGGAGACAGGCCGGGCAGGGGATTGGCTTCAAGAAAGTACGGCACGCCGTCGCGCAAACGAAAGTCGATCCGCGCTACGTCACGACAGCCCAGTGCCGCAAAGCTCGCTAGCGCCGCACGGTTGACCGCCAGGCTGTCGCACGCATCGAGCGATGCCGGACAGTCGTACCGCAATTGCCGCTGCCAGTCCCGCTTCATTTCCAAGCTATAGACGAACGGCTGGTCCGATGGGACACGCGGCAACACCCGCATGATTCCCAAGACTTCGGCCGGCCGGTTGCCAATCACTCCGACGGTCAGTTCATCACCGTCGATAAACTCCTCGATCAGCACCGGCTGGCAATACATCTCGTGCAATTGCTCCAGCGCGCTCATAAGGGCATTCACCTCGAAAAAGACGCTGGCCGCGAGGATACCTTTGCTCGAGCCCTCGTAGGCGGGCTTGGCGAACACCGGAAACCGCAGGTCGTCAATCGCCCGTGACTGGGCAGTAACGCCGCCGTCGAACAGGGTCCACGCCGGAGTGTGAACACCGGCAGCAGCAACCAGCCGCTTGGCGCAGTCCTTGTCGAGCGCGGCGGCCAGCGTGAGCGGGTCGGAGCCAGTGTAGGGAATTTCGAGCATTTCCAGCACTGCCGGCACGCGATCGTCGCGCGCACCGCCATGCCCAGTCCCCACC
>JBBDYK010000068.1:0-7896 GCA_040901665.1 Pirellulales bacterium | reverse complement strand
GGCGTTTTGGGGGGGGGGCCAGCAGCGCTGCCGAGTGTGCTAACGACGATCGCGTTGTCGGCGTCGTGCGACGACGCCCAGGCCGAGCATGCCCACCAATGCCAAGGCCCACGTGGCCGGCTCCGGCACGGCGGCGACTTGCGTATCGATGGAGATCCGATCCAAGCTGGCGCTTTCTGCATTCCAACCCCAGTCGAGCTGGAAGGAAGCCAGATCGGCCGGCGCCGTGAACGTCCAGGCGTGCTCCACCGCGGCGCCTCCGAAGCCGCCCAGCGGCGTGCTCGAGAGCTCCGTATAGCTGTAGTCTGCCAATGTGCTGACCGAGACGCCGTCCAGCGTGAGATCGTCGACGTCGATCAAGCTGCCTTGCACCAGGACTTGCACCAGGGAGTTGGTGAGCTCGCCGGTGGCAAAGCCGGGCACGATCGCGCGCGGTTCGATGCTGACGGCCGTGAACGAATAGATGTTGCCGCCGCTGGTGACGAACGAGCCGCTGGCGGCGGAGCTCGAGTCATAGGCATTGGCCGTGCCGTTGGGGTTGATCTCAGCCACGTCCGGAGCATTGGGGCCGGTCGTGCTGGTGAACACGTTCCAGCTCTGGTAGGTCGTTTGATCCGTGGCTGCTTGCGTGTCGTCCACGGGTCGCGTCCAACTCGGATTCACAAATGCCGCTTGTGTCGTGGTGGCTAGCGCCGCCACGAGCACGACGATCCAGGTGCCAATCACGGTGATCTTCACAATCGCTCTCCTTCATGTCAGATGAGCCAAACGAGGGCGCAGCCCCACCGGCTCGGCGTACGGGCGGCGCGCTGGGTGAATGCACCCAGACTGAGTTGGGAAAACCGCCGGCGGGGGGCGAGAGTCGCTCGACCTTGGATGGCGGGAGCCACCGACACGGCGGCCAATTTGGCGAGCGGGCGAAGAGCTGGCTGGCTAGATTTTTATTGAGATCAAATCTCAATAAGGTGCGATCTTAGTCGGTTTTGCCGGCCTGTCAAGCGAGCGTGAAAGTTTTTTGTGCCCGGCACGCAGCGGCGCAAGCGAAACCGGCCGCCAGTTGGCGCGCAACCGCAGGAAGGCCGTGACACATCAAACGGGGATGATATTGCCTATCGCACGGCGCCCGACTTCACTTCGGCCGTCGCTGTGTCCAATTGGCCCGGCAGCGTGGCCGTGGTGAACCAACCGATCATCATTTCGTCCCACGTTTGCTCGCCGAACGTGACCCACTTGGCCGGATCGGGATTCGTAGGGCTCTTAGTAGAGTTGTCGTAATGCGCCTCGCATCGCAGCACCGTGCCCTTGGGCATCAGCTTGGGCTTGGCCAGCAGATAGTCGATCTGCCAGTTGAAGTCCCAGCGTGGCACGTCGAGCAGCACTTCTTTCGTGCCGTCGGGATAGATGGCCTCATAGCGGAACGATTTGCCGCGCATATGCATATGGGGCGTCATCCCTAGCAGCAGCCGGTCTTGATCGAAGCGATGCTTCGAGGCGATTTTGAAGTCTTCGGCGCCGGGCGGAATGGCGAACGCAAAGTTCACCACCCAACCGCTTTCGACTTCCTGCTTCACCTCGCTTTTGTCGCAGAATGACAAGCCCAGCGTGCTTATGTCCTCCTGCGGTTTGCCGTTGGGGGTGTAGTGCATCTGAAAGATGATCTTCGAACCGGCCGGAATGCGCTTGGCCATACCCGGATCGGTCGCGCGCGGCGGCGAGCCTGGCGCATAGGCGGCCAATAGCGAACCGCGCAGCAATTCAACGTCGCCGCCAGGACTCTGCAAGAACACCAGGATGTGGTGCACCACCGAGCGGTTGCCGGGCCGCGCTTCGCAGGCCACCATCCACTTGTCCTCGGTAAAGCCCGGGTCGACCGTGAAGTGCTTGTAGTCGACCACGCCTTCGGCCGGCACCTGGAAGGGCTTGTCGGCCATCTTCAGCACCAGTTGCGGCTCGGCGATGTTCCAGCCGTCGGCAAATCTGCGCGGCTCGGGCAAGTCCTTGGGATCGCCCTCGGGGCAACCCGCATCGACCCACTGGTGAATGAGTTGCTTTTCCTCGTCGCTCAGCCGGGCGTCGTTCTCGAAGTGGCCGATCGACGGATCGGCAAACCAGGGAGGCATGCGCCCCTGGTCGACCACCTCGCGGATGGTTTCGCCCCAGCCGAGGGCTTCGTCGTAACTGGTGAGCGCAAACGGACCGATCTCGCCCGGCCGATGACACTCGACACAGCGATCCTGAAACAGCCGCGCTATCTGATTGGAGTACGTCACATCGCTGTCGCTCGGCTCTTGCTTGCGCCCGATGAAGCACCCCACCGCTTCGACCTCGGGCTCGCTCACCGGTTTGCCGGCCAGGAGTTCATCAATTGCAATCGCCAGGTCGCGGCGCGGGTTCTTGGTCTTCTGCACACCGGGCAGATACTGGCCATCGATCCGGCCGTGATAGCGCACCACGCGCGCCTCATCCAGTACAAACACTTCCGGAGTGCGCTCGGCGGCGAACTGATCGGCCACGACATTGCCCTCGTCGCGCAACACCGGAAACGTAACGCTGTGCTCGCTCACATAGTGGGCAATGTCCTCGGGCGTGTCTTGCACGTTGGAGTCGATGCCCAGGAAGCGCACCTTCTGGTCGACGTAGTGCCCGGCAAGCTCGTTTAGCCGCGAGGCATACAATCGGGCCAACGGGCACTCGGCGCCCAGAAACAGCACGACCACCAACTTGGCATCGGCAAGATCCTCAAGCGCTACGGGCTTGCCAGCCGCGTCGTCCAGACGAAACGCGGGTGCCGGCTTGCCGACGAGCGACTCGGCCGCGGCCAGCGGGTTGCACATTGCAACAATCGCCAAAGAAAGACCCAGCCAGCCGCCGCGGCCCAGGGTTTGCATCATGTTCGTTTCCTTCAGGATCGAAGTTGGAATTACGCGAGGAGCTGTGGTTGTCGTGCCCGGCGCGTCATTGTTAGTGCGCAGGGACTCACGCAATTATACCGGCGCGGCCGACCGATGGTTTCGGAACCTCTGCCTGACGCGCGACTTTGGGCGTGGAATCGGAATATTCCCCGGTTTTTGCGTGGGCCGCAAGATGAATCCCCGCGCCGGAGCGTGGTGGTTTGCGGAAAGGGGTTTCACTACAATCGAACTTCGCCGTTGACCCCCCTGCCCGCCCGAGCGTGCCGCTTCGCAACAGTCCTTCCCGCCCCCAAGGAGTCGTCGCCATGGCCCGAATTTCTCGCCGCAAGTTCATCCAACATTCGGCGGCTGCTAGCACCGCCTTTGGCTTGTTTACCATTGCCGGCACCAAGGCCTCGGGCCGAGTGTTGGGCGCCAACGAAACGGTCCGCGTGGGTGTGGCCGGCATCAACGGTCGCGGTGGCTCGCACATCAATGCGTTCGCCCACGAGTTGAAGGACCGGAACGTGCAAGTCACTTACCTGATCGATCCGGACACGCGGCTCTACGACTCGCGCAGAAACCTGGTGGCCCGGGGCGGCAACAGCGAACCCAAGTGCGTTCCCGACATCCGCACCGCGCTGGACGATCCGAATCTCGACGTGGTGACCGTGGCCACTTGCAATCACTGGCACTCGCTGATCACGATCTGGGCGTGCCAGGCCGGCAAGGACGTGTACGTCGAAAAGCCGATCAGCCACAACGTGTACGAAGGACGCAAGTGCGTGGAAGCCGCGGCCAAGTACGGCTCGGTCGTGCAACACGGCACGCAGCAGCGCAGCAGCCTGGAGCGCGCCAAGGAGATCGCCGCGGTACACGGCGAAAAGTACGGCAAGCTGTTGGTCTCGAAAGGCTATTGCTGCAAGCCGCGCTGGACCATCGGCGCCAAGCCCATCGAAGACACGCCGGCCGGACTCGACTTCAACATCTGGCTTGGCCCCGCGCCCGAGCAGCCCTATCACGGCAACCTGGTGCACTACAACTGGCACTGGTTTTGGGATACGGGCAACGGCGACATCGGCAATCAGGGCGTTCACGAGATGGACGTCGCTCGTTGGGCCATCAAGGACGCCACGCTGCCGAAAAGCGTGTGGAGCCTGGGCGGCCGGCTGGGCTACGACGATCAAGGACAAACGCCCAACACGCAAATGTCCGTCTTCGACTACGGCGATGCTCTGCTGGTATTCGAAGTGCGCGGGCTGGTGGGCAAGCACGGACTGCCCAACCGCGTGGAGAACGAGTACTACACGACTGACGGCGTCATTCGCGATTCGAAGTTCTATCCCGGTGGCAAGGGGGACGGCGAGCCGATCGCCGACGTCGCGGCCCACGTCGCGCCCGGCGGTCCCTTTGGCAGCTTCTTGAACGCCGTGCGCACGCGCAAGGCCGAAGACAATAATGCCAATGCCGAAGTGGCGCATCACTCGGCGGCGCTGTGCCACCTGGCCAACATCTCGTATCGATTGGGCCAGCCCACGCCGTTCGATAAATCCAGTCGATCACTGGGAGATAACAAGGAAGTGGTCGCCACGTTCGACAACCTGCGCGACAATCTGAAGGCCATCGACGTCAAGCTGGAAGAGACTAGCTATCAGGTGGGGCCCAAATTGACCTTTGATGCGGCGACGGCGCGTTTCACGGGCGAAAGCAGTGACGCGGCTAACCCGTTGCTGTCGCGGGCCTATCGCCAACCATTCGTGGTGCCCGAGCATGTGTAGGTTGGGAGTGTAGGCGGTTTTTTTATTAGGAATGGCAGCTTCCGCGGTCCATCAATTCGATTGAATGGTTCAATAGATCAACCTATACTGCCGATCGGATCAATGTTTGCTGATAGGATCGAGCTACCCGCCGCAGGGCCCACCGGAGGATCGAGCGATGCTCAACCTACTCTCGGATCGCCGATTTCGCGATTGTGATGGAACGACCCGTCGCGAGTTCTTGAAGGTGGGCGCATTGGGCGCCGGCGCGTTGACGCTGCCGGGACTGTTGGCCGCGCGGGCCGAAGCCAAGGCAGCCGGCAAGCCGGTCAAGGAGACCTCGGTTATCTGGCTGTGGCTGGCGGGCGGGCCGACGCACGTGGAAACCTTTGATCCCCACATGAACGCGCCGTTGGAGTATCGCAGCACGACCGGCGAAGTGGCGACGCGCATTCCGGGCGTCACTATCGGCGGCACGTTCCCCAGCATCGCCAAGATGGCCCATCGCATGGCGATCGTGCGTTCGTTTGCCCACAATAACAGCGGCCACGTCGGCGGCACGCACTACGTCAACACGGGCTACGACAACCGCAACATCGACAACGGCGGCGCGCCGGCCCGCCCGTCGATCGGCTCGATCGTCGCCCGCGTGCGCGGCAGCAACCATCCACATACCGGCATGCCCACGTATGTGGCGCTCACGCGACTGCGTGCGGGCATCGATGGCTCGGCCTTCCTGGGCACGGCTTGCAGCCCGTTCGATCCCAACGGTCAGGCGCTGAAGAATCTGTCGCTGGCCGTGACCGAGCGGCGCGTCGGCGACCGGCGCATGCTGCTGGCCAGTCTCGATCGGCTCAACAGCGACATCGACCGCTCCGGCGCGATGGAAGGCATGGACCGCTTCGAGCAACAAGCCTTTAACCTGGTGATGGGGGGCGCGCCGGCGGCCTTCGATCTGACGAAAGAAAGCCCCAAAACCGTCGCCAAATACGGCAAGGGCCTGGGCGAGCAACTGCTGCGCGCCCGGCGACTGTGCGAAGCGGGCTGCGGATTCGTCACGCTGTCCTACAATGGCTGGGACATGCACAACAACATCGAAGCGCGGATGAAGCAAATCTCGGGTCAGGTCGATCGCGGAGTGGCTGCGTTGGTCGACGATCTGCATCGCCGCGGACTGAGTGACCAGGTTCTGGTGGTGGTGACCGGCGAATTCGGTCGCACTCCCAAGGTCAATAAGAATGCCGGACGCGATCACTGGGCGCCGCTTAGCACGCTGGCGCTGGCCGGCGGCGGACTTCGCATGGGACAAGTGGTTGGCGAGTCGTCGCCCAAGGGGGACGTGCCCAAGAGCACCCCGATCCGCCCACAGGATCTCATGGCGACCGTTTTCCAGGTGTTGGGCATCGACCGCCAAACCCAGTTCACGAACACCGCGGGTCGGCCCGTATCCATGATCGAGGATGGCCAGCCCATCGCCGAGTTGGTCTAATTCTCAATAGTCCGCTCGCAACCTCGTCGCCAGCCTCCTATGAGCGCTGGTGATACAGCAACCCCCCGAATCGTCGCCAGGAGATCGGCCGTGCGCCAACCATCCAATTGCTTGCTGCGCCGCGATCTCATCGGCGCCGCCGCGCTTCTGTTCACCGCGCTGGTCGCCACAGCGATTCAGGCCGAGGAGAATTGGCCCCGTTGGGGTGGACCTGACGGCAGCAGCCATACCGTCGAAACCGGTTTGCCGCTCTCGTGGACCGAGGCCGACACCGCCTGGAAAACCTCGCTCGAGGGCTTCGGTCAATCGATGCCCTGCATCTGGGGCGACAGGATCTTTCTCACCACGGCGCTCGACGGCGGCCGGCAGCGCTTGGTGTTTGCCATCGATCGTCGCACCGGTCGTCAATTGTGGAAGCACGTGGCTTGGAGCGGCGAGCCCGAGAAGACGCACAACATGAACGGCCATGCCTCGGCCACCTGCGCCACCAACGGCAAGATCGTCGTGGCCTTCTTCGGTCGCGGCGGCCTGCACGCCTATTCGCTCGACGGCGAGCTGCTGTGGTCGCGAGACTTGGGCCAATTCGACGGTCCCTGGGGCACCGCCGCCAGCCCGATTTTCTACGGCGACCTGGTCATTCAGAACTGCGACAGCGAATCGCCCGAGGCAGCGCTGCTGGCCGTCGAGTCGCGCACCGGCGAGACGGTTTGGAGCACGCCGCGCGAAGTGATTCGCGGCTGGAGCACGCCCATCGTCATTAAGACAGCTAACAGAGAGGAGCTGGTGCTCAACGGCCATTCGCAGATTCGGGGGTACGACCCTGCGTCGGGCCGCGAGTTGTGGTCTTGCGCGTCGTTCAGTGGCCGCGGCGAACCGGTGCCAGCCTTTGCCCATGGCAAGCTGTTCGTCGTCAACGGCCTGGCCGGCGATATCTATTGCGTGCGGCCTGGCGGCGATGGCGACGTAACCGCCACGCATCGTCCATGGCACACTCCCCGCCGCGCCGGCCGCGATCTGCCGTCGCCGGTCGTGATTGGCGAATACCTGTTGGCGTGCAGCATGCCCGGCATCTTGTTTTGCTACGATTGCGAAACCGGCAAGGAACTGTGGAAGGAGCGCATCGGCCCCAAGTTCGCCACCACGCCGCTGGTGGCCGAAGGGCACGCGTACTTCCAAAGCGAAGACGGCCAGACGATCGTGATCGAGCCGGGGCCCACGATGAAGACCATCGCTCAAAGCAAGCTGGAATCCCCCAGCGACGAGCTGTTTCGCGCTTCGATCGTCCCCTGCCAGGGACAGCTCTTCATCCGATCGAGCAAGAATTTGTATTGCATCGGCAACGGCGCCAACGCGAAGTAGCGGAGCGGCGAGATAGCAGCACGTCGGCGACGCTCTGGTCGGTAACATCGAGCAATTTCATGTCTCCACTCAACCGCCGACAATTCGTCACGCGTTCGACGCAAGCCGCGGTCGCCCTTGCGGCGACATCGCGCTTCGCTCCGGAGTCGACCGCCGAGCTCGCATTCGGTCTGGAGCCACGGTTCGCCGCCTTCACCGAGAGCTTTCAATCCTGGCCGATTCCCGAAGTGTGCGCGAAGTTCAAAGCCATCGGGCTGGATGGTCTCGATCTCACGGTGCGCCCGGGCGGACACATCGAGCCGCAGGACGCCGCGCGCAAGCTTCCGGATGCCGCCAAGGCCGCCCGCGATCACGGCCTGCAACTGTCGATGCTCACCACGGCCATCGTCGCGGGCGGGCC
>JBBDYK010000067.1:0-7966 GCA_040901665.1 Pirellulales bacterium | reverse complement strand
TGACGACCCTTTCCACCCGGCCAACAAGACTACCCAGCTGATCGGCTTTTCGCAGCTTATCGACTATACTCGAATTCCATGGGCTCCCACTCTTTACCGGTCGACTCCGATCCGGCCTATCCTGACTGGCAGCAAATCGAAGACGCTCTCGACCAATTGGCCGAGGCCGCGAAGTCAACGCGCTCGTCCGACGAGTTCTATCGCTTGCTGTTGGACCGGATCGTGCCGGCGGGCGGCATTTCCGGCGCAGCCGTTTGGACGGCGCCGCGCATCGGCGAACTGCGCCTTGCCCGGCAGCTCGATGCGGACCGTGCCTTGCAGTTGGTGTCAATCGAGCGACGCCAGCAACTCGTGGAGCAGGTGTTGCAAAGCGGTCAGCCCTGCGTGGCCGCAGCGGGCGACGACACCGTCGATCGCTGGATAATCCTGCATCCATTTCGCAGCGGGCTACAAGTGCTCGGCGTGGTCGAATTAGTTCAATGTCGCGTGATGTCGTCGCCGCAGCGGGCTGGACACGCGCGCTTACTGGCTGCCCTGGTCGAATTGATCGAGGACTTTCATCGCCACCGCGAGCTGGGACAGTTGCGCGAAAGTGAGCTTGCCCGAGCGGAATACGACCGCTTTGCGCTCGGAGTGCACCGCAGCCTGCAGACCAGCGAAACGGCATTTGCCATTGCGAACGACGGTCGGCGCGTCGCCGGCTGCGACCGCGCCAGCGTGCTGCTTCGCCACGGCAAGACTTACCGCGTGGCCGCCATCAGCGGAGTCGATTTGCTCGACCGGCGCGCGAAGCAGGTACGAGCGCTCGAACAACTGACGACGCGCGCCATGGCCGTCGGCGAACCACTGTGGTACAGCGACGGCGCGGTCGATTTGCCGGAAGAAGTTGAACGGCCGCTGCAAGTGTATCTCGACGCAAGCCATGCCCGGGTGCTGGCCATCGTGCCGCTTTATGGATCCGCGTCTCAGCCTGAAGTTCCGCTGGGACCGCCGATAGGTGCGCTGTTGGCCGAGCAATTTCAAGTGTCGCCGCACGACGAAGCGTTGCGCGATCGGCTGACCGCCGTGGCCGCGCATGCCGGCGTGGCGCTTGTCAATGCGCAGACGCACTCGCATCAACCACTGGCGCGCGTGGGTCGCCTGCTGGCACGTTGTGGTTGGTTGACCGAAGCACGGCAATTGCCCAAGACGGCCCTCGTCTTGGCAGCCATTGCCGCGGTAGTCGCTGCGCTGGTCGTCATTCCGGCCGATTTTGACATCGAGGCCAAGGGCGAGCTGCAACCCAAGCTGCGCCGCGAGGTCTTTGCCTCTGACGATGGCATCGTCAGCGAGTTGTTGATCGATCACGGCCGCAAAGTCAACGCGGACGAGCCGCTGGTCGTGCTAAGAAAACCCGAGCTCGATTTGGAGCTGCGCCGTGTGGCCGGCGAAGTTCAAACGGTCGAGAAGAAACTGGCGGCCGTGCAGGCCGAGCGATTGAGCAACGCCCGCGCGACGCCGGACGACCGCCGCGACGCCCACCAACGCACCGCCGATGAAGAAGAGTTGAAGGAGCAACTCAAGGGCCTTGCGGACCAGCGCGAACTGCTCTTGCAACAGCGCGAGGCCTTGGTGATTCGCAGTCCGCTTGCCGGCGAAACGCTGACCTGGAACGTGCACGAGTTGCTGGCGGCGCGTCCGGTCGAACGGGGCCAGGCGCTGTTGACTGTGGCCGACGTCGAGGGGCCCTGGGTGGTCGAGCTGCGCGTGCCCGACAATCGCACCGGCCACGTGTTGGCCGCCGGTGCCGAAGCGCAATCCGAATTGGACGTGTCGTTCGCGCTGTCCGCGGAACCGGGTGTGGAATACCAGGGCAAGCTGACCGATATCGCGCTGGCGACCGAGCTCGACGATGTTCTGGGTCCCACCGTGTTGGCCACCGTCGCGTTCGATCGCGACGCCGTGGCCGGATTGCGGCCGGGCGCTACGGTTTTGGCGCGCATCCATTGTGGGCGGCGACCGCTCGGATACGTCTGGCTGCACGATCTCTACGAATTCGTTCAAACTCATTGGTGGTGGTGATGGCCATGCGACGCAAAACATTTCTGCTCCCGGCGGCGCTGGTGCTTTGGGTCTCGGCGGTCCATGCGGACGACATTCAGGTCTCGTCCGTGCTGGTAAAGCTGCTCGACCAGGTGGAGGTGCCGGCCCGCGAATCCGGTGCGCTGCACAGCGTTAGCGCGCGCGAGGGCGAAATGGTCGCGGCCGGGGCCGCCGTGGCGCAAATCGAGGACGCCGACGTGCAGTTCGACAAACGTCGCGCGCGGATGGAATTGCTGGGCGCCAACAAGGAGGCCGACAACGACGTCAAAGTGCGCTTCGCCCGCAAGTCGCACGAAGTGGCCGACGCGGAGCTGCAACGCGCTATCGATTCCGAACGCCGCTTTGCCCAAAGCGTCTCGCAAACGGAGCTCGACCGATTGCGCCTGACCATGCAGAAGACCGAGCTGGAAATCGAACAGGCGCAGCTCGAATTGGAACTGGCCCAGACCGCGCGGGAATTGAAGCAAATCGACGTCGAGCACGCCGACCACGTCATTCACGAGCGGAAGATCACGGCTCCGTTGGCTGGTTTCGTGGCCGAAGTGATGCGGCATCCCGGC
Source organism: Pirellulales bacterium (assembly GCA_040901665.1). Lineage (GTDB taxonomy): Bacteria > Planctomycetota > Planctomycetia > Pirellulales > PALSA-1355 > JTS-RE94. Next base: position 5,324 of record JBBDYK010000067.1, on the reverse strand, counting down.
GAATGGGTCGAGCCCGGCCAAACCATCCTCCGCATCCTGCGGCTCGATCGGCTGCGGGCCGAAGGGCTCGTCAATGGCGATCAGGTGCACGGCGAATTGAAGGGCCGCCAGGTCAAGCTGACGGTCGACGTTGACGGACAGCCGTCCCATTTCGCCGGCACGGTCACCTTCGTCAGCCCGGAGATCGATCCCGTCAATGGCCAGGTGCGGATCTGGGCCGAAGTGGACAACCCCGACCTCAAGCTGCGACCCGGGCTGCACGGCTCGATGGTCATCTCGCAAGCGGCGTCCGAATAACCCCTTTCTTGCTGGTGCAACAATGGCGTCGGCATTGGGACTCGAATCGGCGGAACATCGCTTGCTGGGACTGCGCGCCCGGCGCGATCTCGAATCGCGCGCGCAGCGCTTCGGCAACCAGCGCTACTGGGCCGTCAAGGATCCCGTCTCGCTCAAATACTATCACTTGCGCGACGAAGAGTACGCGGTTTTGACGATGCTCGACGGCCACACCAGCCTCGACGACGTGCGGCGGCAGTTCGACCGCGCGTTTGCGCCGCGCCAAGTTTCGCTCGACGAGTTGCACGGTTTTGTCGCCACATTGCACCGCTACGGCCTGCTGCTGGCCGAATCGCCCGGCCAGGGCGAGCAACTGCTCACGCGCCAGCAGGAACACCACCGCCGTCGACGCTATGAAGCGCTGATGGGAGTGCTGGCGATTCGCTTTCCAGGTGTCAACCCAACGCGCTTGCTCGACGTCGTCTATCCCAAGGTAGCCTGGCTATTCTCACCGGCATGCGTGATCGCCAGCTTGCTGCTGGCGATGGCTGCGGTGACCCTGGTGACGGTCCAGTTCGATCGCTTCGTAGCGCGATTGCCCGAGGTGCAGGCAATCGTCTCGGCGTCGAACCTACCATGGCTCATCCTGGCGCTGGCCGTCGTGAAGGTCCTGCACGAGTTGGGGCACGCTTTAGCCTGCCGGCACTTTGGCGGCGAGTGCCACGAACTGGGGCTGATGCTGCTGGTATTCACGCCCTGCCTGTATTGCAACGTCTCTGATACTTGGATGTTTCCCAGCAAGTGGCGACGCATCGCCGTGGCGGCGGCCGGCATGTACGTCGAGCTGATCCTGGCGTCCGTCTGCACTTTCTTGTGGTGGTTTAGCGCTCCCGGCGTGTTCAACTCGTTGTGCCTCAACACGATCCTCATCTGCTCGCTGGGCACGGTGGTGCTCAACGGCAATCCGCTATTGCGTTACGACGGCTATTACATTTTGGCCGATCTGGTCGAAGTGCCCAACTTGCGGCTGCAAGCCTCGGCTGCCGCGAGTCGACGACTTGCGCGCTGGTTTTTCGGCATCGACCTGGGCGGCGATCGCGATGTGCCACAGCGCCGCGAGCTGTTCTTGATTGCCTATGCCGTGGCGGCCACGCTCTATCGCTGGTTCGTCGTCGTGGCGATCCTCTGGGCTTTGAATCTGGTCGCGCGACCCTATCACCTCGAAGCGCTGGTGATCCTGGTGGCGTGCGTCGTGCTGGTCGGCATGGCGACGCCGGCAGTCGGCGGCTTGCGTCGCTGGCTCGGCAATCCGACGCGGCGCGGGCGTTTTGCTCCGGCGCGCGTCGCGCTCACCAGTGCGCTCGTTGTCGCGACGCTGTTTTGCGCGGCGGTTGTGCCGCTGCCCATGACCGCCACTGCGCCCCTGGTGCTCGAGTATCGCGACGCCCAGCGGGTCTACGTCACGGTGCCGGGCCAATTGGTCGAGCGGCTGCCCGCTGGCCAAACGGTGACCAAGGGCCAGACCGTCGCCCGATTGGCCAGCACTGCGGTCGATCGCGAACTGGCAAAACTCGCATCCGACCGCGACCGGCAGCAGCTTTTCTTGAACAATCTCGAGGCTCGGCGGTTGCAGGGCGTCGACGATGGCGCACGAATTCCCGCGGCCCAGGCGGCGCTAGCCGACATCGATCAGCGGCTGACCCAACTCCAACACGATACGGCCGAATTGACGCTCGTGGCGCCAATCGACGGCACGATCTTGCCGCCTCCGGCCGTGCCGCACGAGCCGGACTCCGACAAATTGCCGAGCTGGAGTGGCACTCCGCTCGACGCGCACAACCTGGGCTGCTTTCTCGACACCGGCACGCTCGTCTGTCTGATCGGTCAGCCTGACCAGTTCGAGGGCGTGCTGCACGTGGCCCAGACCGACGTGGAAATGGTTCAACCGGGCCAGCGCGTGCGCATGATGCTCGACCATTTGCCCGGCCAGGTATTTCAGGGCCATGTGACCGAGATTGCCAAGCTAGACGTCGACGTCATGCCGCGCGAATTGACTGCGGCCGGCGACGTGCCCTCGCGAACCGACGAGCGGGGCGTGCAGCATCCACTCGACGCGTGGTATCAGGCCCGCGTCCGCTTCGATCAGGAACCGCCCCACGAGATCGCTCGCGTACACGGCACCGCCAAGATCAGCCTCGCTCCGCGTTCGCTGGGCGCGCAACTGTCCCGCTATTTGAAGCAGACGTTCAGCCGATAGTGCCACGGCGCCTGGGGAGCACCTCCATCAGGCTGTGACTCGGCCACTCGTCAGTTGCCTGCACTTCTCGGGCACTGGCAAAATGCCGCGGCGAGCGGACGTTTTCCAGCCCCAGCGGGCACTACGGCAAGATGAACACGAAGCCTGTCACGGCCGCGATCTCGATGGCGGCTGCGTCCCAGCGCCAGACGCATTCACCGTAGCCTGGCGGTGGGCAATCGCCCACGCGGCTGAAGCCGTTCGAGCACACGCACGACCGTGGCGGACGGACCCGCATCTTATAAGGCAACAAAGCTACGTGGCTAAAGAACCGTACGCCGGACACGGCCGGCTGAATGAAGCGGGCCTTGTCACCATAGCGCTCCAACGCAACTTCCTCGAAATACAGCGGACGAAAACAGATGGTCCAGGGAGTGCAAGCGCAGACAATTCCGGGCACCTGATGCAACTCGCGGGGGTCCATCGTCGCCGACTCCGCGAACTTCGTCGCCGCCGGATCGCCCGGCATGATGCCTTCGGTCGGACGAATGTCGAGTGGCACGTCGACCAGCCGCCGCGTAAAACGGTCGATGGCAGCCTCGTCGGTGTGGGGCGCGAACGCTTCTGATACATCCGGCCGAGGCGTGGCGATCGCCTCTCCCGCCGGAATCTCGTCCTGGCCCAGCGCCACGGGATAGCCTGTGGCGTCGTCGATTAGTGGAGCTTGTGCAAAAACGTCACTGTGCTGCTTGGCAGTCCCTTCCGTGGCCGCACTGGCATCGTTCTGTGGCGTACGCCCGTCGACGGTCGCGCCTCCGGGACGATCTGCATCTGCCAAGTAGATTGGCACTTCGCCGGTTAGGGGTGGGGCCGCAGGCGACTGCATTTCCCCTAGTTCCCCCTCGGGCCCGGGCCCTGAATCGATCCCTGTGGCTGCCGCGAAGGGAACATGTTCGGGAGTAATCGACTCGCTGGTCGCGGCTTCCGCGGGTGGCACCAGTGTCTCCGGAGTGGCGCCGACCGAACCCGCATTGGTCCAACGTACGCCGCTATCAGAGACCGAGGCGAAGCCGTCCGCCGGCTCGGTAGGCTCCTGTTCCACCGCCTCGGGTGGCCCCGCCGGACTTTCAGCAAGCAAGCCGTCGGTGGCCGCGGGCGAATAGTTTGCCTCGTTGGCAGCGAATTCGGAAAAGGTAGGTTGTCCACCGCCACCGTGGTGCATGCTGGACAGCACGGCCAGGCCCTGTATGCCGGTGGCGCATCCCGCCGCGGCAAGCCCGGCGATCACAACGGCAGAGAATGTAAGAAAACATCGCATGATGGAGACCCCTCTACGATGCTTATCGTCGCGGGATAACCGGCACTTCGGTTATTCCTGGTGCAATCGATACCAGCGGAGTTCATTGGCTGTCTTACACAAACCTCGGAATATCGCCGCGGGCCCGGCCTGTGGCTGCCGAAAAGCTGGCATCGAGTAGCCAGCAGAATTTGACGGAAGGTCGTTCGGCTAGGGATAATAGGGCCTGTTCGGCCAACGGCGGTGGCCACCCCACAGGCGCGTCAATTCCGACAGAGTCCCGCGCCCACAACGTGCGTCGAAGGAACATCGAGTGATGCGAAGAGCGTGGCAGTTTGCCGCCGTCTGGAAGAACCTGCGCCGCAATTGGCGCGTGCCATCGCGCGATGGCGTGCGACCCGATCGCTATGGTCCGCTCATCGTACGCGAGTTGGAGCAGCGGCGCGTGCTCTCGGTCAGCCCCGGTGTGGTTGTGATCGCCCCGGTGGTGCTAGCAGGCTTGGGTGAGGGTGAAGCACTCAGTCTCGAAGCGGGCGAAGCCAGCGCGGCCGAAGGCACGACGGCGCCTGAGCCGCTGCCGGTGCAGCAACCGCTCGACGATCCCATCCCCACTACGCCAATCAATGAAGATCAACCGACGGACTCCGACAGCCCTGTCGCCACGCCGATCGGCGTGACGCCCGAGACCTCGACTGGGCCGGAAGTCACACCCTTCGCCGAGCAACAGGATGAAAGCCCGCTGGTGCTCACCGTCGCGGACGACCAGGTGGTCAACGAGGGCACGCTGCTGTCGATCGCGGACATCGGCCAGTTCGCAGATTACTCGAGCGACTTCCTCGTCGAAGGCGAAGTGAACCCGCTGGAAAACGGACCCTATACTTACACCATCAATTGGGGTGATGGCACTGCGGACAACAGCGGCTTCGCGACGATCGACGTGCCCGGCACGCCCGAGCCGCCAACGTTGGGTTCGTTCGACGGCAGCCACACGTACGCCGACAACGGTATCTACACGGTGACGGTCAGCGTCAGCGACACGCTGGGCAACACGGCCAGCGACACGCTGAGCGTTACCGTGAACAACGTCGCTCCCACGCTCACGGCAGCGCCCGATCAAACCACTACCGAAGGCGCGCTGCTGTCGATCAATGACATCGGCACTTTCACCGATCCTGGCTTCGACAATCCCCTCAACATCGGCGGCGAGACCAGCGAGAAGTTCACCTATGTCATCGATTGGGGCGACGGCACACCCCTCAATGCAGGCCCTGCGACGATCGACACGCCCGGTTCGGCTGGCACGCCGACCGCGGGCTCGTTCAACGGCAGCCACACGTACGCCGACAACGGCGTGTACACCGTCACGTTGACGCTCAGCGACGACGACGGGGCGACGGTCAGCACGACGTTACAGGTGACCGTGAATAACGTCGCGCCCACGCTTACCGTCGCGCCCGATCAGACGACCACCGAAGGCGCGCTGCTGTCGATCAGCGACATCGGCATTTTCACGGA
>JBBDYK010000066.1:0-7974 GCA_040901665.1 Pirellulales bacterium | reverse complement strand
TGCCGCTCCATGTCGGTGACTTCTTCCGGGCGTTCGTCGATCAACAGCATGATCACGTACACCTCGGGATGATTGGCGAGCACGGCCTTGGCCATTTTCTGCAGCAGAATGGTCTTGCCGGCGCGCGGGGGGCTGACGATCAGCCCACGCTGCCCAAAGCCGATCGGCACGATCAGGTCGACCACGCGCATGGCAACCTCTTCGGACGTGGTCTCGAGCACCACGCGCTGGTCGGGGTGCAGCGGCGTAAGATCGTCGAAGAAGACTTTTTCGGATAGTTTGTTCGGGTCCTCGTAGTTGATGGCCTCCACACGCAGCAAGGCGAAGTAGCGCTCATTCTCCTTGGGCGGGCGTATCTGGCCCGACACGGTCGCCCCCGTGCGCAGTCCGAAGCGGCGAATCTGGCTGGGCGAAACGTAGATGTCGTCAGGGCAGGACAAGTAGTGATAGTCCGGGCTGCGCAGGAACCCGAAGCCGTCGGGGAGAATCTCCAGCGTGCCCTCGCCGAACATCAGTCCGTTGAGCTTCACGCGCTCTTTGAGGATCTTGAAGATCAGGTCCTGCTTCTTGATGCCCGTGATCTCTTCCAGGTTTTCCTTGCGGGCCTGCTCGATCAACTGGGGCATGGTCATGCGCTGCAGCTCGGCGATATGGATGTCGCCCTGCTTGATGAGCTCGTAGCGGTCGTGGGTATCGTCTCCCGAGGCGCCGGCTTCGTCGGCCAGTTCTTCGGCGAGGCTCAAGGGCTCGCCGTCCTGCTCGCGAGGGAACTCCGTCGGCGAAGCGTGCGGCGCGGCCGCGGCCTTGCGTTGGCCAGTGCTCTTGGTTTCCATGACTCGATTGCTCCCGAATGGTGGTGGGCCGATCGCACGAGAAGGCGCCGGCGGCGGGTTGGATGGGATGTGCCCTGGAACGGAAGAATTTCGTGAACTAGCAGGAATTGTTGGGAAAGGTCGCAGTTGAATGAACGGGAATGATGAGGGGTCAGCTCCGCGGAGTTGCTTCGATCGTGTCGCGCCAGAATTGCTCTACCTGCGATCGCGTCGCTTCCAAGGAACCCGAGTTGTCGATCACCAGGTCGGCCTGCTCTCGCTTCTGGGCCAATGTCTCTTGCGCCGCTTCGCGTCGTTCGAAATCTTCGGCGGGCCAGCCGCGCGCCATCGCACGCGACAAACGCTGCTCGCGCGGCGCTTCGACATAAACAACCGCATCACACAGTTTATTCCAGCCGGATTCGACCAAGAGCGGCACGTCCAGCACGATCGCCTCCGTACGGCCGTCTCGCTGCAAGGCTTCCAACCGCTGGCCGATCAGCCGGCCGACTTCCGGATGAATGAGTTGCTCCAAGTGCTTCCGCTCGCGTGGTCCGTCGGGCGGCGGGGCGAACACGATCTTGGCCAATGCCGCGCGATCGACGTCGCCGGCCGGCGTAAAAATCGCATCGCCCCAGCGCTGGCGCGCCGCGCGCTTCACCTCGTCGTAGTCCAATACCTCGTGCGCCAATGCGTCGGCCGAGACGACGGCCGCACCTTGGCTCTTCAATGATTCGGCCACCAGCGACTTGCCGCTGGCGATTCCTCCCACAAGACCAATCAAACGTGCTCTCTGGGGCTGCATAGGATGGCATGGCGCGGGCCTTCGTCGCCCGGCAATTGCATGAGTCTATTGGTTCCTGGCAAATCAATGAATCCGCCGCATCTGGCCGATTACCGAGTTTTCCGGGGCTTCCGTTGGGCGCCCCTGCCCCATTGGCAAACTTGAGCTCCTTAGTTCCACTCCTGGCAATCCGCCCAGTTGTCGCCCGATTTCAAGTCCACTTTCAACGGCACGCTCAAGCTCATGACTGCGGACATTTCCTCGCGCACCAGGTGCGCCAAGCGGTCGAGTTCATCCGGAGGCACTTCGAAAACCAACTCGTCGTGAATTTGCAGGAGCATCTTGGCCGCGAATTTCTCGCGGCGCAGACGATGATGGATGTGAATCATGGCCAGCTTGATCAGATCGGCCGCCGACCCTTGGATGACGGTGTTGATCGCTGTGCGTTCTGGAAGGTTGCGCTGGCGGCCAGCGCCTTGGCGAATGCCACGAATAGCGCGTCGCCGCCCGAGGATGGTACTAACATACCCAGTCTTGGGGCACTCTTCCAGTATACGCTCCAGAAATACCTCCACCCCTGGATAGCGGTCGAAATAGGCGTCGATGAAGCGGGCGGCTTCCTCCTGCTCGATGTTCAACTGCCGTGCCAGTCCAAAGGCACTTTGGCCGTAAATCACGCCGAAGTTCACGGCCTTGGCGCTGCGCCGCATGGCGCTTGTGACCTGGTCCAGCGGCACGCCGTAAACCTCGCCGGCGACGCGGGCATGAATATCTTCGTCGCGCGCGAACGACTCGCAAAGCGTGCCATCCTGCGAAAAATGCGCCAACACGCGCAGCTCGATCTGGGAGTAGTCGGCGGCCAACAGCTTCCAACCTTCGTGGCCGGGCAAGAAGGCCGCGCGGATCTCGCGACCGCTGTCGGTGCGCACGGGTATGTTCTGCAAGTTGGGGTCGCTGGAGCTGAGCCGGCCCGTGGCCGCCACCACCTGGTTGAACGACGCGTGCACGCGACCGGTCTGCGGATGCACCATTTGCGGCAGCGCGTCGACGTACGTGTTCTTGAGCTTGGCGTATTGCCGATACTCGATGATCTTGGCCGGCAGCGGGTGCAAGCGGGCCAACTCCTCCAGCACGTCGGCATCGGTGCTGCCGCCGGTTTTGGTGCGCTTCACCATCGGCAGCTTTTGCTCGTCGAACAGGATCTGCTGCAATTGCTTGGGCGAGCCGATGTTGAACTCGCGGCCGGCCAACTCGTGAATTTCCTTCTCCAGTTCGGCGACGCGGTGTCCGTACTTCTGGCTTAGCGCGGCCAGCAGTCCGGTGTCGACCTTGATACCATTGCTCTCCAACTCCACGAGCACTTCGACCAGCGGCATCTCCACTTCGTCGAAGAGCTTCTGGAGCTGCGACTCCTTGAGCCGTTCGGCCAACGGGGGACGCAAGCGCCAGGCGACGTCGGCATCCTCGGCGGCATAGTCGGTGATTTGCGCCAGCGGCACTTCGTCCATCCGCTTCTGGTTCTTGCCCGAGCCGATCAATTCGTGAATCTTGATGGTCGGATGTTGCAGGTAGCGCAGCGAGAGCTCGTCGAGGTTGTGATTTCGCTCGCCGGCGTCGAGCAGGTAGCTGGCGACCATGGTGTCGAAGCGGGCGCCGGCGACTTCCACGCCCGCGGCGCGCAGCACGATCATGTCGTACTTCAGGTTCTGCCCCACTTTGTGGATGTCGGGGTTCTCCAACACGCCGCGCAAGACCTCCAGCGTCTGGCTTGGATCGAGACAGGGCTCACCGGCCGGAGCCCGCACGGGCACGTAATAGCCCTGGCCCGGCTGCCAGGCGAACGAATAGCCCACGATCTCGGCCCACCGCGGCCAAACGCTGGTCGTTTCGGTGTCGAACGAGATGCACGGCTGCTGGGACATTTGTTCAACGAGCCATTGCAGCCGCTGGGGCGTGGCGATGAGCTGGTAGTTGGCGCCCCATGCTTCCTCCGACACGCGCTCCGGCAGCGTGGCGAATTTGTCCTTCAGGCCGTGGAAGCCGAGCTCCGTGAAGAGCTCGACCAGCGCCGCGCTGTTGACTCCGCCGACGCGGGCTGCGTCCCAATCGATCTCGACGGGCACGTGCCGGTCGAGCCGCACCAGCTCGCGACTCAACAGCGCCTGCTCGCGCATGGCGATGAGATTGTCTTTGCGCTTGCCCTTGGGCAATTCGTCGGCCCGCGCCAACAGGACGTCGAGCGAATCGAACTTTTGCAGGTACTCGCCGGCGACTTTGGGGCCGATCAGCGGCACGCCGGGCACGTTGTCGACCGAGTCGCCCACCAGCGCTTGAAAATCGACGACCTGGTCGGGACGGATCTGCCAATCGACCTTGAGCGCCGCCGCGTCGTAGAGCTGATCCTTGCGAACGTTGTAGACCTTGACCAGGTCGGTGATCAGTTGCCGGCAATCCTTGTCGGCCGAAACGATAAAGCACTGGCCGCCCAGTTCGTTGGTGCGATGCGCGACTGTGGCCAGCAGATCGTCGGCCTCGTAGCTTTCGTACGACAACACCGGCACGTTGAGCGCCGCCAGCAGCCGCTCGATCGGCTCGTACTGGGGCACCAGGTCCGACGGCATCTCGTCGCGGTTCGCCTTGTAGGCTTCGTACAACTCGTGGCGAAACGTGCGCTCCGGTCCGTCGAAGGCCACGAACAGATACGTCGGCTTCTTCTGCTCGAGCAGATAGAGCATGTCGCGGGCGAAGCCGAAGACGGCGGAAACCGGCTCGCCCTGCGGGCTGGTCATTTCGGGCAGCGCGTGAAACACTTGAAAGATCAGCGAATTGGCGTCGACGATCCACACCGTCTCGCCCTGCAGGCAGGCGGGTTCGGTTGCGCGGGGCCCTTCGCCGGCCGGATCGCAGGGGAAACTGGTGGGCGAACGCACTCGAGTTGCGCCTTCGGCCTCGAGCGGCGTGGCGGCATTGCGCGGCCGCTTGGTGGCGCGGCGATTGGCGCGCAAAGCAACGGCGCTGGCAGCCGGATGGTCGTCCGGCCCTGCTTCCGGATCCATGCCGGGCAAGACGCCTTGACGCGATGATTTGGCCATGAAACGAAATCGGCCGAAACAAACGAGGAGGGGATGCGGCAGCGGAAGGGAGTGCAACGCTGGAGTTAAATCCTACGCCTGGGCGGCGAGTGCTGTCAAGCGCGCTATTGGCGCCCCCCGCCGCTAGCATTGGGGACACTTTCGCGGCGCCGTCTGCGGCCAGAATCACAATTGGGCGAAGTTCGCGAGCATCCGCAGGCCATTCTGTTGGCTCTTCTCGGGATGGAACTGCGTGGCGAACAGATTGTCGCGACGGATCGTCGAGCAGAACGGCCCGCCGTAGTCCGTCTCGGTCGCGATCACGCTGGGGTCGCGGGGCACGACATAATAGGAGTGAACGAAGTAACAGTACACGCCGTCGTCGAGCCCCGCCACCAACGGCGAGGGGCTGCGAAAGTTGAGCTGGTTCCAGCCCATGTGCGGCACTTTGTACTCGGCGGGCAAATCAAATCGCACGACTTCGCCGGGCAAGATGCCCAATCCCTCGTGCGTGCCTCCCTCGTAGCTCACGTCGAGCAACAACTGCATTCCCAGACATACGCCCAGGAAGGGCTTGCCCGCGGCCACGGCATCGCGAATCGGCTGCACCAAGTCGCGACGCTTGAGCTCGGCGATGGCGTCGCCAAAGGCGCCCACGCCGGGGAGCACGATCTTCTCGGCGCGGGCGAGCACCTGATGATCGCCGGTGATCGTGGCCTGGTGGCCCACCTTTTCGAAGCCTTTTTGCACGCTGCGCAGGTTGCCCATCTGATAGTCGATGATTGCGATCATGGGTGGGATGAATCGGCGAGATGAGGAATGCGGGGCGGGAGCTCGGCTACCAGCGAGACAACGCGCACGCCGGGCGGGTTCGTGTGCCTGACGATTATACCGTGGCGGCCGCGGGGCAGGCAGCTTCGCCCGCGCGAAAACCGACCGTGCAGGCAGATCGCTCCGGTGCGACCGATTCACCGGATCACGGTCCGGCTCCGAGGCGTTCGGGATAGATCACCAGCTCGACACGGGCGTTGCGGGCCTTGCCGGCGGCCGTGGCGTTGGAAACCACGGGCGCGTTGGCGCCGTGTCCGACGATGAACATGCGCTGGGCGGGAATCTGGCCGCGCGAGACCAGGTATTGATAAACGGCCGTCGCCTGGGCCGTCGAAAGCTGCTGATTGTCGAAGCCTTGCGCCGTGCGGACGAAATCGTTGTTGGTGTGCCCCTCGACTCCGATTCTCTGATCGGGGTAGGCGCGGGCGATCTCCATGGCCACGCTGTCGAGCAGCGCGCCGGCCAGCGGTTGAATCGACGACGTGCCCGGCTGGAAGAGCCGCGCGGTGGGCAGCTCGATGCGCACCACGTCGCCGTCGGGGCGCACCTCGACGCCGGGGATGTTCACGGCCGGCAGGCTGCGCTCCAGACTGTTGTTGGCGGTGATGGTCGCGCCGGCCCGGCGGCGCGTGGAGGCCATCAGAGCTTCGGCTTGCTTGTCGATGAGTTGCTTTTCGTCGCGCAGCGACGACATTTGCGTGCCGACGGCGGCGAGTTGATCGCGCACGGCGGCCAGTTGATCTTCGGTGACGTTGGCCTGTTGCCGCGCCTGGGCCAAGAGCGTTCCCAGTTCCTGATTGTCGCGGTCCAGAGCGCTGGCTCGGGCTTGCAATTCGTTGTTGCGTTGTTGCAGCGCCAATTGTTGCTGCTGCAAGGTTTGATTCTGCTTCTGCAGCGCATACGAATTGTTCGTGCAGCCGACGAGCGCCGGCAGCAGCAGGAAAACCAGCGAGCCCGCAATAGCGACGACTCGCATGCTCTCTCTCCTCGAGCAATGGGCGTCTGGAACGAACGAGTGTAAGCGAAAGGTCGTGCCGGCCGATCACCGCAATGCTAGGTTGGGGAGGCGACCGAATGACACGTTATGCCCTGCCGCGCATGAGCGCTCCGCTGGGGCAATCTGACAAGGGTCGGGATCGTAGCGAGGCGCCGGGGGCCGAGCAAGGGCAGTTCTTGCGCACAGGGTTGAGCTGCGGGCAGGCGAGTCGCGCTCGCCGGTCTCGCGGTTCGCTCAGCGCTGGCAGAGTGCTGGCGTAGGCGTGCTGTCAGACGAGTTAGCCCGGCAAGCATCCATCGCCCGCGGCGGCGGATACGTGCCATAGAATCGCTTGATGTAGTGGCGATGCCAGCGCCGGGGATTGTGCGGCTGGTAGCCCCAGCGAGCCAGCAGCCGCTGTGAGATGCGCAGGTTCCACACATCGCACAGTATGGCGTCGCTCTGTTTCACGCGGGCCACCTCGTCCAGCGTTTGCGCGGCACGACAAATCGTGGCGAACGTGCAATCGCAGTGCGAAACCACGTAGGCCAGCGCCAAGTAGTTGGAATGCCGGCGGGGTTGGTTATAGAACAGGCGGCAGCGATCGCCCGGCACGCTGTCATGGCGACGGCGCCCCAGCCACTCGATCTCGAGCGCCGAGACGATTTTCGGGCACCAGCGCAAGTGAATCGCAGCCAGCCGCCCGTCGACCACTTCGATCACGCCATAGCGCCCCCGGCGCAGGGCCGCGCGATCAGCGTCAAACGGAGCGTGCAGCGTGCGTTCGAAGAGAGCCATGCCGTGATTCGCCGACAGGATAACCAGCCGAAATCGGGACAATCCACGCGCTTGCGCGGGGCAATCAAGTCTAGCTCGCGAAACAGACCGCTTAGCGACCTGACCGCGGCAGAGCGAGCCGATAGACGTAGAGCAATCCGCCCATCAGGGCCATGCACACCGCCAGCACGCCCGGCAACAACCAGCCCATGCTGAAGACCTGATATGTGGCAACCCAGACGTCGGTCCAGCCGACCATGACCACCAGCGCGGCCAGGCACAAGAACGGGCCGTAGGGAATTTCGCGCTCGCCGTGGCCGATCCATTGCAGCAGGCCGATCACCAGTCCGGCGAACGGGGCCAGAAAGAAGATCACCAGCGCCGCTTGCCAGCCGACGAAGGCGCCGATCATGGACATGAGCGTCACGTCGCCAAAGCCCATCGCTTCGCGCGATAGTGCGGCCGTGCCGACCACGCGCACGACCCACACCAAGCCACCGCCGACCGCCAAACCGACGAGCGACGTCAACAGGCCCGCCCAGTGCGCGGCAGGCAATTTCCAGGCAGCCAGCCCGATGGCGCCCGAGCCAACCAGCCAGACGATCAGCAAGCGATAGGTCAGCGCTTCGACGCGCAGTCGGTGCAACAGCACCCTCACTGCCGTGCGCCAGCCGTGACGCGTGTTCCAGTGGCGCGGCATCAGCCCGCCACACCACAGCGTCC
>JBBDYK010000065.1:4552-8039 GCA_040901665.1 Pirellulales bacterium | reverse complement strand
AGCTGGATCTTGAGGGCACGTTGGCATTGCCGCCATTGCTCGAGGCGCCGACCCAGGAGCTTCGCGAGGGGGTCGCCGCGCTGATCGCTGAGCGATACCAACAGCTGCAATTGGATCACCAGCAACGCCAGCAAGCGGGTTGGACTGCGTATCAGCTATCCGATGAGATCGCGCTGGCACGATTCGAAGCCGTCCGCCACAAATGGAAGCCCTACGAAGACGTCGCAAAGCGTAATGCCGCGATTCAACGTTTCTACGCATTTGCATATAGTTGGTACTAACGCTGTGGCACGTCCGCGAAATCCAGCGGCATCGATCTACTTTTCTTGGCGGCTCAAGCTAAACTCTCGACCGTTTCTTCGGGACCTGCGCATTCATAGTCCGCCGGGCAGCGGGGCGATGCAGGAACTCCGCGTGACCTGCCTCGTCAGGAATTCCTACGGAAATCCTGCCCCCTTCCCGCCAAAATTCCAAGCTATCCTTCCATTGGAAAACGCGACGCGATGGCTCGCGCCGTAGCGCTCTCTAGCGAGGCGCTAGGACGAGTGTAGCCGCAAGGCGTTTGTTGCGCCGTTCGCGCGGCGATCCTTCTGATCCGATTCCAAACGAGGGTACGATTTCCATGCAGACGAAAATCCTGGCTTTGTCGACGGCTTTGTTCTTGGTGGCGGCGGCCTGCTTTGCGGATACCGCGGACGCGATCGCCGACGAGACGAAAGCGGTCGAGGCGGCGACGACACAGTTCTATGCGAACCTCAATGCGATGTTCTCCGGTGACATCGACCCGATGGTTGAAACCTGGTCCCACGCGGACGATGTGACCTGCCTGGGCCCCACCGGCGAATTTCTCGTCGGTTGGGACGCGGTGCGCGAATCCTGGGAAGCTCAGGGGGCGTTGCACCTGGCCGGCAAAATCGAGCCGTACCACACGCACGTCGTCGTGGGCGACAACCTGGCTTACTCGCAATGCTACGAAAAAGGAAACAATCAAGACGCCGAGGGACGCACCGTGAAGGTTTCGATCCGGGCCACCAACGTGTTCCGCAAGGAAAACGGACGGTGGAAAATGATCAGCCACCATACCGACCTGCTTCCCTTCCTGATTGAGGAAACCCTGACGAAATCGACCGATTAGTCGATCGACCCAGGCAGTTTCAAGCAAAATAAGTCGGAACGGGAACCGCGCCGCGCTTGGTGCGGCTCCCGTTTCGCTTTTGCCGGCAGGTCCGTTTCACCGCGCGCGAAGCGATGCTTCGTACTTGACTGGCCCATTTGCGCAAGCCGTGGCCGGCTCGCGACGGAATTTACTCGTGCGCCGAGCGGCGGGGTGTTATCCTGACGCGAGTTTCGAATCGCCGTCGCGCGTCCCTTCCCGTCGGCTTACAGAGGGCCTTTCAATTATGAATACCTTTCTGAGCGGCACTGCGCTGTTGGCGATGACTACGGTACTGCTTGCTGCCGACGCGGCGCCCGAGGTTCGTGACCTCGCTCCCACGCTCGGTACGTTGGCCGCCAAACACAAGCTGCCCGGTGTCGTCGGCGCCATCGTTCAAGGCGACCAGGTCGTCGCGCTCGGTAGCGCGGGCATCCGCAAATTCGGCGAGCCTGAGCCATTTAACGACACGGACATCATTCACTTGGGTTCGGACACGAAAGCCATGACGGCAATCCTCGTCGGCCAACTCATCGACAAGAAGCAACTCGCCTTCGATACCACGATGCAAGAAATCTTCCCTAAGCTCGCCAAGAAAATGAACGCGCCAATGGCCAAGGTCGCTGTGCGCCAACTTCTGGATCACACCGCGGGCTTACCCCACGACCTGGACTGGCGGGCGCTCGACACCATGCGTCGTTCCCTGCCGGCCCAGCGCCGTGTGGCCGTCGAAAAAGCACTTGCCGATCCACCCGCTACGCCGGTCGGATCGTTCTCCTATTCCAATGTCGGCTATGTCGTGCTCGGCGCTATCGTCGAAGCCAAGTCCGGCAAGTCGTGGGAGGCCGTGATCAAGCGGGATATATTCCGCCCTCTGGGCATGACGTCGGCGGGCTTCGGTCCGCCGGGAACTCTTGGTAAGGTCGACCAACCGTGGGGACACACCCTCGATCGCGGCAAGATCACGCCGACACAAATCGATAACGCTGCCGTCCTCGGACCGGCCGGCACCGTGCACTGCTCGATGGCCGATTGGTGCAAGTTCATTGCAGAAACCCTGCGCGGCGCCCAAGGCCATCCCCGGCTCGTCACGCCGGCAACCTTCAAGGAACTGATCACTCCCAGACCAAACCAGGACTATGCTGGCGGCTGGATTGTCACGCAACGTCCGTGGGCCGGCGGCTCGGTGCTGACGCATGCCGGCTCGAACACGACCTGGTTTTGCAATGTATGGATTGCGCCCCAGCGGGATTTCGCCGTGCTCATTGCGACCAACTATGGGAGCGACCCAGTCGCCCAGGCCGTCGATGAAGGAATCGGAGAGCTCATCAAGCTCCATTCGTCCGCCAATCGCTAACCGGCAAGTGCTCGCACCAGCGAACACGATACAGCCGCACGCTGCGGCCGTTGCCCCGCCGGTTGCTCGGCGAGTGAATTGAGTCTGCGGCCCGATGCCCCATCCCGACGGCCACATCCTGCCGGCGTGTCGGACCGACGCTTAGCGCGCATCAGGATCCTCACTTGTCCCAGAGGCGAGGCGGGATATGCTGGAATCCTCGTCCAAGCCGATTTGGCGGCCGTGGTGACAGAGGCAATTCAAGAGGACTTAAAGTGGCCACCCTGTTTCGTGCCGTAGGCGCTATCGTGGCGGGGATGTTGGTGGCATTCATCCTGGTCGTCGCGGTGGAACTCTTCAGTGCCGTCGTCCATCCGCTTCCCCCTGACTTCGCAGGAACGACGGAAGAAATGTGTCAGCACGTCGAGCGCTATCCGCATTGGGTGTTGGCGGTGGTAGTCCCCGCTTGGGCAGGCACCGCATTCGCTGGCACCTGGATCGCGGGACGATTGGGCAACCGCGGCAGCGCGCTCTTCGTTGGGTTGCTGCTGCTGGCCGCTCTGATTTTCAACATTGCGATGCTCCCTTATCCAATCTGGTTCAAGATCGCCAGCTTGATGGTGATCGCGTGCGCCATCGTGACCGGTTTTTGTCTGTCAAGCCGTCGTGGCGTTGCGGCTTTGAATACACCAGAGTAGCTGCGCGTCTTTCAAATCGACCGCTGCGATTGACGGGTAGAGAAGGCGCGGCGTTGCGCGGCTCAACGGCCTGGAGCGCATCGAACGCACTTGTTCGGCTGCGACGACGGGCCGAATGCAGGATGCTTTGCGAAAGCGCAAAAAAAGCAACCGATCGGGTGCCACGGGGGTCGTCGCCCGCGTGCTTGTGGCACGGCCACACGTTGCGGCCATGGCACCCGCTGGTTGCTCGACAATTACGCTCAATACACGTCGACTTACATTCAAGTCACATTCGGCAGTCGGTTGAAAACGAATTCA
>JBBDYK010000065.1:0-4542 GCA_040901665.1 Pirellulales bacterium | reverse complement strand
CGGCGGCGGACAGCAGGGCACTGCTTGTTGTCCGCAGCAAGGATCGCTGTATTGCATTACCTGGGCTTGAGGTTGTTGTCGCCAACTGAACAGGCCGCCACTGCCGCCGCCGCCGCAACACTGATTGCGATGGAAGCAGCCGGCCGACGACGCGGTAATCAGGGACAGTACCGCTAAGAACAGCAGATTTCGCATGGTTCTCTTCTCCGAGGCGGGGAAACAGCTCCGCGCCAAGCCAGCGCGAAGGGTGGGCTAAGAAACCATACACGCCCAGCGAGCGCGTGCAAGCAAGCCGACACCCATTTCGAGAAGTTGCCGCGCGCCGCAGGCCGCGCTCACAAGCAAGACCATTCAACTCCGCCAGACCGGCAAATCTTCACATCCGCCGTTCCCCCGTCCGACTTCCTCCAGCCTCCGCCTTTCAAAAGATACCCGCGCCGAAATTGTCGCGCTGCGTATCGGTGGCCGGAGGCGCGGCCGGCGGACTGGTGGCGTGGCGGGCTGCGTGCCGGGCGGGCTGCTGCGCCGCCGGACGGTGCGGGCTGCGCGGCTGCTGTTCGGCCGGCTGAACGTGCGTCTTGTCCCGGGCACCGGGCTCCTTGGGCGCGGGACTGTCCTCGTGATCGTAGTCGTCGTACGTCGAGCGATAGCCGGGCAACTTCGAGCGCTCCATCTCCAACCGGAACTCCTTGATCACGCGGTCCTGGATCATCTCTCGGCAGGACGAATTGATCGGATGCGCGATATCCGCATACAGCTTGGCGCGCCCGTCTTCATCCTTGATCAGCCGGTCTTCCTGCAGCCGGCCGCCGCACTGATTGCAGTGCGCGGCGCGCAAGTGGTTTTTATAGCCGCACTGCGGGCAGTGGGCCGTCAGTTTGCGGCTGGGCATGGCCACGAACGGTCCATTCGATCCGTCGATGATCTTCAAATCGCGGATCACGAACGCGTTGTCGAAAGTGATGGAGCAAAAGGCCTGGAGTCGCTCGCTCGCCTCTTCCATGAGTTTGATGCGCACTTCGGTGATTTCCACGGCCATTCTCCTTGCGAAACTGCGTTACTTGCTCGTGCTCACGGCAAACACCTGGCCGATGCCGCGCGTCCTCAATCGTTGAGCGATGCGCCGCGCGTGACGGGCATGGTGACAAACCCCGAAGTACGCCGAACCACTGCCGCTGAGTTGCACTGCCCCGCAACCGGCGGCGGCAAGTTCTTGTCGCAGCCGGCCCACCCAGGGCGACAGGCTTTCGGCGGCCGCTTCCAACTGGTTGTGCATCGCGCCGCGAAGCAGACGCAGGTCGCCGAGCGCCAGCGCCGCAACGGCGGGCTCGACCCGTCGCGGCCGATCGGCCACGCGCCACCGCGAGTAGACTGCGGCCGTCGACAGGCCCTCGGGCGGGCGCACCAGCACGAAATCGAGCCGGCCCAAGCCGGCGACGGGCTCGACTCGTTCGCCCCGGCCGCGGCAGATGGCCGCGCCAGGATACAGAAAGAACGGCACGTCGCTGCCCAACTCGGCGGCCAGCTCGGCCAATGCCGCGCGACTCCAACCGAGATTCCAGACTTCGTTGGCTGCCACGAGCGCCGCGGCAGCATCGCTCGATCCGCCGCCCAGGCCGGCGGTTGACGGAATGCGCTTCAGCAGCTCGATGTGCAGCCCCTGTTGACAGCCGGCGCGAGCGCGCAGCAACGCGACGGCGCGAAAAGCCAGGTTGTCTTTTTCATCAGGCAACGGCCCGCACGCCGAGGCAAGTTGCGCGCCATCGCCGGGTGCGGCCCAACGACAGGCAACAGTCAGGGATCCAGCGGGGCCGGGCGTAGCGACAAGAGTGTCGCACAGGCTGATGGGCGCCATGAGGGTTTCGACCTCGTGGAAACCATCGCTGCGCTTGGCGAGAACTTCAAAGAAAAGATTCAGCTTTGCCGGCGCCCGGACGAGCACGCCCGTGGCCAGCCGGATGATGTTCATGCGAAGCGTTCCCTGCTTGCCTGACTCCTGTTGGGGGATGTGTTGCGCCCGAGCGCGTCGAGTTCACTGCGATCGATTCGGCCCTGATTGTCGTCGCCCGGCGCCTTTTGAACCGCATGAAATTGTACGAACGCGACCGAAACCGTCAACGGAAGTGTCGGATATTTGCCAACTTAGCGCGAGCGGCTCGCCGACGCGACAAGAATACTAGGCAACCTGTCGACACTGCGGCAAACGGCACAGATTGGGCTAGTGATCGATTCGGCCCCAGCGATATCCAAGGCAAACGCGCCCGAGTAGGCCGTTGAGCCGCAGGAGCTAGCAACCTGTTGAAAAATGCCGTCGTGGCATTTTTCAACCTCGCCAAGTGCGAAGCAAAGCTTCTCTCGGCTCGCAGAATAACGACTTACGTCGCCATTCTGTCATCGCATCCATGCGATGTCGCAGCCTGTTGAATTCTTCAACAGGCTGCTAGTTCTCGCCCGCCGCCAGGCTCGCGCACACCAGCTCTTCATCGTTGCGCGCGAAGACGTGGCGATTGGCGTAGGCCGGATGCGACCAGCAGACGCCGCCGCGTTGCCCCAATTGGACACGCGTCGGTTCGAGCAACTTGGCGCGGCTGATCTCGGTGTAGCCTTGAGGAGACAGCGTGGCGATCACGATCTCGCCGCGCTCGTTGAACATCCACATTCGCCGGCCGTTGCGCACCATGTGGACCGTGCTCCAACGCGATTTGGGCGTCGGTTCCAGACTTTCCCAGATGCGGTCACCCGTCTTGGCGTCCAGGCAGCGGAACTCTCCGTAGCTGTCGACGCCGTAAACGTAGTCCCCCTCGAGATACGGTGTGCTGATGATCGAGTGCAGGCTGTCGGTGTGCTGCTCATCGCGACCGCTGCGTCGCCACAGAGGTTCTACGCCCAACTCGGCGGTCTTCAGCTCGAGCATCAGCGAGCCGTCGTAAAAGCTGGTGAAGAACAGGCGATTCTTCTCCAGCACCGGCGTGGCGATGTTGATGACCATTTTGGCCGGCTTGAACGGATGTTGCCAGTAAACTTCGCCCGAGGCGGGGTTCATGCCTGCGACGCTGTCGCCAGTCCAACAGACCAGCACGCGCTTGCCGGCTTGCTCGACGATGATCGGCGCGGAGTAGGACGCGTTGTCATTCAAAGCCCGCCAACGCTCGGCGCCGGTGAGTTTGTCGAACGCCACGAGACATGCGCCTTCGCCGCCGATTTGCACGATCGCCAGATCGCCGTCGACCAGCGGCGCCGCGGCGATGCCCCAGATCGGCATGCGGATCTTGTACTCGGCGTTCGTGTCCTTACCCCACAACACCTTGCCGGAGGCAGTGTCCAGACAGAACAAATGCCCCATCGAGCCCAACGCGTACGCGCGGTCGCCGTCGACGGTAACCGATGCGCGCGGCCCGGCCGTGTAGCCCACGTTGACGTACTCGCAATCGTACGTGTGCGTCCACAACGGCTGACCGGTCTTCTCGTCGAACGCTAACACGCGTTCGATCTGCTTCGGCTCGACGATGCGGTCGGTGACGAACACGCGGCCGCCGGACACGGTCGGCCCACTATAGCCGCTGGAGATCGGCTGCCGCCAGGTGATCTTGATTTCGTCGGCAGCGAACTTGTCGAGCAGCCCCTCTTCGCGCCACACGCCGTCGCGCTGGGGACCACGCCACTGCGGCCACTCGTCGGCGATCGATTGGGATGGATCGGCTGCCGACATGATCGGTGCCAGCAATAACGCAACAACGGCAAACCGGCGACGTATCATCAGTGAGCGCTCCATCAGGCGGGCGGAATCGGATCGAGGGACGAGCGTAGCCTACGAGATTATAGGCGAGCCAACCACTCGAGCGAAACAAGGGGCGAGCGGGATACCGTCCGCGGATCTCTGCTCGGTGAGACGCGCTTCCCACTATTGTCCTGAGTTGCAACTTCGTTGCAATTCAGAGCGCGCCGGCCAAAGACGAAAGTGCTTTGGCCGCAGTAGATACCTAGTGTCCTGAATATGGATTTCCCATGAAACGAACTTCTAACTCAGGACGCTAGCTGCGGGCCAGCTTGTGAAATCGCTCTTTCAGATCGCAGGTGATCGGTCCGGGCTTGCCGCTGCCGATCTTGCGGCTGTCGACCTTCACCACGGCGATCACTTCCACCGCCGTGCCGGTCAGGAAGCACTCGTCGGCGATATAGACATCGTGCCGCGTGAGGGACGCCTCGCGAATTTCCAGGCCTTGTTGGCGGGCCAACTCCATCACGGCTTCGCGGGTGATGCCTTCCAACACGCCGGCGTCGGTCGGCGGCGTGAGCAGCACGCCGTCGCGTACCAGAAAGATGTTGTCGGCGGTACACTCGGCCACTTCGCCCTTGTGATTGAGCATCAACGCTTCCATGCAGCCGGCTTGCAGGCTCTCGATCTTGGCCAGAATGTTGTTCAAATAGTTCAGCGACTTGATGCGCGGATTCAATGCGGCCGGATGGTTGCGCAACGTGCTGGCCGTGATGATTTCGAGCCCCTGCTGGTAAAGCTCTTGCGGATAGACCGCGATGAAGTCG